>RFRL01000125.1 GCA_009924545.1 Planctomycetia bacterium | reverse complement strand
GGCGGCCGGAGGCCGGGTGGCGGTGCGGGTGCCACGCGTCTTCACCGGCCAGGTCGACCCCGCCACGCCGCCCCCGCGCGGACGGCCGGCATTCCTCCCCGACGTACCCGGCTTCCAGACCGGTTTCGAACACGCCGCCGCAGCAGGGGCCGCGCCCGCGGTCCTGGCGCTGGGGGTCGTCTCCAAGGCCGAGCGGCGCCGTGAGGACGTGGAGGCGGCGATCCTCCAGCAGGTGCGGGCCGACCCTTCCCGCCAGGGGGCGCAGTGGGGCCAACTCCGCGAAGAGACGTCGCGCACCGGTCAGGTGGGCCGGTGGAAGGTGCTCGAGGTGGCCGGGCTCGGGGAGGTCTGGGTGTCGGCCAACGAGGAGCAGGAGTTCTGCAGCGTGCTGGCGTGGCAGGTGCCACCCGATGCCGCCGCTGTGGTGCCGCTGGCCGAACTGGCTCCGTTGGTGGCGCGGACCCTCGAGGTGCTGCCGCCGCCCGCGGTCGATCCGGCAGCCGGTGGTGCGCCGGCAGCAGGATCCCCGCCCGGGGCCGGTGGTCCACCTCCCGCGCCCTGAGCGGCTGTTCCCACGCCGTGAGCATGGCACCGAGCCATGAGCAGAGGGGGCCCGGTCACTCCCACATCGGCTGGGCCATCCAGGCAGCCAGCGGCAGGAGCACCACCGCCGGCATCCAGGCCCCGACCGAGGGCGACACCATGTAGCCGGTGGCCAGGGCATGGCAGCCGAGGACGATCATGAAAAACACTACCGTCAGGCCCACGCACCAGCCCACCGCCACGAAAATGCTCCGGCGCGACGGTCCGGCCACGAGCGGGATGCCGAGGATGGCCAGCGCCATGTCGAGCAGCGGCTGCACCTGACGGGCGTGGATCCGCAGGGGGATCTCGGCCCCCACCCCGAGCGCCGGGTTGGCGACGGCCCGGACCAACTCCGGCGTCGACGAGTACTGGCTCCAGTTGGTCGAGCCGATGAGCTGCTCGAAGGTGACGTCACTGGCGACGAAGCATTCACCGGGCTGGAGCCAGTCGGATCCGGCCCGGGTGTGGATCACGGTTCGCCCCCCCTGCTCCACTGCCGGGAGGAGGTCGATGCCGGTCGGTTCACTGACGTTGCGGAGCAGGTAGCCGGCGGGGTGTTGCTCGGTGGCGGGACGCCAGAACGCTTCGGCCGCATCGAGGCTCGTGCCGTGATCGCCGAGGGTCGGAGGGAGGAGGAGGCTCGGGGCCTCGATCCGGCCCGGTCCAGCCTGGACCGAGCGGCCGCGGAAGAGGATTTCCGTGCGGTGGTCGTACCGGGCCTCGAACGGCTGCGCCATGTCACCACGGAGATCCTGGGCGTTGCGGGCGATCGTCTGGCGGATCCGCGGCAGCACGCACTCCCGGTTGGCCATCGCCAGGAGGCTCACGACGGCGGCGAAGACGAAGGTCGGTCGGGCGATCCGCCAGCGGTCCACACCGGCGGCCAGCAGGGCGGTCAGTTCATTGTGCCGCTCCAGCCAGGAGAGGGCGAACATCGCGCTGGCCAGGGCGATGACGCTGCTGGTGGCGTCGAAGAAGGAGATCAACCGGCAGCCGTAGTAATGACCGAGGACCCGTCCCAGGCCCCCGGCCGAGGCGGCATGGCCGATGAATTCCTCGAGGTTGGTGAAGGCGTCGACAACGAACGTCAGCCCTGCCAGACTGACGAACACGATCACGAAGGCGTGCAGTTGGGCCCGCGCGACGTAGCGGTCGATGAGCATGGCGATCGAGGGGCATCGGAAGGGTGGGCCTCGGGAAGGGCCGCGGCCGGGCCGCGGACGATAGGACGCCACGGCACATGGGTCAATCGCTGTCGACCATGGGAGCGACCGCCCCCGCCCCGCAAGGGGGCCTGAAGGCCCACCTGGCGGCGGCCGTCCGCCGGCTCGCGGTCGACGCGATCGACATGCTTCTCCCCCCGCGGTGTGCCTTCTGCCGCTCCGACGTGGTCGATCCGGCGGGCTCGGCGGGGTCCGTGCAGCGCCGGTTGTGTGGCCCCTGTGCCGCGGAACTGGGGCACGCCGCCGCCGTGGCCCCGATCCGGGACGCGGTGGTGGGAGTGGATGGATGCCTGGTCCTGGGCCCCTACTCGGGGCGCTTGCGCGAGGCGGTGTTGCGCTGCAAGCGTCCCGCCGGTGCCGACCTGGCCGCGGCGCTGGCGACGCTGCTGGTGGAGCGGCATCGGGACCAGTTGCGTGCCTGGGCCGTCGACACGGTGGTGCCCGTGCCGATGCACTGGCTGCGGCGCGCCTGCCGGGGCTCGAGTGCCGCCGCCGACCTCGCCCGCGGCGCCGCCCGGGCTGCCGGCCTGCCCGCCGCCGCGCTGCTGGTACGCCGCCGGGCCACCGTGATGCAGAATCGGTTGCCGGTCGAAGAACGGCAGGGCAATCTGGCGGGCGCGATCGGGGTCCGCGGCCCCGTGCGCGGGCGCCGGGTCCTCCTCGTCGACGACGTCATGACCACCGGGGCGACCATGGCCGCGTGCCGGGACGCGCTCGACGCCGCCGGGGCCGGGGCCGTGTTCATCGCCGTCGTGGCCCGAGCGGAGGGCACCGATGCCTGAAGCCGTCGTGCTCCGTGTCGGTACCCGTGGCAGTCAACTCGCCCGTACGCAGACAGCGTGGGTCGTCGGTCGCCTGGAGGCGCTCGGTGCGAGGGTCGAGACTGTTCCGATCACGACCCGCGGTGACGAAGGGTCCGCCACCGTGTCGCCCCGCATCGGTGGCGACGGCGTGTTCGTGCGCGAGTTGGAGGCAGCCCTCCTGGAACAGCGGATCGATGCCGCCGTCCACAGCCTCAAGGACCTTCCCACCGCCGACAGCCCGGGGCTGACGCTGGCGTGTGTGCCCGTCCGGGCGATGCCCTGGGACGTCTTCGTGGGGCGCGCCCCCGGGACACTCGCCACGCTGCCCGCCGGCGCCGTGATCGGCACATCGAGCATCCGCCGCGTTTCCCAGGTGCGCCTCCACCGACCCGATCTCCGGGTGCTGCCGGTGCGCGGCAACGTCGACACCCGCCTCCGCCTCCTCGACGAGGGGCGGTATGACGGGCTGATCCTCGCCGGTGCGGGGCTGGAGCGGCTCGGGTTGTCGCACCGGATCCAGGCAGTCCTCCGGCCCGACGCCTTCTGGCCCGCGGTGGCGCAGGGGGCCCTGGTGGTGCAGATCCGCGCCGACGACCAGCGTGCCTCGCGCCTGCTCGAACCGCTGGACCATCCGCTCACCCACCGCGCGGTGCTGGCGGAACGATCCTGCCTGGCCAGCCTGGCCGGAGGGTGCCTGGCCCCGATCGGCGCCGTCGCCAGCGCCCGGCGGACGGGGCGGATGCTGGTCCGGGCGTGTGTCCTCGAGGAACACGCTGCCGGGGTGTCGCGGATCACTGCGACGGCTTTGCAGGAACAGGAGGAGGACGACGCTGCGCTGGGGCGCCGCGTCGCCGCAATGCTCGTCAGCCAGGGGGCCGACGCCATGCTCCAACGCGTCCGGGTGCGGAGCGGCACCGGGCCTCCATGACCGGTGCCGCGCGGCCGGCCACCGCCGCTCCTTGAACGCCGGGATTGGGCAACGCACAATGCCACCCGACGAGGTCGTCCTCATCCCTTCATTCCCCCGGCAGCCAGGAATCGCATGTCCATCAAAGTCGTGATTGCCGACGACCACGAAGTGGTGCGCCGTGGACTCAACAGCCTCCTGGCGGGATCGGACGTCAAGGTGGTGGGCGAGGCCAGCGACGGTGACGAGGCGGTGAAGCTGACGAAGAAGCTCAACCCCGACGTGGTCCTCCTCGACATCCGCATGCCCGGCAAGGACGGTCTGACGGCCCTCGAACGGATCCGCGCCGACCGTCCCGACGTGAAGGTGGTGATGCTTTCCACCTTCGACAACCCGACCTACGTCGCGCGGGCGGTGGCTGGTGGGGCCCATGACTACATTCTCAAGGGCGCTTCCCGGGCCGAGTTGCTCGGGTCGATCACCGGTGCGGCGGCGGGGCAGTTACCGATGCGCGCCGGTGAATTGCGCCGCGTGGCGACCACGATGGCCAACCGGGTGGCTGCCCCGGACCCCGACATTCCGCTCACGCAGCGCGAAACGCAGGTGCTGCGGCACATGGCCCTCGGTCTCTCCAACAAGGAGATCGCCCAGTCGCTGACGATCAGTGTGGAGACGGTGAAGGAGCACGTGCAAAACATCCTCCGCAAGATCGCCGTGTCCGACCGTACCCAAGCGGCCGTGTGGGCCGTCCGCCGGGGATTGGTGTGACGGGGTCGAGTCCTGGCTCGTCCGTGGGCAGGGCGGGTCAGCGAGCGCGGGGGTGGGCTCCGTCGAAGGCTTCCAGGAGCCGGCTGGTGGTGACGTGCGTGTAGATCTGCGTCGTCACCAGGCTCTTGTGGCCCAGCAACTCTTGCACGCTACGGATGTCCGCCCCGGCGTCGAGAAGGTGAGTCGCGAAGCTGTGCCGCAGCGTGTGGGGGCTGGCACGCCCGGTCAGACCGGCGCTCTTGAGATGCTTCTCCAGCAGCCGGGCCACTCCCCGGACGCTGAGACGACCGCCGAACCGGTTGGTGAACAGGGCCCGGCCCCGGCCCCGTGGTGACGGCGGGCGGACGGCCAGCCAGGCCTCGAGGGCAGCGCGGGCGTGGCGGCCGACGATGCCCAGGCGTTCCCGCCGCCCTTTGCCGCGGACTCGGACCGTGCCATCACCGAGGTCGAGATCGGTGGCGTCGAGGCTGACGAGCTCGCGCACGCGCAGTCCCGCGGAATACATCAGTTCCAGGATCGCCCGGTCGCGGAGACCACCCTGCGCTTGCGGTTCCGGGGCGACGAGGAGACGACTGATCTCATCCCCCGAGAGGAACCGGGGGAGCTTGCGGGCCTTGCGCGGGCTCCGGACCGGTCGGGCGGGGTTGGTCCGCACCCACCCCTCCCGCTGCCCGAAGGTGTAGAAACTCCGCAGGCTGGCCAGCTTACGGGCCACGGTGGAAGCGGCGTAGCCGGCCGCCGAGAGGCCACCCGCGTAGCGCCGCAGGAGCGAGGAGGTGGCCTCCGCCGGCGTCGTGCAGCCGGCCGATTCGAGGAAGCCACCGAGCTGGACGAGATCTTCTCGGTAGCTCTTCAGCGTCAGCGGCGAAGCGCCGCGCTGTGCGGCCAGATGCTCCAGGAACCGCTCCGCAGCGACGGTGAAACGCGGCGCGTCGGTGGTGCCGGGCATGTCAGGCCGGCCGGTCGGCGGGAGGGACGAATCGCATCCGGCCTCCCCGCACCGGCGCGCGACGGACCTTGTCGCCGAGGACGGAAGCGTCGTACCAGGAGAAACTCAGCTCCGGGTCGGCAGCGAACCGGCCCAGTGCCTGCAGCGTTTCCTCCCGGCTGTCATCGTCGTAGAGGAACACGTACCGTTCGCCACCCTTGACCAGCGCGATGACATTGATGTCGCGGGACGGCATGGGCGGGAGCCCTCCGGGATCGGTCGGACGCCACGCGCCCGCCGAACAGCTATCGACCGACCGAGGCGGGGAGCCACATCATTCCGGCGGCCACCGGCCAAGTCCCTGTGACCCTGCCGGGCCATCCCGGCCGACCACGGTCGGGGTCAGAACAAACCACCGAAATTCCGCAGACCGATCGGTTCCCGTGCCGTGAAGGCCTCGCCGTAGAGCGCGCCGGTCTGCGCTCCCCACCAGCGCCCGGCCGCTTCGACGCGGTCGATGACGGTCGGAGGGGCGGCGTCGCCGGGAAACTGGCTGGCATAGCAGGCCAGGCAGCGGCGTTTCACCTCCCAGGTGGTGGACACGTCGACGACGAAGGCCGGGCGGACCAGCAGCTTGAGGTGGACGCACGCGTAGTGGTAGATCCGCTCGGGATGCCAGGGGTCGCCAGGCAAGTCGCACTTGGTCAGCTTTGCCCAGAAGCGCGCCGCCGTCACCAGGCGGGTGGCGGCGACATGGTCGGGGTGGGCATCGACCCAGTGCGGCGCGAACAGCCACCGGGGCCTCGTCCGCCGGATCACACCGGCGAGGGCGGCGCGGGCTGCGAGCGTGGCGCGGAGGCGGCGATTGGGGAGGCCGAGGTTCTCCCGCCAGTCGAGGCCGAGTTCGCGAGTGGCGGCGGCCGTTTCGCGGGCCCGCGTTTCCGGGGATCCACGCGGGGTTGGTTCGCCGTCGGTGAGGTCGAGAATCCCGACGCGCTTGCCCTGCGAACGCAACAGCGCGATCGTGCCCCCCATGCCCAGTTCCGCATCGTCGGGGTGCGGAGCGATGACGAGCGCGTCGAGCATGATGGCAGGGGCCGGGGAACGGGGGCCGCGGGTGGGTGCGGCACGGTCGATTCCCAGCATACCCGCACCCCTGCCCGGTCCGGCGCCGGGAGTGGCACCGTCGCTCCGGCAGCGACCTTGGTAGACTTCGGGAGGGCTGCCGGAGCATCCGCTCTCGTCCAGTGGTGCGTGGAGGCATGATGGTTGGCAAGGGCGATCCACCGGATCGGTCGCCGGAGGACGTCGATCCGTCCGCCGATGAGCCTTCCACAGATGGGCCGTCCGCCGATCGGCACCCGGTGCCACCGCTCACGGTGTACCCGCCGGCGGACGACGAGTTGCCACCCCCCGACCGGCTCGTCGCCGATGCGTGGGAAGACGACGGGCGATCCGCGCCGCCTGCTGACGAGGTGAGCTTCGCCGGCATCGCGGCCGATGCCATGTCCCCGGTCCCGGTGGGCGGGGACGGCCAGCCGGGCTTCGAGGAGAGCGGAGGATTCGCGACGTCCCCCGCGGACGATGCATCGGGCCACGTCCAGGGGGTCGGTGTCAGGCCCCCCACGGTTTTCGTGCCCGATGCCTCTCCCGACGACGGTGGCGAGGATGTCGCGACGGTGCTCGACGGGCACTTGGACGAGCAGCTCAACGACGAGGGGGAACAAGCGGCCGATTTCCCGTCGGAGTCGGCGCTGTTCAACGCCGTCGTGGAGGAGTCGACAGGCTTCGAGGGGGTCGGGCCGGGGTCGGAGTCGTACAGTGGCGACTCGCAGGGTGGGGTTGAAGCTGCAGCATTGGCCGCCGAACTGGCTGCCGTCACCGCCACCGCTGGGAGGACGCGGTCCAGTGACGCCCGAGCCACCGGCGGGGGGCTGCGTCAGGTGGCGGGGATCGTGCTCGGCGGCGTGCTGGCGATCCCGGTGGCCTACGCGATCCTCCTGTGGGGATTCCAACGTGATCCCTTCCGGATCGCACGGGCGCTGCCCGAGCCGGTGCGGTCGTTGTTGCCCACACGGGTCCGGTCGGCACGCCCGCCGTCCCGCCAGCCGAGCCTCGATGATTTACCGTCGGCGGCGCCCGGGGGGGTGGTGCCTGCGGCGATGGACCGGCTCCCGCCGCCAGCCACCGCTGGGGCGACGGTCGCTTCCGGGGGGACACCGGAAGTGGAGCCGCCGCCGGGACAGCCGGATGACGCGTTGGCCGCTGCACGTTCGGCTTCCCCGGCTCCGGCGCCCGGTTCCGGGCCCGGAGTCGATGGTGGCCCTCTGTCGCTCCCCGGGGCAACGCAGCAGTCTGCGTGGCAGGGGCCCCGGCAGGGGCCGATCGATCACGCTCCCTTGGCGGACGCGGTCGCCCGCACCGAAGCCGCTGCCGGTGCCCTCGCCGGAGTCGACGGAGGGGCCGGGCGCGAACCGCTGCTCGGCGAGTGGTATCGGGCCCTCGCCGCCGCCGCCGAGCGCCTGGTCACCCTCGACAAGGACGCGACCGAAGCCGCTGCGCCACTTGTCGCCCCGCGCCACGAGTTGTCCGGCGCCGCCTTGCGGGAGGCAGACGGCGGGCGACGGGTCGAGGATCTCCGTGCTTTGGGAGTGACGTGGTTGGAGCGCGTCGATCGCGACTCCGAGGGCGTGGTGTTGGTGGGGGTTCTCCACCGGACCACGGAGCAGGCGGGGGTATGGTCGTCGCAGGTGGTCCTCGAAGAGGCCGGCGCCGTGGTGCCCGCCGGTGCTCCGCGGCGTGTGGTGGTGGTCTCGCGGCGCCCGCCCGCAGCCGCCGTGGGTGACACCGTGTTCGTCGCCGGCGTCATCCTCGATGCCGGCGTGGTGTGGGCCGCCGACGTGTGGGGCCCGGCGTTGTGATCCGTCGGTCCAAGGGGGTGGCTGCGCCCTGTCGCCCCGGCGTGCTCCCGGGGGGCCTGCCACGGAGGGCAGCGCCATGGATTCCGCCGCGAGCATCGCCGCCGCCGTCACCGGTGGGACACTCGCCAGCCAGGTGTTGGCAGACCATGTTCGGCGTCATGCCGCAACACATCCCCGACTCAACGCCCTGGTCCTGCCGAGGCACGACGCGGCGGCCCGTGAGGCAGCGGCGCTCGACGCCGGTGATCGGCGGGCACTGCCGTTGGCCGGCGTGCCGGTGAGTGTGAAAGAGTGCTTCCCGGTCGCCGGCCTGCCCACGACCCTCGGCATCCGGCGTCGGCATGGGCTGGTCGACCCCGCCGACTGCCGCTTGGTGCTCCTCCTCCGCCGGGCTGGGGCGTTGATCGTTGGCAAGGCCAACGTGCCGCAGGCGATGTACCTGCACGAGACCGACAATCCGGTGTACGGTCGCACCAACCATCCCGACCGCGTTGACCGTGGCCCGGGGGGCTCCAGCGGCGGCGACGCGGCCCTGGTGGCGGCGGGTGTCGTGGCGCTGGCGGTGGGAAACGATCTCGCCGGCAGCATCCGGCAGCCGGCGCATGCGTGCGGGATCTGCGGGCTGTTGCCCCGGACGGGCGCCCTCGGGGAAGGGGGGGCGTTCGACAATGTGCCCGGGCTCGCGCTCGTCCGCCCCCGGTCGGGCTTCCTGGCAAGGACCGTGACGGACCTCCGCCTCGCTTGGCACGCCATCGAACCGTCGGGTGCCGCACCGCCACCCCAGCGACCGCTCCGGATCGGATGGTGGGACGACGCCGGTCCGGTGGGTGCATCGGCGGCGGTGCGGCGCGGCGTGGCGGACGCAGTCGACCGCCTCGTGGCCCGGGGAGTCGCCGTGGAGAGGATCGACGGCGGTCTGGCGACCGCGGCTGCCTGGCTGCATCTGGCGCTCTTGTCGGCCGACGGCGGGGCCGACATCCGTCGGCTCTTCGGCGGAGAGCGCCCGATCCCCGCGGTGGCCACACTGCTGGCGATGTCGGGGCTGCCCCAGCCCTGGCGGCGGGTGGTCGCCTGGTCGGCGCGCCTGACGGGCCGGCGGATCGAGGCCACGGGGCTGGCGGCCACGGGGCCCAGGAACGATGCCGGGTTGGCCCGGTTGGCGGAGGCCCGGGAGGCCCTGGCAACCCGGGTGACGGGCCTCGGGGCCCGCTTCGACGCCCTCCTCTGCCCGGTCTCGGCGGTGCCGGCCCTGCGGCACGGCTTGGCGGCGCCGCTCGTGCTGGCCGCCGCCCCGTGCATGCTCGCCAATCTCCTCGATCTGCCGGCCGGCACGGTGCCGATCGGGCGCGTCCGGCCCGACGAGCAAGCCACCCGGCGGTGGAGCGCTGATCCCGTGATCCGCGCGGCCCGGGAGGTTGATCGGGAGAGTGCCGGCCTTCCCATCGGGGTGCAGGTGGTCGCGCTCCGCGGTGGCGAAGCGATGGTCCTCGCTTGCCTCGATCTGATCGGTGAGCCGGCAGATCGTTGAATCGGAGATCGCGTGCCGGCGGACCTGCCGTGCCGTCAGTTCGGGCTGTCAGTTCGTCAGCCGGGGGATCACCGCCCGCGGGATCTGACCGACTGGCAGCACGTCGCACTGGGCATGCAGGTCGATGGCGGCCTTCGGCATGCTCCACACCACGCTGGTGGCTTCGTCCTGGGCGATTGTGTACCAACCCCGTTCCTTGAGACGGAGCAGTCCCCGGGCGCCGTCCTTGCCCATCCCGGTGAGCAGCACGGCGACCCCCGTCTGCGGCCAGTGGGTGGCGACGCTCTCGAAGAACACGTCGACGCTCGGACGGAAAAAGACGTCGCGGGGCTCCTCCCGGTAGTCCAGCACACGCCCTCCGGTGAGCAAGAGATGGTCGTTGGTGCCCGCCACGAGGACGTCGCCGGCGAGGGGAGACTGTCCCGACTCGGCGACGCGCACGACCCTTCCGGTACGATCGGCGAGCCACTTCGCCAGACCCGGCGCGAAGGCGACATCGACGTGCTGCACGATCACCACCGCGGTGTTCCAGTCGCGGGGCAGCGGGGTGAGCAGGTCCGACACCGCCTTCGGCCCCCCGGTCGACGCGCCGATCACGAGGAGCCGGGGTGGATTGGCGGTCGAGACCGGCCGCGCCGGGCGCCGGCTCTCGGTGCCAGTACCGACGAGTTTGGCGATCGTCGAGATCTTCTCCACGAGGGCATCGGCGCCATGCTCCCCGGCGGGGCCGAGCACCGGGGTGTCGACCGCGTCGAGGGCCCCGTGCCCCATCGCTTCGTAGACCAGGGAGATATTGCCGCTCACGGTGGCGGTGACGATGAGGATCGCACACGGCGCGGCAGCCATGATCTGCCGGGTGGCCTGCACCCCGTCGAGGTGCGGCATCAACAGGTCCATGAGGATCAGGTCGGGACGGTCCCGACGGGCGAGGGCCACCGCCTCGACGCCGTCGACGGCGGTCCAGGCGATCTCGTGGCCGGTGCGGCCCTCCACGATGCGGCGGAGGGCCTCGCAGGCGGCCCGCATGTCGTTCACGATGGCGATGCGCACGCTGTGGTTCCCGGGGCGCCGCCGACCGTCAGTGGCGGCGCTGTCAGTTGGGCTCTCCGATGAGATCGATGACGGTGTGGAGGAACGTCTCGTCGTGGAAGCTGCTCTTGGTCAGGTAGCGGTTGGCCCCGGCGTCGAGTCCGCGCAGCCGATCCTCTTCCCGGTCCTTGTACGACACGATCACCACGGGGATGTGGTGGCGTGAGGGGTCGTTCTTCACCAGCGACACCAGCCCGATGCCGTCCATCCGCGGCATGTCGATGTCGGTGACTACCAGATCGTAGTCGGCACCGCGGATGGCGTTCCAGCCGTCCATTCCGTCGACCGCGACGTCGACGGTGAAGCCGCGGGATTGGAGCAGTTGCCGCTCCAATTCGCGCACCGTGATCGAGTCGTCGACCACGAGCACCCGTTTGGACCGCCGCGTCTGGTGGGCGATCCGCTCGAACTCCAGCCGCGACAGCCGGCGGCCCATGAGCACGTTGTCGATCGACAGGACGAGGTCCTCGACGTCGACGATCAGCACCGGGTGGCCGTTCTCGAGCAACGACGCACTGCTGATGTCAGGCACCTTGCCGAGCCGGGGATCGAGCGGCCGGACCTCCAGGTCGCGCTCCCCGAGGACGGCGTTGACGACCAACCCGAAGCGTTGGCCCCGATCGCTGATCACGACCACCGGCATGGGATCGCCTGGGGCGGTGCCGCCGTCGACGTCGAGGATCTGCGCGGCCACCACGAGGCCGATCGAGCCGCCGTCGTGGTCGAAATACTGGCGCCCTTCGATCGTCCGCACGTCGGCGTGACGGCACAACAAAATACGATCGATACGGGTCAGGGGGAAGGCGTAGGGTTCGCCGCCGATGTCGACCAGCAGCGCCCGGATCACCGACATGGTGATCGGTAACTGGAGTGTGAACACCGTCTGGCGACCTGGTTGGCTCGCCACGCGGACGGTGCCGCCGACCGCCTTCACCATGCTCTGGACGACGTCCAGACCGACGCCCCGACCGGAGAGTTCGGTGACCTGCTCCTTGGTGGAGAAACCGGGCAGGAAGAGGAACTCCAGGACCTCGGTCTCCGAGAGCCGTTCCGCGACCTGGCTGGCGACCAGGTCTCGTTCCACCGCCCGTGACCGGAGGCGGGCCACGTCCACTCCGCGCCCGTCGTCAACCAGCACGATCTGCAGCATCCCGGCCCGGTGCCGGGCTTCGAGGCGGATCGTCCCCACCGGGGGTTTGCCCAGGGCCGTCCGCTCCGCCGGGGGTTCGATACCGTGATCGAGGGCATTGCGGATCAGGTGGGCCAGGGGGGCTTCGAGTTTGTCGAGGATGTCGCGGTCGACGCCCGTCTGTTCGCCATGGACCTCGAGCCGCGCCAGCTTCCCGAGCGAGCGGGACAGGTCGCGCACGAGGCGGGGGAAACCCCGCAACCCATCAGCGAGGGGGCGCATCCGGCTGCTGATGACCTCGTGGTGGAGACGTCCCGACAGATCCTCGTTGCGCCGGGCGAAGCTCTCGAAATCCTCGATGTGCCGGTTGATCGCCTGGAGCGACTCTTCGCAGCGCAGGCGGACTCGCTCCACCATCGCCACCAGCGGGGACGACGTCCCCGCACGTTCTTCGCTCAAACGGTCCTCCACACCGGCGGCGGCATCGCACACTTCGACCTGGGCGGCGCGGAGGGCGAGGAGGGAATCGACGAACGGCCGCAGTTGCCGGGTTTCCACCAACGACTCACCGGCGAGGCCCACCAGTCGGGTGAGGCTGTCGGCCGACACCCGCACCACGCGGTCCACCGGTTCCAGGGTGGTTTCTCCCGGGGGGGACAATGCCGATGGCTCGGCCGGAAGCGTCGGCCCCGACTCGGAAACG
>RFRL01000124.1 GCA_009924545.1 Planctomycetia bacterium | reverse complement strand
GCGGGCGGTGAGGATCGGCTCGCCCGTGGCCAGGGCGTAGCGGCCGACCTCGATGTTGTAGAAGACCTGGGCGAGGATCGCGATCGAGCAGATCCACATTAGTCCGCCGCCGTACCGGGCGGTGATGTCGGGGCCGACGAGCCACTCCCCGCCGGCCAGCGCGATGCCGCACATGACGATGCCGGGGCCGATGAACGACCTCCAGTTCCGCAGGCCCATCGGACTGGTGTCGGGCAGGTCGGCGACGCCCCATGTCGGGAGCCGCGACGCGGGCAGAAACGCCGGCGCGGCCGACGTGGAGACGGGCGTGGCGGGGGATTCGTGCACGAAGGGATTCCGCCGGAAAGGAGGACCGGGGAAAGTCGCGCCCGCGCTGCGACGGCCTCGCGGCCGGTGCGAGTATCGCCGTTGGCCCAGAGCCCCACAAGGCAGCGCGGGCCCTCTCGCAACCGGGCCCATGCCGCCACGCCCGCGCCGCCCGCCAAGAGCACGACCGTGCTCGGTTCCGGCACGGCGGTGAACCGCAGTTCGGTCACGCGCATCTGCCACTCGTTGGTGGAGCTGGCGAACTCCTGGACCGTCCAGAACCTGGTCGGGTCGGTGGGATCGACCTGGCGCGCCGAGTAATCGCCCCAGCGATTCCGGCCGGAACTGTCGAGCCGCAGGTAGTTGGCCACGCCGGGGTCATGGGGCTCATCGTCTCGGCCTGCGTCCGCTCGACCGACAAGGGGGTGCTGGCGGTGCCGCTGTTGATCACGCCGCAGATCCTGCTCGGGGCCACGATCCTGCCGATCAGGGGCGGAGTGCTCGCCGTGCTCGCGAAGCTCTTCTCACCGCTCTACTGGGCCCATCGAGGCTGCCGCAACGAGGGGGAGGGCGTGCCGGCCTTATGGCAGAATCTCGGCACCTACGATCCGGCCCTGTGGATTCCCTTTACGGCTCTCGCCGCGCAGGTCCTGGTGGCGACGCTGATCACGATCCTCGTGCTCCGCTGGCAGGAGCGGGCGGCCCTGGGCCGCAATCGCGCCGTGCGCTGACCGGTCGCGGTCAAGTCCCCCACCCACAGGTCAGGACGGTGAGGGCCGCTGGTCCGACGCACATCCACTTCCCGGCGACCGGTGACGGTGGCCCCGGCGACGATTGCCCCGAAAATTGCCCCGACGGCGGCGCACTCATCGCGTGACCTCGGAGCAACGGGGTCGTCGGGCCGGCCCAGAGTGGCCCGAGACACCCCGGGTGCGACCGCCGCTCTCGCCTCCACCCCGGCCGCATCCCGGCCACATCGCCCGCAGCCTCGTCACCGCCGCGGCTTCTTCGGCGGCGGTCGGCGCGGCGGAGGCGGAGGCGGAGGGCCGAACCGGTGCCGCTCCTCCGGCCCCTCGTCGTTCTCGATCGGCCCGCGGCCGACGTCCTGCACCAGATCGAAGTGGACGACGTCGAACCACTGCTTGAAGAGATCCAGGGAGCGCCGCTTGGGCCACGTGGCCTCGTCGGTGAACCAGCTCTCGAGCTCCCGGCAGAAGATCTCGTCGTGGACCCGTCCGAGCACCTTCTCGGCGTCGGCGGGGTCCTCCCAGGCGGGCACGAGGTAGAGCGTCGTGCCGAGTTGCGCTTGCGTCACGTCGGGGAGGTGCAGGTCCTCGATCGACTTGAGCCACGCCACGAACGGCTCCTTCGGCCGAACGACGACGGCGCTGCGATTGAGCATGGGTGTCTCTGTTGGTGGCGGGCTGGGCTCGGGACGTCCCCTGAAGGATTCCCGGCCCCGGCACACTATACGGGTCGCCTCCAGGAACGCCATGTGCTTCAAGCACTCGGGCACCGCGGGCATGCCCCACCGCGATGCCACCATGCCCCTGGGACAACGACGGCGATCGTGGGTCGTCACCCGCGGGGCACGAGGAAGCCGAGGTGGTGCGAGGCGTGGATGAGCATCAGATCGGCGTAGGCATCCCGATCGATCCGGTCGAACGCCGGATGGGGGTGATACGGCCCCGCATGGGCACGGAACGCCGCCACCTCCGCCCGGAAACGCTCGACCGCGGCGGCGTCATCGGCGTCGGCGGGTACCTGCGGCTGCCACCACTCGGGCGCCGGAATGCCCGCAGGGATCCACCGCCAAGCGCGCATCACCGGCAGAGCGAAGCTCCGCGCCGACATCCGCATCACCCACGGCATCCGCTTGGTCGAGCCGGTGAGCGCCACGCGCAGCCCGGCACCGACGTGATCCAGGGCCTGCGCCAGCGACCATCTTCCGGCGCGGTCGTAGCCGCGGTGCGCGAGGCGCTCGGCGTCGGCGAGCAGGTCGTCCCAGGAGCGGAAGTCGAGCCGCCGGCGCGTGACGGAGGAAGCGGTCATCGTCGACTCCCTTGTGACTTCCACGAGCCCACCCAGGCACGCGCCGCCTCGGGCCGGCAGCATACCCCACGCCGTGACCACGGGGTGGTCGTGGGCTGTCGCGAAACTCATTCCACCCCTGCCGCATCTCCGGTCCGGTACCTGTGGACGCGCCTGCCGGTGAGCGTGAACCCGACGTACACGTCCCGTCCGCCAGCCGCCACGGCCAGCCCGTGCGGCCACTCGAAGTCTTCGGTCGTACCGGCCGGCCTCGTCGGGAACGAGTCGAGTTCCCGCCCCTCGAGGTCGAGCCGGCGCACGATGCCCCGGTCGGCGTCGAGGTTCGAGAGGACGAACAGCGTGTCGCCCGCGCAGCGGACCGTGATCGGCCGATCGACGTCGGTCCACTCGGCGACGTACCGACCGTCGGCGTCGAAAACCTGGATCCGGTCGTTCTCCCGGTCGGCCACGTAGATCCGGTCCCGGCCATCCACCGCCACGCTGTGCGGCACGTTGAACTGCCGGGCCCGGGCACCCTTCGTGCCCCAGGCGGCGACGAGTTTCCCGTCGCGGTCGAACGTGACCACCCGGCTGTTCATGTAGCCGTCGGACACGACGAACGCCCCGTCGGAGAGGAAGGCCAGATCGGTCGGCATGTTGAACCGCACCTGCGGGCCGCCGATCGACCGGACCTTCTTCCCCGCACCATCGAACTCGCTCACCTGATGCAGTCCGACGTCGACCACCCACACGTTTCCATCGGGGGCGACGACGATCTGGTGGGGCATGATGAACGTGTTCGCGCCCCACGTCTGCACGACCTTCCCCGAGTCGGGATCGACGACGAGCACGGTCGGCTGCCTGATCTTCCGGCGTGGGAAAGCCCCCTGCGGCATCCAGTGGTTTTCGCCGCGGTGGAGGACGAGCACGCGGCCGTTCGCATCCACAGCCACGCCGCTGACTTGCGCGCCGACGATCGGCCCGTCGGGCCACGACCGGTCGAGGTCGTGTGCGGCCAAGCGGGGCCCGGCAGTCACGGCGGTCGCGGCCGCCAGGAGCCAGGCACGGCGCGGGAAGACCGGATCGTCCATCGGTGGCACCTCTCGGCTCAGCATGTCGTCTCAGGCCATCACCGCCCATTCAGGCCGCCGCGCGGCCGACAGGGGTTGTAGTCGTTGTGGCACGGGTCGAGAACGGCCCGTGCTCGAACGTGGAAAACGGGGGAGCGAACTGTCCACGGTCGGGGAATTCGTCACAATGGGGCGATCAGTCGCGGTTCCTTCGGGGCACGACCCGTCCCTCGGTTCCACGCTCGGCCCACCCCCTGCGAGATCACGACCCATGCGACGATCCGGCTTCACTCTCGTCGAACTGCTGGTGGTGATCGCCATCATCGGCACGCTCATCGGCCTTCTCCTGCCTGCCGTCCAGGCCGCGCGGGAGGCCGCCCGCCGGGCGCAGTGCTCCAACAACATCAAGCAGGCGAGCCTGGCACTGCTGAACTACGAATCGGCGAAAAAGTCTTTCCCGCCGTTCTGCGAGCTGCCCCGAACGACGACCTTCGATCCCTTCTCCGCTCAAGCTCGGCTGCTCCCCTTCCTCGAGCAGGGCTCCGTCGCGGCGCTCATCGACTTCAAAACCCAGATTCCCTTCACCGCCCACCCGGAAGTGGCGCGGATGCGGATCGCTCAATTCATCTGTCCCTCCGAGGTGAACGACAAGGAACGGCAGACACCGACGATCGTCCACTACCCTCTCAACTACTGCTTCAACGAGGGGACTTGGTTCCTCTACGATCCGGTCAGTGACACGCCGGGCGACGGTGCCTTCGCTCCCAATCGGCGGTTCAAAGTTGCCGACATGGTCGACGGCACCAGCAAGACGCTGGCCATCGCCGAATGCAAGGCCTACCAGGCAGCCGTGTGGGACACTGGATCGCCGTCGACCCTCGGCGTGGCCCCGCCCATGACACCAGCGGCCCTGGCGTCGTTTTTCGGAGGTACCTTCGACACCAACGGTCACACGGAATGGGTCGAGGGGGACGCCCACGAGACGGGATTCACCACCACCTGCACGCCCAACACGAAGGTGCCGTACGTCAGTGGAGGCGTCACCTACGACGTCGACGTGCAGAGCGCCCGCGACGGGGAATCGACGACCGCGCCCACCTACGCCGCGATCACCGCCCGTAGTTATCACCCGGGTCTCGTCGTCACGGCGATGATGGATGGATCGGTGCGGACCGTCGGCGACGATGTCGATCTCACCGTTTGGCGGGCTGCGGGAACCAGGGCCGGTGGCGAGGGCATCTCGCTTCCCTGACCCGGGACGCGAACGACGCTCGCACGAACACCGCCGAGAAAGCATTGATCGAGAAAGCATCGATGTCGAAGAACGTGCTGCTCACTGTCGTCGTGGCACTGGCTGCGGCGATCGCCGGGGGATTCCTGCTGTGGAGCCGCGAGGCGACCAGTCCGGGGCCCGCTGAGGGTCGGGCGATCGCCGAGATGTTTCTGTCCCGCCTCGAGGGGGGAGATGCGGAAGCCGCGTGGGAGTCGACGACCGCGGAGTTCAAGAGCGCCGAGGGCGCGACGAAGTTCGTGACGCGCGTGAAGAACAACGCTTGGCTGCGCGAGCCGATGACTTTCAGCTCCGTCCAGCAGGTGAAGGTCAACGATTCCGATCGGCTCGAGTTCGCCTTCACGTCGTCGAAAACAGGCAAGTTCGTGCGGATCCTCCTCGCCCGCGATCAGGGCGCGTGGAGGGTCGACAGGCTCACGTTCTGACGACTTGGGGAGTCGCGGAACGCGATTCGCCGCCTCGTACCCGACACCGCCTCGACGAGTCGGTGTTCAGGCCGAACCGGTCTACCGGCTCCCCTGAGCGGAGCGTCCCCGGTGGACCCGAGTCCACTGATCGATCACGAAATCGCGGACCGCCTCCCCCTCGGCGCGGGCGCAGATGATGGTTTCGAGGCCGACGGGATGGTCGCTGACCCGCTGGAGGCGAATCGCGTCGCCGGTGGGAAGGAAGGCCGGGATCCACGCGCACCACGCGAACCCGATCCGCTCCAGCTCGGCAACTGCCCAGGCGGCGGACGGGTCGGTGGCGGGCAGGTGCAGGTGCACGGCGGACGGGGCCAGAGCGGCATGCTCCTCGAGCACATCGGCCACGTGGACGACGATATCGCGACCGATCTCCTCGACCCGGATCTCGGCGGTGCCGGCGAGCGCCGACGCGGCACTGTGGATCCGCGAGCGAGCACGGTCGGGCGGCACAGCCTCGGTGCAGATCTCCCGGTCGATGCCGAGCCGGCCAGCCAGGGCGGCCACGTGCTCGGCCGCGTACCCGGGGACGGTCAGGCTGGCCGCCGGCAGGGAACCGGTCGGGGTGAAGACCGCCAGGAACGAATGGCGCAGCGGCTCCCCGCTGGGCAAGCCGACCATCGTGATGTTCCGGGGGCCGTAGCCGATGAGCAATCCCACCTCGGCCGCACCGCGTTCGATGGCCAGGCGCTGGCTGGCCGGATGGTTGGTGACCGTCTCCGACCATATCCCGGGGATGGCACGCTCGGCGGCGATCTGCGTGCGGGTGAGCGAGAGCCGCTGGGCCAGATGGTGGCCCCGGTAACGGGGATCGACGATCATCTTGCCCGCCTCGGGAATGACGTCACCGGGCTGGTCGAAGGTGCAGGCCACGTGGCCCACCACGTCGCCGGAGGGGGTGATGGCCACGGCCGAAATCATCGATCCGGACTCCAGTTGCCGGCGGATGGCCCTGGCCTGGTACATCGAGGGGTTGGGGTAGGTGTAGCCGTAGCAGCGAAACACACACTGCACCAGCCCGTCGGTGTCGGCCGGGCCCATCAACCGGACGTCGATCGCCGCCGGCTCGACACCGGGTGCGTCGGGGGCGGCGTTCACCTCGGCATGGATCGCGTCGTCAGGGTGGGCCGAGGCCATGGTCAACCGGCAGGTGGCGACGTTGCCGGCGGGGCCCCGGAAGCCGATCCGCAATTGATCGACGAAGCCGAGCGCCAGCAGCCGCCTCGAGGGCAGGTGCCGGGCCTGCTCGACGCGCAGCGGCAGCCGGTGATCGACCACCGTGACCTCGAGGCTGGTGCCGTCGAAGCCCACGTCCACGCCCACCTCCCCGGGGAGCGTCGGGGCCGCCTCGCGCGTGCGCGCCTCACGGATCAGTTCCTCCACCACCACCTGGAGGCGGGTCGCCCGCTCGGGATCGAAGCCGTTCCCCAGCGCACAGGCATGCACGGCTGCTCCCGCCGCCCCCAGCGGTGAGGTGTCACTCAGCACCATGTGCAGCTCACGCTGCCCCGCGATGCCCGAGGGAGTGCTCAAGGGCGACTCTCCACAACCAAGATTGGAGCCACGGCCCGCCAGGATAGGTCGGCCAACGACACTTCCACAAGCGTTCGAGCGGTGACATGCAGTGCGTGGTGGCGCGTCGACGCGGACGTGGATCGTCTGGGGGCCACGAGTCACGTCGCCGATCAGCCACCGCTCGCGGGGAAGTACGACGCAAAAGCACTGGACAACACCTGGCCCGAGCCGCCGGTGAGGCCGCGGCGTTCGCCCCCCCACTTCTCCGACCTCGTCCCGGTCAGAACGGCACGTCGTCGTCGCCCACCTGGGAATAGTCGTCGTCGGGTTTTTCGGCATCCTCCGGGCCGTCGGCACGACCACCTTTTCCGGTGAGCTGCCGGAAGGAAATCCCCTCGGCGGTGAGGAAGTACTTCGGCTCGCTGGCTGCGTCGCGCTGCCAGCGGCGGCCGGTGAGACGGTAGGTGACCTCGATCTCGTCTCCCGTGGCGAGCTCGTCCACCGCATCGCAAGCGTCCTTCACGAACTCGACGGGGATGTAGTTGGTGAACGAACCCTTGGCCTGCTCGAGGACCACGAGGCGCTTGCGAAAGCCCTTCTGACCGAAGGTCTTGGTCTCCTCGATGAGGTGGACGACGCCGCGGATGGTCGGGTCTTTCATGGCGAATGGGCCGTGGGATGAGAGGGCAAAGCTCGCACCGCCCCCCCGGTGGGGCCGGAGGCTGCAGACTACCGTACGACGATCGAGATGGCGCCCCGGGCACGTCGGGGGCCGACGCGGCGGACGTCTCGGGAGTTGACAGCCGGGGTGGCAATTGGTCAAAAAGACCGCGGGTTCATTCATCCGTCGGAACCGCTCCTGCAAGCACCTTCCCGTCGCGGCCTGACACGTCTGCCGACGGCAATCTGACCGGCCACTCGCTCCGCGGTCCTTGGCGCCGCGGTGTCTGCCGGACGTGCTTGGCGACGCGTGCGAGCCCGGGTGACCGGGACCGGCGTGCGTCTTCTCCGCGGGGATTGTCGCCGCTTTCGGTGCGTGGTTGCCCAGGAAGGTGGCGGAGCGCCCGCCGGCCCCCTACGCCAGGAGGCTTCCCATGGATCGGAGAGGAATCGCCACCCGTTCCGCGCTGCTGGTCGCGGCAGCGCTGTCGCTCCCCGTGCCGGCCACGGCGTTGGACCGGGCGCAGGTTCTCGGTCAGGCGACGACCTCCATGTGGAGCGATGGCCCGATCGTCTCGGACGGTGGCGCGGCCGGCGGAAACGCCACGACAGGGGTCGGCGGCGGAACATTCGATCTCAACGCGTTTCTCGGGGCCTCACGCTACTACAACGCCGGCGTCAACGGGCAGAACACGGTCGCCTTCAACCTCGAGGCGGGGCACTTCTGGAACGGTCACGAGACGCTCGCCCACGTGGCGTCGAGCCCGACCAACTTCGTCAACGCATCGTCCACCTTCGGCTCGGGTTCGCTCGCGCCCCTCTACGACCGCCACGCGACCGCGGTCGCGATGCTGATCGGTGGCCGCCCCACGGCCGTCAATCCGGACGTCCGGCAGCAGGGCCTCGCCCCGGGCACGTCGCTGCGCAGCGCCGCGATCGCCACCGGGTGGGTGGGATCCGCCTACGCGCTGTCATTCAACATCAGCGGGTCGACCTATGTGGACGCGTTCGCTGGATCGTTCGGCACGGCCCAGGTGGTCAACTCCAGCTACGGCTACTCCGATCCCGCGGGGACCAACGTCTTCACGATCTTCAGTGACGGGATGGCGTGGGCAAACCCGGGGACACTGTACGTCGTGTCCGCCGGCAACAGCGGCCCGTCGGCCAACACGGTCGGAGCGCCGGGGAGCGGCTACAACACGCTCACCGTCGGCGCCCTGGGCAGCGCCAACGCGTTCAACTCCCCTTCCGGCTTCAGCAGCCGCGGACCGGAGGACTTCGGCTACGTGAATGCATCCGGGGCCGTGGTGACGGTGGCGGCGGCCCGCGCTGCGGTCGATCTGGCGGCCCCCGGCGAGTCGATCCGGTCGGCGTTTTACGGCGGCCAGACCGGCGGCAACGACGTCTCCCTCGCCGGCTCGACCAACCTCGGCTCCAACGCCGCGGCCTACGTCGACGTCAACGGCACGAGCTTCGCCGCCCCGATCGTCGCCGGCGGGGCGACGCTCGTCGCCAGCGCCGCCCGGTCGCTCGCCCCGCTCGCAGCGAACCCCGATGCCGCGCAGAGCGTCGTCGTCAAGTCGCTCCTCATGACGGGAGCCGACAAGACGGCGGGCTGGAGCAACGGCCAGACGTCGGTCACCGTCGGCGGCACGACCTACCTGACGACGACGCAGGCGCTCGACCAGGCCGTCGGTGCCGGGCGGATGAATCTCGACGCCACCTTCGGGGTGCAGGTCACCGGCCAGACCGACGTCCTGGGCACCGGCACGGGGGTGATCGGCAGCGTGCTCGGCACCGGCTGGGACTACGGCACCGCGGTGCGGACCGTCTCCAACGACTACCTCCTGCCGACGCTTTCCGGCAGCACGGCCTTCACGGCGACGCTGTCGTGGCTGCGCAACCGCGACGCCATCACCGACCTGCTCGACGTCGCCCAGGCCGATCTCAACATCTCCCTCTGGCAACTCGACGGCAGCGGGGCGTTCACCACGCTCGTCGCCCGTTCGGAGAGCCTCTACGGCACCTCCGAACACCTCTTCCTGTCGCTCCCGGCCGAGGCCCGCTACGGCTTGCGGGTCGAGTATCCCTTCAACACCTTCGACAACACCGTCGGCGGCGTGTGGGGAACGGCCGCCAACCCCCAGCCCTACGGCCTCTCCTGGATGGGGACGGTGGTGCCGGTCCCCGAGCCGGCGACATGGGTGCTGGCGCTGGCGGGAGCCGGGGCGGCGTTGGCGGTCCGCCGACGTCGCCGCGGCGCGGGAGCACAGGGCGGTGCGGGGCCCGACTGGGATCGCCGGAAAGTGGGCAGTCAGTCTTCGGATCAGGCCGGTGCGCATTGCTCGTCCCTGCCCGCATCTTCGTGATCACCCGCACGCCGCACTTGATCGGCGGGATCGTGGGCGCCGCGAGAACACGCCCGATGCCGTTCCCTGCGGCCAGCGCTCCGCCCGCTGGTCGCCACCCTGCAAGTGGGGTAAGAAAGGGGCTGGCAGGCGGGGGAGATCACCGATTCACGACCAGCCCGCGCTCCCCGGCACCCGCACGGTGCCCATGTTCACGAAGCCCGGGCTGCACCGACGACATCACGATGGCCAACTGGACGAGCCTTGCCGAGTCGCCGTACCCATGGGAACGGGACGCGCTCGAGTTCGTCCGGGAGCGGTTCTCGTCCCACGAGCCCTGGCGGGCCTGGTCGCTGTTCGAGTTCGTCGCCCTCGACGGCTCGGTCAACGAGGTCGATCTCCTCGTCTTCGCCCCCTTCGGGTTCTTCCTCGTCGAGATCAAGAGCCGCCCCGGCCGTCTCACCGGCGACGCCGGCACCTGGACCTGGGAAACCGACGGCAAGCTCACCTCCACCGACAACCCCCTCAAGCTCGCCAACGCCAAGGCCAAGAAGCTCGCCGCGCTCCTCGACCACCAGCCGGCCACAAAACGGTCCGGGAAGGTGCCGTTCATCGAGCCGCTGGTGTTCCTCTCCGCTCCCGATCTCCGCTGCGAGCTTGCCGGCACCGCGAAGCTCCGCGTCTGCCTCCGCGACCGTGACGACGGCCCCACCCCGCGGCCAGGCATCATGGCGGCGCTCGAGCGTCGCGACTGCCCGGGCCTGGTGAGCCTTCCCGGGCGGGCGCGGCTCGACAAGCCGATGGCCAAGGTCGTGGCCCGGGCGTTCGAACAAGCCGGCATCCGGGCCTCCAACCGCCAGCGCCGCGTGAGCGACTACCAGCTCGAGCACCAGATCGACGAGGGGCGCGGCTACCAGGATTGGCTCGCCAGCCACACGCTCCTTCCCGACACGAAGCGCCGCATCCGCATCTATCCGGTCCGCCTCGGCGAATCGGAGGAACGGCGGCGCGTGGAGGAGCGGGCGGCGATCCGCGAGTTCCAGCTCATCGAGAACCTGCAGAGCCCGGGCATCCTCCGCGCGGTGCAGTGCACGCCCCACGAGCTCGGCCCGGCCGTGATCTACGAGCATGATCCGGCCGCGATCCGCCTCGACCACTTCCTCCTCGAGCGCGACCGGGAGCTCTCCCTCTCCACCCGCATCGACCTCGTGCGCCAACTCGCCGACGTGATGCAATACGCCCACAAGCGGCGCGTCGTCCACCGCACCCTCTCCCCGCGGAGCATCCTCGTCGGCGACGCCGCCTCCGCCCGGCCGCGCCTCAAGGTGTTCAACTGGCAGGCCGGCTACCGGGCCGCGGCGCCGGGAGACGCGACCACGAGCACGGCCGGTGCCATCACCGCCACCTCCCACGTCGGCATGCTCGTCGACGACCCGACCACCGCCTACATGGCCCCCGACGTGCTCGTCGCCGGCGACAGCCTCGGCGAACACCTCGACGTCTTCTCCCTCGGGGCCGTCGCCTACCACGTGCTCTCCGGCAAGCCCCCGGCGGCCGACGGCGTGGAGCTCGCCGCCACGCTCCGCACCGCGCGCGGCCTCCAGCTCGCCGCGGTCCTCGACGGCGCCCCCGCGGCGCTGTGCGAACTGATCCGCTACGCCACCCACCCCGACGTCTCCTCCCGCCTCGACACCGTCGCCGACTTCCTCACGTACCTCGACGAAGCGGAGAACGAGCTGACGAGCCCGACGGAGGACCACGTCGACGACCCCGCCGCGGCGGTCGCCGGCGACATCCTCCCCGGCGACATGCGCGTCGAGCGCCGCCTCGGCCAGGGCTCCTGCTCGACCGCCCTGCTCGTCACGCGCCCCGCGTCCGATCCCGCCGCCGCCCAGGAATACATCCTCAAGGTGGCCTCCGCCGCGGAGCACGGCGACCGGATCCGCGCGGAGGCCCGGCTGCTCGAGGCCCTCGGGGCCGACCGCGACCACCGCATCGTCGGCTTCGTCGCGGCCGTCGAGATCGGCGACCATCCGGGCTTCCTCATGAAGCCGGTCTACACCGACACCGCCCTGCGGCGCATCGAGACCCTCGGCACGCGGATCCGCAAGGAGGGCCGCCTCCACCTCGAGCTCCTCGAGCGCCTCGGCAGCGACCTCATCGACGTCGTGCGGATCCTCGAGCAGCAGGGGATCACGCACCGCGACATCAAGCCCGACAACATCGCCGTCGGCGCCGCCGGCCGCGACCATGCCCTGGCGCTGGTCCTCTTCGACTTTTCCCTCGCCTCCGTGCCCCCGGAAAACATCCGCGCCGGCACGATCGGCTACCTCGACCCGATGCTCCCGCTGCGGCCCCGGGCGGCCCGCTTCGACAGCTACGCCGAGCGCTACGCCGTGGCCGCCACGCTCCACGAGATGGCCACCGGCACGCTCCCCCGCTGGGGCGACGGCCGCAGCGATCCCGCGCAGATCGACGCCGAGATCACGATCGACGCCGACCTCTTCGACACGGATCTCCGCGAGAACCTCGCTCGCTTCTTCCGCCGCGCCTTCCGCCGCGACATCGCCCTCCGCTTCGACAACGCCGAGCAGATGCTCGCCGAATGGCAGGTCTGCTTCGCCGGCATCCGCTCCGGCCCCGTCACCGACGACGTCGACGACGACGCCGAGCTCCGCCGCCTCCTCGCCTCCGCCACCCTCACCAGCCCCATCGCCTCCCTCCGCCTCGGCACCCGGGCCACCAACGCCCTCGACCGGGCCAACGTCCTCACCGTCCGCGATCTCCTCGCCTGCAGTCGCGCCCGGTTCGATCGCATGCCCGGCGTCGGCGCCAAGACGCGCCGCGAGATCACGGCCGTCGTCGCCATCCTCCGCGAGCGTCTCGCCCCCACCGGCGCCATCCCCCAG
>RFRL01000123.1 GCA_009924545.1 Planctomycetia bacterium | reverse complement strand
AGGTAGACGTACCAGTGGCCGGCGGGCCCGAACATGGTGGCGTTGCGCCGCGTCGGCCCCGTGCGGCCGTGGCAGGCAAGGTCGTGGGCCCCGAGATAGGCCTCCGTCTCGTGGATCACGTGCCGGGAGAGCGCTCCGCCGGCACCGCGGACCACGAGGTGGCAACCGAGGAGGTCGCGGGCCACGCGGTCGGCGGGCCGCGCGAAGAATCCCCGCCCCAGCGGCCTCCCGCCACGGCACCCTGGGAGGCGCCGCCCGGAGGTGGCAAGATGGCCCCTTCCGCCGGGCGTGGACCCGGCGGCAGCACGACCGGCAACGGAGCGCGGCAGTATGGAAGCGGGCATCGTCGGACTTCCCAACGTCGGCAAGAGCACCCTGTTCAACGCCCTGACGATGTCGAAGGCGGCGCAGAGCGCCAACTACCCATTTTGCACGATCGAGCCCAACGAGGGGATGGTGAGCGTGCCCGACGAGCGGCTGGCCCGGATCGCCGCCCTCATCCCCCCGCAGAAGCTCGTCCCCGCCGCCCTCAAACTGGTCGACATCGCCGGGATCGTGAAGGGCGCCAGCGAGGGCCAGGGGCTGGGTAACAAGTTCCTGGCGCACATCCGCGAGGTCGACGCGATCCTCCAGGTGGTCCGCTGCTTCGACGATCCCGATGTCATCCACGTGGCCGGGAAAGTCGATCCCGTGGCCGACATGGAGACGATCGAGCTGGAACTGATCCTCGCCGACCTCCAGCACCTGGAGAACCTCCTTCCCCGGGCCGAGCGGGCCGCCAAGAGCACCGACAAGGAGGCGCGCCACAAGGTCGACGTGATGAAGAAGTGCCTGGAATGGCTCGGCGCTGAACGGGCCCTGCGCACGCTCTCCCTCGACGACGCCGAACGGGCCGCGGTCAAGGAGTTCGGTCTCCTCTCCGCCAAGCCGATCCTCTACGTGGCCAACGTCGACGAATCCGACCTGGCGGGCACCGGTTCGCTCGTCAGCCGGGTGCGCGAGGTGGCGATGAAGGCGGGGGCGGAGGTGGTGCCGGTGTGCGCCAAGCTCGAGGCGGAGATCGCCGAACTCGATCCCGGCGACCGGGCCGAGATGCTTTCCGGCGCCGGCCTCGCCGAGCCGGCGCTGGGCGTGCTCGCCCGGGCGGCCTACCGCACGCTCGGGCTGCAGAGCTACTTCACCGCCGGCGAGAAGGAGGTCCGGGCGTGGACGATCCCGGTGGGCACCGCCGCCCCGAAGGCGGCCGGCGTGATCCACAGCGACTTCGAGAAGCAGTTCGTGCGGGCGGAGATCTACTCCCTCGCCGACCTGGAAACGCACCGCAGCGAGAAGGAGATCCGGGCCCACGGCAAGCTGCGTGTCGAGGGCAAGGACTACGTCATGCAGGACGGCGACATCTGCCACTTCCTCCTGGGGAAGTAGTCGCCCCCGGGCAGTTGCGTCATCTCACCGGGCCACCGGCTCCCGCAGATGGTCGGGGAGCCATTCGCGCTCCGCCTCGTCGGGATCGGCGCTGCTGCCGGCAGTGGTGCCGGCATCGTACTCCTCCTCGTGCTCCTCCCGGGCACTGGTGCCGAAGAAGGAATACATCACCGGCACGAGGACCAGCACCAGGAGCGTGGTCGTCGCCAGCCCGAAGGCCAGCGCCGTGGCCATGGGGATGAGGAACTGCGCCTGGAAACTCGTCTCGAAGAGGAGCGGCGACAGCCCACCGATCGTGGTGATGCTGGTGAGGAACACCGGGCGGAAACGCACGCACCCCGCCTCGCGCAGCGCCTGCCGCAACGGCTTCCCCTCGCGGACGCGGGCGTTGATGAAGTCGATGAGGACGATCGAGTCGTTGACCACGACGCCGGAGAGGGCCACGAGGCCGAACATGCTGAACAGGGTCAGCGGCATTCCCATCAGGGCATGGCCGAACACCGCCCCGGCGCAACCGAACGGGATGATGGCGAGGATGAGGAGTGGCTGGAAGTAGCTCTTGAACTCCATCGTCAGGAGCACGAACATCGCGAACGTCGCCACGACGAATCCCACGGCGAGGCTGTCGAGCGACTCTTTCGTCTGCTCCTGCTCCCCCTCCCAGCGCACGCGGACCAGCGGGAACTCCTCGAGAAGGCCCGGCATCAGCCGGCGGGCCATGTCGCCCGTGACCTGGGAGCTGGTGAGGCTGCTCGTGGCGACGTCGATGTCGGCGATGACCGTGATCGACCGCTTCTGGCCGAGGCGGTTGATCTCGTTGTAACCGCGGACGATCGTCACGTCGGCCAACTCGCTCACCGGGCGCTGGGTGCCGTCGGGCCCCGTCACGCGGACCTCGTCGAGTGTCGCCAGACTGCGCCGTTCCTCGCGCGGGTACCGCACCATGAGTTTGACCTCGTGGCGACCGCGCTGCAGCCGCATCACTTCCTCACCGTAGTAGCTCGAGCGGATCGTCGCCGCCAGGTCGCCGAGCGACACCCCCATCGCCTCCGCGCGGGGCTTGATGCGCACCTGGTATTCCCACTTGCCGGGACGGGAGTCGTCGTCGATGTCGATGACGCCCGGATACTGGGCCATCCACTCCTTGCAGCGCTCGACCGCCGCCTCGAGCTGCCGCACCCCCTCCTCGTCTGACGGGGCGAGGAGCTTGAACTCGATCGCCTTCCCGCCAGGGCCGATGTTCTCCGTGCCGAACACCAGCTTGTCGATCCCGGGGAAATCCCCGGCGGCCTTCCGCCACTCGCTGATGAACTGCTCGCTCGTCACCTCGCGCTGTTCCGCCTCGACGAGCTCGACGTTCACCCCCGCCACGTGGCTGCCCCCCGCGCGGGCATCGGGCCCGACCTCGCCGGCGGCCACCACCTGCCCGACCGTCGTGTTGACCAGTTCCACGATCGACTTGCCCGGGGGGGAAAGCTTCTTCGCCACGGCGAAGGCGGCGCGCTCCAGCCGGTCGGCCGCCTCCTCGGTGACGGCCGCCGGCGTGCCGTCCGGGAAGCCGATCTGCGCCCGGAGGCGATTGGCGTCGATACGGCGTGATGCCGCTGCGCACGATACCGACGGCCATGAGCAACAGACCGACCGCGGTCGCCAGGATGGCCAAACGATTGTCGAGAGCCACGTCGAGGAACGGCGCATAGACGTTCCGGACGAACCACTTCAGCGCGCGGTCACACACCCCCTGCATCCAGGCGATGACAGGGAGGAGTGCCTTGAGCGGGTAGAGGACCGCCCCCAGGACACTGAACACGAGGTTGCGCTCGTGCGCCAGATGGCCCGGGAGCACCAGCAGTGACTCCGCCAGCGACATCAGCAGTGCCGTGATGAACGCGAAGGGCATGACGGCGATGAATTTCCCCATCACCCCCGACACGAAGCACAGGGGCAGGAAGGTGATCACCGTGGTGAGGACGCTGGAAATGACGCTGGGGATCACCTCCACGGTGCCGTCGATGGCCGCCGTGGTCAGGCTCTTCCCCATGCGCCGGTGACGGTCGACGTTGTCGCTGACGACGATCGCGTCGTCGACGACGATCCCGATCGCCATCAGGAAGGCGAACATCGACAGCATGTTGAGCGTCTGGTCGGTGGTGTACATGAGCAATCCGGTGCCGAGCATCGAGAACGGGATCCCCATCGCCACCCAGAAGGCGATTTTCAGGTCGAGGAACAGGGCGAGCATCACGAACACGATCACCAACCCCTGGCAGCCGTTCTCGATGAGCATCCGCAACCGGTCGCGGACGTCGATCGACTGATCGGACCACACCGCCAGTTCATAGCCCGGCGGCAGCTTCGCCCCGGCCGCGTATTCCTTCACCGACGTCACCATGGCGAGGAGATCCTCGCCGCTGCTGCGATCGATGGAGATCACCATGCCGGGGCGACCGTTGATCCGGCTGCTGATGGCGACGTCGGCGAACTCGTCACGCACCGTCCCCAGGTCGCCGACCGTGAGGACAAGCCCATCGGGCAGCGTGACCAGCGGCAGCTTGGCGATCTCCTCGCCGACGTAGCGCTTGTTCTTCCCGCGGAGGAGGATCTCGCCGCTGCCTCCGCGGATCGTGCCGGCGGGAAGCTCGAGGTTCTGCCGGCGGACGATGGCGGCCACCGACTGGAGCGAGAGGCCGTATTTCCGCAGCGTCTCCTCCGAGAGCTCGATGTCGATCTGGTAGTCCTTGGCGCCGAGGAGGTTGGCCGCCGACACCGCCGGCAGGCCGAGGAGATCGTCCCGGACGCTCTCCGCCACGTCGCGCAGCTCCCCTTCCGACACCTCGCCCCCGGATTCACCGGCCGGGGCCAGGACCCCGAGCTTGATCGCCGGGGTCCGCAGCGTGACCTGCTCGATCTTCGGATCCTCGGCCAGCTCCGGCATGCTGGGGATCCGCTCCACCTCGGAACGGATCTCGCCGAGCACCTTCTGCACGTCGCGGACCGAGTCCTGCAGTTCGAACACGCAGTAGCCCATCCCCTCCTGGGCCACGCTGGTGATCTTCTTGATCCCGGCGACGCTCCGGCACGACTCCTCGATCTTCTGGCAGATTCCCTCCTCGACCTCGTCGGGCGAGGCCCCCGGATAGGGCACCGTCACGAGGACGATCTCCAAGTCGAACTCGGGAAACACCTCGCGCCGCATCGACGCGAAGCTCCACGCACCCACGACACGGCGATCACCAGCGTGTTCATCGCCGGCATGTTCCGCACGGTCCAATTGACGATCGAACGCATGGCCGCTCGCTCAGGAAGAGGGTGGGATGGGGTGCCGTCGTGATCAGGAGGGATCGGGGACCGTGCCGGGCTCGACGACCTGCGCCTCGGCCACCGCCATGCCGTCGCGGGGGTTGGGGATCTGGCTGGTGACGACCCGGTCCCCCGGTTCCAGGCCCGCGGCGCCGGCGTCGTAGATCACCCGGCCATCGACCACCTGGATCGGCCGCGGCCGGAGCACGGTGAGCCGCCCCTCGCGCATCACCCACACCTCGCCGGTGGGACGCTGCGCCTCTTCGGGAATCGACACCAGCCGCGCGCTCGACGGCACGTGGACGCGCACCTCGACGAACATCCCGCGCAGCAGCGACCGGGGGGCGTCGGCCGGCAGGGTGGCGAGGAAGCTGCCGTAGTCGTCGCGCGCCCGCACGCCGATCGGATCCGACACGCGGACGCGGCAGGGCAGCGTGCGCGTCTTCTCGTCGAGCCCGCGCCCCTCCTGCCGGGAGAGCGTGCCCTGCCATTCGTAGCGGCGGTTGCCCAGGGCGTAGATCACCGACGCGGGGGTGTCGGGGAGGTCGTCGGACCCCTCGTCACCGCGTGGCAGCCCGCCCCAGATCCGGGCCACCTCCGCCATCTCCAGGCTCGTCTTCACCTCGGCCACCGACGTGTCCTCGAGGGTCACGACCGGCGTGCCCTTGGCGACGAACGAGTCCTGCTCCACCCGGGCATCGACGATCATGCCGTCGACGGGTGCGGTGACGGTGGTCCGCTCCAGATCGAGGCGGGCTCGTTCGAGCATCGTGGCGGCGAGCCGTTGCCCTTCCTCCAAACGGCTGCGCCGCTTCGCCAACACGCGTTTCTGCCCGTCGAGCGTGACGAGCGACCCGGAGGCGGTGAGCTCGTCGCGGAGCGCACGGTCGTAGTCCGCTTCCGTGACGATCCGCCCGGCCTTGAGGCCGTCGAGGCGGGCCACCTCGCGCCGGGCGAGATCGACCTGGCGCCGGGCGAGATCGGCCGACGTGGCGTTCTGGGCCAGTTCCTCGTCGATTTCTTCGAGGGAATGGCCCGCCTGTTTCAACTCCCGTTCGAGGCGGTCGACCTCGAACTGGTAGTCCCGGGGATCGATGCGGAACAACACCTTTCCCTTCCGCACCACGTGGCCGGCGCGACAATCGTCCGCCTTCTCCACGACACGGCCCGCCACTTCGGCCGCCAGGGTGACCTCGCGGAAGGGTACCACCACCCCGTCGGCCACGATGTCGACGGCGCCGTCGCGCGGCTGCACGGCCACCGTCCGCACCGGCACCGTGGGCGGGGGACCGCTCTCCTTGCGCACGGGTGGCGGCTGGGTGCCGAGGAATTGGAACACGCCGACCCCTGCGGCGAGGATCGCCACCGGGGTCAACCACCCCACGACCTGCCGCCCGAGGCTGTCGCGCGGCGGCGGGGCCGGGGCGACGGCGGCCGGCTGGGCGGGGGAACACGACTCACTCATGCTACGGAACCTCGCGGTGGGAACGACTCGGGCGGGCGGCGACCGGCACCAGCGGCGGAGCCACGCCGAGGGCCGCCAGGGCCTGCCGCGTGACATGGTCGGCCAGTTCGGGGAGGGCGTGGAGGCTCGCCAACTCGGTGGCGGGGATGAGCATCTCCACCACGCCGCCGGCGGCGCGGTACAGGAAGCAGTGGCCGATGATCCCCAGCGCCACGCGGCGCAATTCCGGCGCCGCCAGCCGGCCACCGGCCAACTCGTCGAGGATCGCGACCAACTGCCCGTAGTGCGGCCGGATGTAGTCCTCCACCAGCTCGCGGCAGGCCTCGGTGGGGTGGAGGATCTCGCGCAGCAGCAGCCGCACCTCCCACGGGGGCTCGGTGAATCCGAGCATCCGGGCGAGCATGTTGGCGACGAAGTCGTGGAGCTTTCGCGCGGCCGGGGTGCCCGGCGGCCAGGCGGGCAGCGGCATCTGCTCGGAGCGCTGCCGGTGGGCGTGCTTCACGCTCTCGACGTACAACCGGCGCTTGTCGCCGAAGTAGTAGTTGACTGCCGCGACGTTCACCTCGGCGGCGGTGCAGATGTCGCGGATCGTCGCCGCCTCGTAGCCGCGGTCGGCGAACTCGCGACCGGCGGCCGACAGGATCCGCTCCTTCGGGTCGTCAGAGCCCGCCTCGCCCGCGATGAGGGCTGCGGTGCCCCCGCCCACCGGTTCTTTGCGTGCGCCTGCCATTCGCTCCCCGACACCGGCTTGAAACAACTGTTTGAAGCAAGTGTATACAGGTTGATCGAGCGGGGGAGGGCGAAAAAAACGGCCTATTGGCTGTCGGCGACCACCTCCAGCTCCCCGTTCATCGCCCGCCAGTGGCCGGGAAACGTGCAGAGGAAGGGGTAGCGGCCCGGTTCGGCCGGGGCGCGGAACACGATCCGGTGCCGGTCGTGCGGGGCGACGATGTCGGTGTAGGCGATCACCTCGTCCGACCGCGGCACGTAGTTGCGCGCGACAGCCTCCGGGTCGGTCACCAGGGCATCGACCGCCGGGCCGATCCGCCCCAGGCTCCCGGGGCGCACGAGGGCCCAGTTGTGGGGCACGCTGTCGGGATTGACGAGCGTCACCGCCAGCGGCTCGCCGGCTCTCGCGCGCAGCACCCGCGGGCTGAACGACAGGTTCGGCCCGACGGTCACCTCCACCTCGCGGGCCCCGGCGATCGTTTTCTGGAACGGATTGCGCTCGCGGCGCAGGGCCCGGGCGAGGTCGACGGCCAGCGGTGTGGCCGGCACCGGCGCGACCCGCGGGGCCACGCCCGGCGCGGCGTACGACGCATCGAGCGCGTGCGCGGTGAGGAACAGATCGTGGATCGACTCCGGGGCGACCTCCACGGCGACGTGGATCTGGCTCGCTGGGCGGATCTCGGGGATCTCGAGGAACAGCCCACGGCCGTCGGCCGTCACCACCGCCGCGCGGATCGGAAGGTGGTCGTGGCCCACCAATCCGTCGTGCCGCGGCGAATACTCGGCCGACCCGTAGCCGCCGCTGTAGCGGTAGTTCCACGCCTGGGCGAAATGCCGCGCCGGATCGCCCGCCACCGCCGGGTCGAGCGGTTCGCGGAAGCGCAACAACACGCCGTTGTCGTGGAGGTGGAACGCCGCCGGCATCTGCACCGGTGTGCCGTCGGCCCGGCCGGTGAAGCGCACGCGCTGCAGGCAGCCGGCATCGGGCGTGTAGGTGCCCCACCCCGCCATCCCACACACGTAGACGGCACCGTCGCCCGGGTGGAAGCGTGCCCGGTGGACACCCGAGCGGAACTCCACCGGCAGGGGCACCGCCGCCCCCTGCCACGTGTCGCCCACGCGGTCGCGGAGCAGCGCCAACGCCGTGCCCGCCCCGAACGACGTGTGGAACAGCGTGCCGCCGAGCGGCCCGAGCGCCCCATCGGGAACCCAGGCCTGGCCACCGGCGGAGTTGTCGAGGCCGCGGGGCAGGTAGAGCAGTGGTGGATCGACACCGCGCTCGGGATCCGGCCCCTGGTGGCCGAAGTGGCGCGGCCCGGTGGCGTCGCCGGGGACGGCGGCGATCGTCGTCGCCGGCACCCAGTCCCCCTCGCTCGACGCCGCGGTGACCATCCCGTCGGGCAGGATGCCGACACCGTCGGGATTGCGCAGGCCCGTGGCCAGCACCTCCAGCGAATTCCCGTCAGCGGCGATCCGGAGCAACCCTTCCTCGCTCGACGCGGTGACGAAGCGCCCGGCCGCGTCGCGGACCAGTCCGCACGTGTAGTCGTGCCCGCCGGGGGAGCAGCGGTAGGCCCGGGAGAAACACTCGTACCAGTCGGTCTCGCCGTCGCCGTCGCGGTCGATGAGGCGCGTGATCTGGTCGCGCCCCAGGGCGTGTGGCACCCCGTCGACCACCACCATCCCCAGCGGCTGATGGAGCCCGGCCGCGATCCGCCGCCAGCGCAGTTCCCCGAGGCCGCCGTCGATGCCGTCGACGCGCCACACGTCGCCGTGCATGGTGCACACCACGAGGTCCCCGTCGGGGAGGAAATCGAGATCTCCGCAGTGGAAGGCGGCGTTCCAGGGGTTCTGCTCCGGGAGCGTGAGCGTGTCGACCGCCCAGGGACGGCCGCTGCCCAGGCTGCCCCGGGTGACGATCGTCTCCGGCCACTGCGGTTCACCGCCGGCGAGCCAACCGGCCAGCGGATGGGTGGCGACCGGTCCGACGACGCGGGACAGCCCCCCGTCGGCCACCGTGAGCACGTCGAGCCAGCGGTCGCCGTCGACCGTGTAGACGAAGCCCACGCGGTCCCCCTGGCGGCAGAAACCTTCGTAGCGGGTCTCCCCCGTCGGCGGCGCCATGGCGGGCAGGTCGACCCGCTTTCCCGCAGGCTTCAGGCCGGCGAGGAAGCCGTGGCGGTGGTCGGAGAAGGTGAGGAATCCCCCTTCCCAGGCCACGGGCCAGGTGAGGGTGTCGGGGTCGAAGCAGGCGGCCCGGCCACCCGGCAGGCGCACGCACACCGCGCGCGGGACCGTCTTCCCGAAGGCATGGAGCACGCCCGCCTGCAGCGACCCGGGCACCACCTCGTTCCAGCGGTTGCTCTGCCAGGTCTCCTCCGTCTGGTTGCCCCAGTGGCCTTGATGGCCGCCGTCGAGCCCCGGGTAGGCCGGCAGCAGCGGCGGGCGCGGGCAGAGGCTGCGGAAATGGCGCGCCTCCTTCGCGTAGTAGTCGTAGATCCGGTCGCGGTTGACCGGGTGGGTCGAGTCGGGGAAGGCGTGGGGATCGAGCGGGGCGCGAGTGGCCGTGAACGGCGCTGGAGCCGATGGATGCGCGACGGCCAGGAGAGCCGCCATGTCGGCTTCCGGGAGCTCCTCGTGGCGGCCCAGGTCGGCGAGGAAGCGCACCAGGTCGGCGCGCTCCTGCAGCGACAGCGCGCCGAGGACCTCGGCCGGCATCAGGCTGCCGACGTCGCTGCGCGACTCGATCGCCTCGCGGGGAATCTCCACGAGGCCGCCGGTCTGCGGATCGCGGAGCACGACGGCGCCCGCGTCGTCGCGTTCCACGGTGCCACGGTGGCTCGTGCCGTCGACCAGCACCACCGCCACGGCGCGGTAGCGCGGCTCGACCACGCGCTGCGGCTCGAGGAGCGACTCGGCGATCTGCTCGGGGCTGCGTTCCACCCCGATGCGGGCGAGTGCCGGTCCGATCTTCCCGCCGTGCCCGGCGAGCTCGTGGCACGAAAGACAGGCGAGGGTCGCCCGGGTGAACACCGCCGCGCCGCGCCCCGCGTCCCCCTGCTCCCGGGCGGCCGCGGCCAGGGCCGTCGCCGCCGCTCCCGCCAGCGCCGCGTCGGCCGCCGGCGGCCGCTGCCAGGTGTGCGGCACGGGGCGCGGCAGATCGGCCCGGCCATCGAGGCGCGCCGCGACCCAGGCGAGCCCTGTGAGATTGTCGCGGAGCCGGTCCTCGGCATCCTCCTGGGTGTGGTTGAGGATCCCGAGCGGTCCCCGGTAGCCGCTCTCCATCACGATCCGGAGGAGATCGATATCGAGGTCCCCTTGCCCGATGGGGGCGATCTTCAGGCCCCGGTCCTCGCCATCGGTGAACATGCCGTTGAGATTCAGGCAGTCGAGGTGCGGGAGCAGCGCCGCGAGCAGTTCTCGCCAGCGGCCGACGTGGGCGTGGCCGTGGTGCTGGTTGTAGACGATGCCGACGTTGTCGATGCCGTCGGCGGCGAGCGCCCGGATGATCTCGATCTGGTTCTCCGGTTCGCCGAACCACCCACCGTGGTTGTAGAGCCCCACCCTGCAGCCGATCCGCGCCGCGGCCGTGGCGATGGGCCGGATGCGTTCCGCCTCGGCGCGCACGCGCGCCGCCTGCTCTTCGGCGCCGGACGTCGGCCCGCCGCCGCCGGTGACCCACAGGCTGGTGCGGATTCCCTGCCGTTCGAGCACGCCGAGGATCGTCCGGGCCTCGTCGTTGAGCGCGCCGGGAAACCACCAGCCCACCAACTCGATCCCCGCGCCGCGCACGGCGCGCATCTCCTCGTCGAATTGCGGCACGTGCTCGGCACGGTAGTCGTAGGCATAGCGGCCGAGGCCCAGCCGCCCCAGGAGCGCGACCCGCTCGGCGGGCGTGCGCGGCTGGTCGTCGAAGGGCACGATGCACCAGGCAGCGAGCCGATCGCCAGCGAAGAACCGCGCCGCGGTCCCCGCTTCGTCCGCGCCCACCGGCTCCGCGAGCATGGCCAGCACCACGCACACCACCGCCGTCCGCCAACCACGACGACTCATCACGCGCACCTCCCCCCCGGTCGGGCCGGGGTCTTTCCGGGCGATGCTACCACGGCACCGATCTCAGCCGCTGGCCAGTTCGGCATCGACCGCCGCGGCGGCACGGTGTCCGCCGACGAGCGCGCCGTTGATCGACCCGCTGGTGACATGATCGCCACAGATGAACAGCCCTGGCGCGAGGCGCGGCCCCGTCGGCCGCCAGCGCCGTGCCGCCGGCGATTCGTCGGGCAGCGCGTGCCCGATCCGCAGCGTGGCCAGCGGCCGCCACTGCTCGACGTGGCTCCCGAACCAACCGCGCGCCTGGCGCAGCACGTCGGCCGCCGCCGCCGCGTCGTCACCGGCCCAGTCGGGGCGGACGGAGGCGTAGATCAGCGCCGCACCCGCCGGGGCATAGCCGGCCACCACGTCGGAAGGCACGGTGAGGTTGTCGATCGGCCCCGCGCGGTCGGCGCTCACGAGGAGCGTCGGCCCGCCGATCGGGGACCGCTCGGCGGCGAAGGCCACCATCCGCGCCCCCTTGTCGCCGCGGGTGACGCCGGCGTCCGTGGCCGGCAGCGAGCCCGGCGGCAGGAGGCGCTCCGCCGCCCGGCGATCGGTGGCCACCACCACCGCCCGGCACGCGCGGCGCTGACCATCGGCGAGGCGCACGGCGCCGCGCTCCACCGTCGCCACCGGTTCCACCGCAGCGACCGGGGTGCCCACCTCGACCACATCGGCCGGCAGACCGCTGGCCAGTTGGCGGGGGATGGCTGCCATCCCGCCGGCGGGGAGGCAGGCGCTCCCCAGCGCGAACATGGCGAACGTGAACTCGAACACCGTCTCGGCGGTGTCGAGCCCGCGCTCGAGGAACACGCCGCCGAAGAACGGCTCGAAGAAGCGGGCGATGAACCGGGTGGAGAAGCCCCGGGCCTCGAGGGCCGCCCGCGTGGTCCGCTCGTCGGCCGCGACCGGGCGGTCGGGATCGATGCCGCCGGCCTCCATCCGACCCAAGAGCTCCCCGCGCAACCGCGCCACGCGGAGGGCGTCGCCGAGGCCGACCGTGCCGTCGACGAGTGACCGCACCGCCGCCAGGGGACGGCGCCAGGGATCGGTCACGCGCCGCAGCCGCCGCCCCTCCGCCACCAGTGCCCCGGGTTCGAACCGGCCCAGCTTGAGCGCGTCGAGATCGAGCTGGCGCCGCCCCTCCGGGTAGGCATCGAGATAGACCTGGAACCCGCGGTCGATGCGGAAGCCGTCGACCGTGTCGGTCGCCACGCGCCCCCCGCTGGCGGCGGCGGCCTCCAGGAGGCGCACGCTCCGCCCGCGGCACGCCAGTTCACGGGCGCAGGCCAGTCCGGCCAGCCCTCCCCCCACGACGATGCAATCGGGCTCCACGGGCATCCCTTCACGTCCCGGCCGACGGCCGCGTCACAGCGGCCGGACGACCGACTGGCTCCGCCAGTAATCGAACAGCGTCTCGATCGAGAGCACGCCGCCCCCCATGCCGCTCTTGTTGACGCCGCCGTAGGGCACCCCGCGCGGGAACACGTTGTGGGCATTGATCCAACTGTTGCCCGCGACCATCGATTCGGCGACGCGGGCCGCGCGGCCGAGGTCACCGGTCCACACGCTGTTGGCCAGCCCGTAGTCGGTGTCGTTGGCCATGGCGATCGCCTCGTCCTCGTTGGAGAAGCTCGCCACGAA
>RFRL01000122.1 GCA_009924545.1 Planctomycetia bacterium | reverse complement strand
TGAAAACCGGAGGTTTTCGTGTGGACAAAGGCCACGGAGGGACTTTGTCCACGGGCTGTCTAGAGGAGGCGGCCGGTGCCCGGCCGCCAGAAAGGCCTCCTGCCGGCTTTAGCGGCGGCCTCCTGCCGCCGAGCCCCCGCCGCCCTCGAGGCCGCCCTGGGCGAAATGGAGGCCCGCGGCGGTGGCTTCGTGTGGCGGCCCGGGTTCGCAGGGCTCCGCTCCCGCGGCGGCGGCTCCCAGGGGCTCATCCTCAGCCCCGATCGCCGCGTGCCCCGTCCGCTCCCGGGGCGATCGCCTGGGCCGCGGGCTCTCCGCGGCGACCTCGAGCGTTTTCAGCGGAGCAGCCGGCGGCCGGCTGCGGGGCGGCTTCCTGCCGATCTCAGCGGCGGCATCCTGCCGCCGCAGTCAACCTCATCCTCTTCTTAAGCGTTCTCGCTTTGCCCTCAACGGCCCGCGCTGCTGGCCGCGAGAGCCCCGGTCTACTCGCTGATCATTTCCACTGTGATGATTTGCTCTTCCAAGCTTGCGAGCAGCACGAACGGCCCCATCAACGGGTCCCGGAATCTATACCGCCACGACCGTTCCTTTCCGCTGCGCTGCAGGATCTCCGCCCTACGAGCATCGCAAAAGTCCACCAGCTTGTCGTTAAAGCTGCTGACTTTGCACTCGTTTTTCATGATTGTCCGCATGGGCTCGAGTACGTGCGACGCTGTGAAATAGCCGTACGGATCGGTCGCTGCCAACGCGCACGCGGCTAGGCATTGCCGGTACTGGCTCTTAGTTTGATTGGTCAGCGTCGCGGTGTAGTAAACGTTTTGCAGCCCCTGCTTCGCGTGGGCCATCGCCTGCCGGAACCCCTCAAGCATGTCGGACGAGTCGATATGCGACGAATCTCGCTCAAGCGCCGCGATGACGCTGAACCTCCCGAGAAGGTGCACATAGAAAGGCAGCCCCTTGGACAGATGCACGATCGTTTTCTTAGCGCTCTCGTCGATCGTCATCCCAAGTTCGAGAAGGCGGTCGTCGATGATGTCGCAGCGTTCATTCACTTGAAGCCGCGGAACTGGGACCTCGACCAGGTGCCGCGTGAGTGACTGATGCTCCTGAATCAGTTGCGACAGTGACTCTCCCACGCCCACGAAAACGATCGTTACAGGGACAACGAAATCCGCAAGTGTTTTGATCGTGTCGGCAAGAAGCTTTTTGACCGACGCGTCATTTTCGAGTCGCTCAAACTCGTCCAGAATGACCACGAGATTGCATTGTTTCCCGCAGTTTTCGAGTAGTTGGCGAACTTGGTTTACGGACACCTCTCCTTCCAAGTGGTGTTCCAGCGTGGTCGCCGATCGCTCCTCCTCTGGTCGAAACCCCATGCCAAGATGTCGGTGCTCGGTCGATATCTGCCCGAACACCTTTCGCCACAGAGACGAATACGTGTCCGCGCTATCGCAATTCACTCGAATGCACACCAAGTTTTTTGCAGCCCCCCCGGGGCTGCCAAGCACTGCGCTCTGAACGCAGCTTGCGATGGACGTTTTCCCCACCCCGCGGTCGCCGAAAATGATGGCGTGTGCGCCTCGATCTTCGATCGCTCCCACGAGCCTCGTAATTTCTGCGAATCGGCCAGCTAGGAACTTTTTCTGAGCGATCGGCGTTCGATGATCAAAAAGCTCTTTTGCCCGGGCGATCGCCGCGGCTTTCCCGTTTCCTTGATCCACAGAAGGCTCCAACTAGGTCCGAGTAGCCCCGATTCGGTCCGCACAAGCATCGTAACCACTCCCCTTCTGCCCGCATATCTTCCAAGTTCGGGCGGGGCGTGTTGGCAAGCCGTAGGCCCAACTCGAGCCCACCAGTGCGCCCCGGTTCGATTTGGCGGCCCGAATCCGAGAAGAACGCACCCGCCGGTCAGTAATCGTCGCGCAGCAATGGCCCTGCGGGCGGCCAGAGCCACTTCGCTTCCTTCGCCAGAAACTGCCGACGCCTCCGGTAGCACCGTCGCGAAACCGCTCCTCCGGTAGCACCGAGGTAGCGCAACGCGTTTTCCGCGCCGCGCCGGCCAGATGGCCGACGCACAGAATCCATCTGTTTTGATGGATGAAAATCTGGGGAACTAGGATTCGAACCTAGACTAACTGGTTCAGAGCCAGTCGTGCTACCGTTACACCATTCCCCAAAAAAGTCCCGAAAATGGTCCCTCGCCAGGTCCGCCATGGCTCCGGAAGTTGCACGCCGCAGAGCTGTGCCGCACCCGAGGGCACGCCGCTCGACAGCCCGCGGTCTGCCACGCAACACCGCACAGCCAACCGCCGGGCCGCAACCGCCGGGCCGCACAGCCAACCGCCGGAAAAACCTCGCCGGGAGCGCGGGTTTCTCCGCCGGATATGCTGTTCTTCCAGCTTTGGGAGCGTAGCCTCTCCCGCCGGGCCTGACAATCTCGGCCGCCCGGAACCGCGAGGCCATCGCCGTCGTGCCCGCTTTTTCCGAGGGTTGCCGTGAGCCACGCCTGCACGCTCGAAATCACCCTCGACGGGGCCCCAGCCGAGCGGGTCGTCCTCAGTGCCGCCCGAACCGTCATCGGCCGCCATCCATCCTGCGACATCGCCATCCAGGACAACAACGTCAGCCGTCAGCATGCGGCGGTGATCGTGGACGGCACGCAGGCCAGCGTCGAGGACCTTGCGTCGCGCAACGGCACCTTCCTCAACGGCACCGCCATCCGGGGCCGGGTCCCGCTGGCGCACGGCGACAAGATCGGGATCGCCAAGCACACGCTCCGCTTTCTCCGGCCAGCGGCCGCCGACCACGGCCTCACCGCTCTCATCGACGACACCGAGAAGATGGCAGGCTTCCTCGGCGTCGATGCCGACGCGGAGATCGTCAACGAGTTCGACCCGGCCAGCGCCGTCGGCAATCCCCAGGCCGACCCCCATGCCGGGCGGAAGCTCCACGCGCTGATGGAGTTTTCCCAGCTCATCGGCGCGACGGTCGACATCGGCACACTGCTCCAGCGCCTGGCCGACGGGCTGTGCGCGGTGTTCCCCGGCGCGGAGCGGGCGTTCGTGCTCCTCGTCGATCCGGAATCGAAGCGTCTCGTGCTCCGCGCCAAGAGCATCCGCGGCCTGAGCGAACCGGGGCCGGTGCGCCTCAGCCGCTCGCTCCTGGAGCGCGTGGTCGCCACCCGGCGGGCGATCCTCTCCGCCGACGCCGGGTCCGACTCGCGGTTCAACGTCAACGAAAGCATCATCCAGAGCAAGATCCAGTCGGTGCTCAGCTTGCCGGTGCAGCGCGAGGGGGGGGAGGTCCTCGGCGTCCTGTACGTCGACTCCCGGGAAATCCGCGCCGGATTCACCGCGGAGGACCTCGAAGTGCTGGCAGCACTGGCGGGGCTCGTGTCCCGGGCGCTGGGCATGGCCCGGGCCCACGACGAGGCGCTCGCACGCGAGAAGCAATTCCGCGACCTGAAGGACGCCCAGGCGGTGCAGCAGACGCTCCTGCCACGCGAGCCCCCTGCCCTTCCCGGCTACGAAATCTTCCACCACTACGAGGCGGCGCGGCAGTTGGGCGGAGACCTGTTCAGCTACGAGCCGCTGAGCGGTGGGCGGGTGGCGGCGGTGCTCGCCGACGTCTCCGGGAAGGGGGTGTCGGCGGCGCTGGTGATGGTGGCGCTCCATGGCGAGGTGCGCGTTGGTCTCGCCAGCGAGCCCGACGTGGCCTCCGCGCTCACCCGGATCAACGACGGCTTCTGCCGGAGCGGCTGGGAGGGGCGGTTCGCCACCGCCCTGGTGTGCCTGCTCGATCCCGTCCGGCACCGGGCCACGATCGGCAACGCGGGTCACCATCCCCTCCTCGTCCGCTCCCACGACGGCACGGTGCGGCTGGTGGCGGACGCCCTCGGCGACCTGCCCCTGGGGTATGTGCCCGGGCACACGTACTCATCGTGCGGTATCGCCATCGAACCGGGCGACACGCTCGTGTTCACCACCGACGGGATCACCGAGGCACTCGACAACGAGGGTGGACTGTACGGACTGGAGCGGCTGGCAGACGTGCTCACCGGTCCGGGAGACTCGGCTGAAGCGATCGGCCGGCGACTGCTCGCCGACGTCGCCCGGCACACCGCCGGTCAAGTGCAAAGCGACGACATGTGCCTGATGTGCATCCGGCGGCTTCCGGCGGCTGGCGTGGCCGACTCCGCCCGCTGAGCGGTGGCGGGGCGACGGTGTTCCCCGGACCCATGCAGCGGCTTCATCACGACCGGCGCGGGCGGGGAATCCGCCCGGCACCGGAGCCACCCCCCTGGGCCGCCCGGCCGGAACGCCGCCGCCCCGACCCTGCCGCCGGCCGCTCGCCACGCAGCCCGGCCATCCGGTCGCGGATCGCCGCCGCGCGCTCGAAGTCGAGCTCGGCGGCCGCCTCCATCATCTCCGCCTCCAGCCGTTCCAGCAGCTCGGCGGTGCGCTGCGCCCCCTCGTCGGTCTGGCCGGCGGCGGAAAAGGCCACCGCCCGGGCCGCCGCCTCCGCCTCGATGCCCGCGCGGACTTCCTTGCGGACCGTCTCCGGCGTGATGCCGTGGGCGGTGTTGTAGCCCTGCTGCAGTTCGCGGCGCCGGGCGGTCTCGTCGATGGCCTGGCGCATCGACTCGGTAACCACGTCGGCGTAGAGGATCACGCGGGCGTCGACGTTGCGGGCCGACCGGCCGATGGTCTGCATCAGCGACGTTTCGCTCCGCAGGAAGCCCTCTTTGTCGGCGTCGAGGATCGCCACCAGGGCGACTTCCGGCAGGTCGAGCCCTTCGCGGAGGAGATTCACCCCCACCAGCACGTCGAAGCCCCCGGCGCGCAGGTCGCGGAGCAGTTCCACGCGCTCGAAGGCGTCGAGCTCGCTGTGGAGCCACTTGCAGCGCACCTTGCGCTGCTGGAAGTAGGCCGCCAGGTCCTCGGCCAGCTTCTTGGTGAGGGTGGTGACGAGGACGCGGCTGCCGGCCGCCACGGTCCGCTCGATCTCGCCCGTGAGGTGCGGCACCTGGTCGCGGGCCGGCACCACCTCGATCCGCGGGTCGAGCAGACCGGTCGGCCGGATCACCTGCTGCACCACCTCGCCGCCGGTGCGATCGAGCTCCCACACCCCGGGCGTGGCCGAGACGAACACCGTCTGGTGGAGGCGGCGCTCCCACTCCTCGAAGGTCAGCGGCCGGTTGTCGAGGGCACTGGGGAGCCGGAACCCGTGGTCGACGAGGGTCAACTTCCGGCTCCGGTCGCCGGCATACATCCCGCGCACCTGGGGCACGGTGACGTGCGACTCGTCGACGAAGAAGAGGAAGTCGGGCGGGAAATAGTTGAACAGCGTGTCCGGGGTGCTCCCCGCGGGCCGGCCGGAGAGGGGGCGCGAATAGTTCTCGATCCCGGGACAGAATCCCGCTTCGAGGAGCATCTCGATGTCGAACCGCGTCCGCGCCGAGAGCCGTTGCGCTTCGAGCAGCTTCCCCTGGCTCTTGAGCTCGTCGAGGCGGGCGTCGAGCTCCGCCCGGATCGTCGCCACGGCGCCGCGGACGCGCTCCTCCGGCATGACGAAGTGCCGGGCCGGATAGAGGTAGAATTCGTCTTTGCGCGCCACCACCTCGCCGCTCACCGGATGGGTGACGGCGATCGATTCGACGGTGTCACCCCACAGTTCGACCCGCGCGGCGAGCTCGTCGTAGGGGGGCCAGATGTCGATCGAGTCGCCGCGGACGCGGAACGTGCCGCGCTCCAGGGCGATGTCGCCGCGCGTGTAGTGGATGGCCACGAGCTTGGCCAGCAGTTCCTCGCGCGACAGCGTCCGCCCCGCCGCCAGCCGCACCACCATCGCCCGGTAGTCCTCCGGCGAACCGAGGCCGTAGATGCACGACACGCTCGCCACCACGATCACGTCGCGGCGGCTCACCAGGGCGCTGGTCGCGGCGAGGCGGAGCCTGTCGATCTCCTTGTTGATGGCGGCATCCTTCTCGATGTAGATGTCGCGCTGGGGGATGTAAGCCTCGGGCTGGTAGTAGTCGTAGTAGCTGACGAAATAGTGGACCGCGTTGTGGGGAAAAAAGTCGCGGAACTCGGCGTACAGCTGGGCGGCGAGCGTCTTGTTGTGGGAGAGCACGAGGGTCGGCCGCCCCACCCGGGCGATGACGTTGGCCATCGTGAACGTTTTGCCCGACCCCGTCACACCCATCAGCACCTGCGCGGCCCGCCCCGCGGAGATCCCCCCCACGAGCGACTCGATCGCCGCCGGTTGATCCCCGGCTGGCTTGTAGGGGGCCACCAGTTCGAACACGCCGGGGTGGAGGGGGGCCGGTCCGCTCATGGCTGGGCGGGGCCAGTGGTCGCTGTGCCGTCGCCCCGAGGGTCGCCGGACAAGGGCCGGAGATGGGGAAGCAGCCGGTCGAGCGTCGCCGGTCCGATCCCCGGCACGGCGAGCAGGTCGGCGGCGCTCGTAAAGCGCCCGTGGGTGATGCGGTGGTCGATGATCCGCGCCGCCAGGGCCGGCCCGAGTCCGGGAAGTTGCATCAATTCCCCCGCGCCGGCGCTGTTGACGTCGACGGTGTAGGCCAGAGGCACCGCCGACGCCGCGTCGTGGTGCACGAGCCCGCCCGACAGGGCTCCGGTGGCCACGAGCCACACGGCCAGGAGCGCGAGCCCGACCGCCACGCAGCCTGCCAACAGGGGCTGCGACCGGCGCGGAAGGGCTTCCTGTGGCAGACGGAACGGCATCGCAGCTTCGTCCGGGCGGGCCGGAGGGGCAAGACCTGCTTTACTATACCGCCCGCCGCGTTTTCCCCGTTCGTCGACCGTCTTCCCAGGCTGCCGCCCGATGCCCACCCCACCCGACTTCCACCAGTCCCACTGGGACGAGACCCTCGCGCACCACGTCACCGCCCGGGCGGGCGAGTGGCTCGCCGAGGATCTCGGGCACGAGTGCGACTGGACGACGCTGGCCACCGTCCCGGCCGATGCGACCGCGCGGCTGGACGTCGTCGCCAGGCGCGCGGGGAGGATCGCCGGGCTCCCCGCGGCGGCGATCGTCTCCGGAGTGGTCGATCGTCGCCTCACGTGGACCGCGGCGGTCGCCGAGGGGACGGCAGTGGAGGCGGGCCGGGTCGTCGCCACGCTGGCCGGGCCGACGCAGAGCATCCTCACCGCCGAGCGCACGGTGCTCAACCTGCTGGGGCGGATGTCGGGCGTGGCCACCGGCACCGCGCGGCTGGTGGAGGCGGTCGCCGGCACGCGCTGCCGCGTCTACGACACGCGGAAGACGGTGCCGGGCTGGCGGCTCCTCGACAAATACGCGGCCCGCATGGGGGGCGGCTGGAATCACCGCCACGGGCTGTTCGACGCCGTCCTCATCAAGGACAACCACCGCGCCGCCCTCGCCGCCCGGGGCATCGATGCCGCCGGGGCGGTGGCGTTGGCCCGGCGGTTCGTCGGTGGCACGTTCCCGCCCGGGCGGGTCGCCGAGATGGTGGTGGAGATCGAGATCGACTCCGTGGCCGACCTCGAGGCGGTGCTCCGCGCCGGGCCCGACGTGGTGCTCCTCGACAACATGGCGCTGGTCGACTTGGCCGCCGCCGTCGCCATTCGCGACAGGATCCGGCCGGAAACGGCGCTCGAGGCCTCGGGCGGCATTCGCCCCGACAGCGTGGGGGCAGTGGCCCGCACGGGGGTGGACCGGGTCAGCAGCGGCTGGCCGACCCACGACGCGCCGTGGCTCGACGTGGCGCTCGATTGGTGACTGCCTTGGCCGGTCCGCGACCGCGCGGAATATTGCCGCGCACGTCCACGACGAACGCGTGTCACGCGCACACACCTTGCGGCCCGACCCCGACGCACGGCAGCCCCACCACACGGCGAGGCAGCACGGGAAAAAAGTGCAGCACAATGGTCACGCCGCGGAATCGAACCGCGCCCGCGTGGCTGCCGTCAGACGCCGAGGAGGCGATTCCGTTTCGTGCGACGCTCCGCGCGGAGCCGGGCCCGGCGCCTCGTCTCGCTCGGTTTTTCGAAGAACTCGCGCCGCCGCATCTCCTTCTTGATGCCGCTGCGCTCGACCAGTTTGCGGAACCGGCGAACCGCTTCCTGGATGCTTTCCCGCTCGCGAACCGTCAACTTCACCATGGCAACCCTCGAACCATGAACACCTCCTGCGGCATGGAGCCGCGCGAACAACAAAAAAACGCGCCAACCGCGCGATCCGCGGCCGGTTCCCGGCCCTCGTTCTGGTCACGGGGAGTCAATGGCCCGAACAGGCCCTGGCCCCCCGGGGCCACCGCCGTTGCCGATCCTCCAGCACCCGGCGAAGTCCCGCAGTATAGGAGATCGGCTCCCAATGGTCCATTGCGGGAGTCAAGACCCGGCCGGCACAATGTCCCGAGCCCCATGGGAGGCGGTTTGATGCCCTCCGTTCCGGTGCCGGACCCGCTGCCGATGGCCCCCACACCCTGGATTGCCGCGACGGGCCTGCTGGCCGCCGGAGTGCACCTCCACCCCTGGCCCCAGGGAATCGGGGTCGACGGGGGATTCCAGCGGGAATTCGGGGCGGCGGCGGTGGCGGTTGTGGCGTTGCTCGTGTTCCTGCCGCGGGCGCGACGGCGGCTGGCCGTCTGGCCGCTGGTGCTGCTGCTCCTGTTTCCCCTCCCCTACGTCGTCGCCCTCTTGTTCCCGGAGTCGATCGAGGCGCCGGGGATCGCCAGCTGTGCCGCCCGCTTCTGTTTGCTGGCCTCGCTGCTGGTGTCGGTGGTGGTGCTGGCGATGGTGTTGGTGTGGGAGCGGTTCGCGCGGCCCCTGCCGCGGATTTTCCTCGACGTGGTGCGCTGGCTGGCGATCGCGGTGGCGCTCGTGGTCACGCTCTACGACGCGGGCGTGAATGCCAACAACCTGTTCACCGGTTCGGCGGTGTTCACCGCGGTGCTCGGGTTCGCCCTCAAGGACACCCTCGGTAACGTCTTCGCCGGGCTGGCGATCCATGCGGAGCACCCGTTCGAACTGGGGGACTGGATCCAGTACGACACCAACCCCGCCCACATCGGACGGGTGGTGGAGATCAACTGGCGGGCCACCAAGGTGCTGACGCTCGACGACGCCCACGTCATCATCCCCAACGGCCAGTTGGCCCAGGCGTCGATCCGCAACTTCACCAAGCCGGAGCCGTGGACGCGTCGGTCGTTGTTCGTGATCACCCCGTACGACGTCTCCCCGCAGCGCGTCCAGCAGATCATCCTCGAGGCGGTGCGGGGGAGCTTCGGTGTGCTCGACCATCCCGCGCCGTCGGTCGTCACAAGTGACTTCAAGGATCGGGGCGTGGAACACTGGGTGCGGCTGTTCACCACGGAATTCGACAAGCGCGACCGGGTCGATGGCATGGCCCGCGACCGCATCTGGTTCGCCCTCGCCCGGCAGGGCATCGAGATCCCGGTGGCCACGCAGGCCATCCGTCTCCAGCAGTTCCCCGCGCCCCCCGCCGGGGAGTCGTTCACCGCGGCCGTCGAGCGGCGGATCGGTGTCCTCGCCCGGGTCGACCTGCTCGCCGATCTCGACGCTGACCAGCGCCAGCGGTTGGCCGCGGAGAATCGCGAATTCCTCTTCGCCGCCGGGGAGCCGGTGGTGCGGGAGGGGGATGCGGGCGACAGCATGTTCGTGGTGGTGGACGGGGCGGTGGACGTGACCGCCACCCGCGGCGACGGCCGTTCCGTGCCCCTGGCCCGCCTGGGCGCGGGGGACGTGTTCGGCGAGATGTCGTTGTTGACGGGGGCCCGGCGCTCGGCGACCGTGACGGCGACGGTCGAGACCCGGGTGCTGGAGATCTCCAAGCGGTCGGTCGCCCACCTGCTCGAGGCGGAGGGAGGGTTGATGGACACGCTCGGCGCGGCTCTCGCCAACCGGCTCGCCGAACGCGCGCGCCTCGTCCGGCAGGAGCCGCCCCCGGCCGAGCCTGATCTCCTCCAGCGAATCCGCGAATTCTTCGAGATTTGATCACGCGTGCCCCACCCTGATCTCCTCCAGCGAATCCGCGATTTCTTCGAGATTTGATCACGGCTCTCCCGCTCCCGCCCTGAGGACCGCCCATGCGGGTCGAACTGCTCCCCTCCAGCCTGCCGGTCAGCGACGCACAGTTCCTCGTGACGTACCTCGTGAACAACACGGTGGCGATCGACGCCGGCTCGCTCGGGCTCGTGGCGGATCTGCGCCGGCAGCAGTCGGTGCGGCAGGTGTTCATCACCCACGAGCACCTCGACCACATCGCCACCCTGCCGCTGTTCCTGGAGAACGTCTACGACCCGGGGCCCGACTGCGTGGAGGTGCTCGCTTCCGCGTCGGTGCTCCGCTTCCTCCACGACGACATCTTCAACGGCCGGGTGTGGCCCGATTTTTTCCGGCTCTCCCAGCCCGAAGACGCCTTCGTGCAGGCCACGGTCCTCGAGCCGATGGTGCCCGTTTGGCGCGCCGGGCTGTCGGTCACACCGGTGCCGGTGTCGCACTGCGTGGAGACGATGGGGATGGTGGTGGACGATGGCACGGCAGCCGTCGCTTTCCCGTCCGACACCGGCCCGACCGAGGCCCTGTGGCGCTTCCTCGCCGGCGTTCCCCGGCTCAGGGCGGTGTTCCTCGAGGCGAGCTTCCCGGCGTCACGTGCGGATCTCGCCACGGTCACCGGCCATCACTGCACCACCACCTTCGCCGCCGAGATCACCCGCGTGGGACGCGACGTCCGCTGGATCGTCGTCCACCGCAAGCCCCGGTACGCGGCGCAGATTGCCCGCGAACTCGACGAACTGGGACTGCCCGGCGTGGAACTGGTGCGCCCCGGCCACACCTACGAGTTCTGAGCGGCCATGGTGCCGCAGGCGGCCCACGGAAGGGCTGCCGCTCCGGTCGCCGCGAGCGCACCGGCCGGGGCTCAGCCCTTGCGGCTCTGCCGCTTCCGGTCGTGCTCCGAGAGGAGAATCTTGCGCAGCCGGATCGTCTCCGGAGTCACCTCCACCAGTTCGTCTTCCTCGATGTACTCAAGCGCCTCCTCCAGCGACATGCGCCGCGGGGGCTTGAGGAGGATGTTGCGGTCACTGCCGGTGGCCCGCATGTTGGTGAGCTTCTTTTCCTTGGTCGGGTTGACGATCATGTCTTCGCTGCGTGCATTCTCCCCGACCACCATCCCCTCGTAGACCTCGTCGCCCGGCTCGATGAACAGGTCGGCCCGCTCCTGGAGGCCGTCGAGACCGAAGGCCACCGCCCGGCCCGGCACCATCGACACGAGCACCCCATTGGGCCGGCCGCCCAACTCCCCCTCCAGCGGCCGCCAGGCCTCGAAGCGGTGGTGCATGATGGCGGTGCCCTGGGTGGCATTGAGGACCCGCGTCCGCAGCCCGATCAGCCCCCGCGCCGGGATCGAGAACGCGGCGTGGGCGAACTCCCCGCGGTTGCCCATGTGGACGAGCTGGCCGCGGCGCGAGCCGGTGAGCTCCATCACCGGGCCGAGCTTGTCGTGCGGCACCTCGATGACGAGGGTCTCGAACGGCTCGAGGACCCGGTCGCCGTCGCGGTGGAGGATGACCCGCGGCTTGCCCACGCTCAGCTCGTAGCCCTCGCGGCGCATCGTCTCGATGAGCACCGAGAGGTGGAGCAGCCCGCGGCCCGACACGGAGAACTGCTCGGTGCCCTCGATCGGCTCCACACGCAGCGCCACGTTGCGCTCCAGCTCGCGGAGGAGCCGGTCGCGCAGGTGCCGCGTGGTGACGAACTTGCCCACGCGCCCGGCGAGGGGAGACGAATTGACGCCAAACACCATCGACAGCGTCGGCTCGTCGACCGCGAGGCGCGGGAGGGGCCGGGGGGTGAGGGGATCGCACAGCGTGTCGCCGATCTCCACCCCCTCCACGCCGCTCACCGCGGCGATGTCGCCGGCCTGGGCCAGGGCGGCATCGACGCGCCCCAGCTTGTCGAACAGTTGCAGCCCCACCACCTTCGCCGGCACGAGCCGTCCGTCGGCGGTGGAGCGGACCACCTGCGCTCCCTTGGCGAGCTGCCCCGACTCGATCCGGCCGATCGCGATGCGACCGACGTAGTCGGACCAGTCGAGCGTGGTGACGAGCATCTGCAGCGGCTGGTCGACGGCCACGGCGGGGCCGGGGATCTTCTCCAGCACGAGGTCGAGCAGCGGCGCCATGGTGCCCTCGCGGATGGCCGGGTCATGGCCGGCGAAGCCGCCGCGTGAGGAGGCGAAGACGTAGGGGAAGTCGGCGAGATCGTCGTCGGCGCCCAGCTCCAGGAACAGTCCCAGCACCTCGTCGAGGACTTCCATCGGCCGGGCGTCGGGGCGGTCGATCTTGTTGATCACCACGATGGGCCGCAGCCGGGCCTCGAGGGCCTTGGTGAGCACGAAGCGCGTCTGGGGCATCGGCCCCTCGGCGGCGTCGACGAGCACCAGGGCCCCGTCCGCCATCCGCAGCACCCGCTCCACCTCACCGCCGAAGTCGGCGTGGCCGGGGGTGTCGATGACGTTGATCTTCATGCCCTTCCACTCCAGGGCGATGTTCTTGGCGAGGATCGTGATGCCGCGTTCCCGCTCCAGGTCGTTGGAGTCGAGGATCCGTTCGCCCGTCAGTTGGCTGGCGCGGAACTGGCCGCACTGCCGCAGCAGGCAATCGACGAGGGTCGTTTTGCCGTGGTCGACGTGGGCGATGATGGCGATGTTGCGGATGTCGTTGCGACGGGCCGGCGGAGCCGCGGTGGCGGCAGTGGATTCGGTGGGCATGTGTCAGCGGCGGGGCCGCCGGATGGAGGCAGGCGCGGACGGGGCGTCCGCGGGAAAGTGCAGAAGCGTCGCCGGGGGATTATTCAGCAACGCCGCAGCGCCGCATAGAGCCG
>RFRL01000121.1 GCA_009924545.1 Planctomycetia bacterium | reverse complement strand
AAGTAGCCAGAACCAGGCGCTGGATCAGACGGCGGCTTGCATCCTGCGGAATGGCTGAGCCGATGGTCCGCCGCTGATCAGCTTCCCCGTTCTGGCGAGCCACTGACCGTCCTCGGGTGATCGATGAATCCAACCGTTTACCTCGAAACAACGATCATCGGCTACCTCGCGATGCAGCCCAGTGGCGTTCTACGGATCGCTGCCAACCAGCAGACCACGCACGAATGGTGGACCGGGCATCGCCATCGTTTTTCCGTATATGTCTCGCGATTCGTGGTCGGCGAATGCGCGGCGGGGGATTCGGCCGCCGCGGCTGATCGCCTGCGTGTGTTGGCCGAACTGGCACTCTTAGAGGTCACGACGGATGCGGAATCACTTGCCGCGGCGTTGCTTGAAGAGGTGCCGCTGCCCCCAAAGGCAGCGACCGATGCCCTGCATATCGCGGTCGCGGCCGTCAACGGTGTCGAATATCTCCTGACCTGGAACTGCAGGCATATCGCCAACCCCGCCCTCAGGCCGCGAATCGACTCCGTTTGTCGTAGAATGGGTTTCGAGCCCCCTGTCATTTGCACCCCGCAGGAACTTCTGGAGATCGACGATGGAGACTGATCCGGTCGTTGCCGAAGTGCGAGCGGTTCGCGAGCAGTTGGCCGCCCGTCTCGGGTTCCGGCTCCACGACATCGTCAAAGAAGCACAGCAGCAAGATGCTGCTGGCGACAGAAAAGTTGTCAGGCTCCCACCGCGACGCCCAATCGGCTCGACCGTAAGCGCCAAGTAGCCAGAACCAGTCGCTGGATCAGACGGCGGCTCGCGTCTAGCAACGCATCCGAGTACGTGGTCCGCCGCTGATCAGCTTTGCCGTTAGGCCGCAGCCCCACATCCATAAATGCGTTTCTTCAGAAGACCATCGCGTGGTGGCAGATGGCCTGCTCCACTCTCGGCCTCCTCCTCGTCCTCTTCGGTGCATCGGCGGCCAACCTTTTTCCTAACGGGCGGCAGTGGCTCACCGGGATCATGGGGCCGGTCAACCTCATTCTCGGCGTGGCATTCTTTGGCTTTGGATTGATCGCAGGCCGAGGACTCCTGAGCGGCAAGCGGTGGGCGATTTCGAGCTCGCTAGCGATCCAGCTTGTGCAGGCAGTTTCGTTCGCCGTGTTGGGTGGCCCGCACCTACATATCGCAGCCGGACCGGCGGTGGATCTCATCTTCAGCAGCGGCGAGGTCGCTGCTCAGTTGGGCTTCCATTGGAGCTTCATTCTTGGCACCCGCGTGCAAGGACCTGCATGGGAGGTCACGATCAATCTACTCGCCATCGCGTGGGCGGTTGCTCTGGCACGGATGCTCCGTGGCGAGCCAGAACAGTTGCTCGCGCCACCGGCCTAACCAGGCGCTGCAGGCGACTTGGGGCCGGCATGGATTCGGCCCATTCTTCTCGCTCAGCTCCTCGGCCCGAAGCGACTGAGTTTGGTGGTTAGTCGGCACCAAGAAAGGGAGCAAGAAATTATGATCGCCGTACTTCAGCGGGGATCGACACTGTTCGCGGTAGTCGCTGCCGGGCTCTGGCTAAAGAGCGCAACGATTCAAACACCAGGATCATTCCCGATTAGTGTCGTGCGTCCTCATGGTGCGGTCGGTCAGCCACTGGGCCAGCCACTCGGCGCAACCTATATCGGGCATGGACATAGCCCAGCGATGGACGAACTTGGAGAAGCGCTTCGGACTCAGAGTAAGTGGAGCGCTTATGCTGCATTGGCCGCCGCAGTTTCCGCAGCACGCCAAGCCCTTGCAATGCTGGTCGCGAATTGAAGGTGACGCCTAACCACCAGTTGCAGCGGACCTTGGAGAATTGTGGCCGCACTGCGCTCGCAATGGAATGCGCGCTCGCCGGCGAGGAGCGGTGGCCTGCCTTGGAAATCGTGATCCAGCCGGTATGAAGGTGCACGCCCCCGCGGGGGAGGAGATTGTCAAGAGCGTCAAAACGACGGTCGACGATCCGCCCGGAACACATCGTCGCGGAGCCTCGCCATGCAGATCGTGATCCTCGACGGCCATACCACCAATCCCGGCGACCTCTCCTGGGCGCCGCTCGAGCGACTCGGCACGCTCACCGTGTTTGACCGCACGCCCGCCGCCGAGGTCGTGGCCCGGGCCCGGGGGGCAGACGTCGTCCTCACCAACAAGACACCGCTGCCGGCCGACGTGATCGCCAACCTGCCGGCCGCCCGGCTCATCGGTGTGCTCGCCACCGGGTTCAACGTCGTCGATGCGGCCGCGGCACGGGCCCGGGGGATCCCGGTGGTCAACGTGCCCGAATACTCCACACCCAACGTCGCCCAGGCGACGTTCGCCCTGCTCCTCGAACTCACCAACCGCACCGGCCACCACGACCGCGCCGTCCACGAGGGACGCTGGGCCGCCGGGCCCGACTTCTGCTTCTGGGACGGCGACCTGGTGGAACTGGCAGGCAAGACCTTCGGCATCGTGGGCCACGGCCGCATCGGGCAGGCGGTGGGGCGGATCGCCGCCGCCTTCGGCATGGAGGTGATCCACGCCCGGCGCCGGGCAGCCCCCGGGAGCGTGACCGTCGACGAGCTCTTCGCCACGGCCGACGTGGTCTCGCTCCACTGTCCGCTCTCGGCCGAGACGCAGGGGCTCGTCGATGCCCGCCGGCTGGGCCTGATGAAGGCCACCGCCTACCTCCTCAACACCTCACGCGGACCACTCGTCGACGAGGCGGCCCTGGCGGCGGCCCTCGCGGCCGGACGGATCGCCGGGGCGGGGCTCGACGTGCTCTCCGTCGAGCCGCCGGGGCACGCCAATCCGCTGCTCACGGCGCCGCGGTGCGTGATCACGCCCCACATCGCCTGGGCGACGCGGGCCGCGCGCGAGCGCCTCATCGCCACCGTGGCGGCCAACGTCGCCGCGTTCGCGGCGGGCACGCCGGTGCACGTGGTGAACTGAGGCGGTTCAATCGTCGCCGCCGGCTCGCGTCGTCGTGCGGGTCACTTCCCGGCCATGACGTTGACCGTGAACGACCCGGCGATCGGTTCCTGTTGGTGCGTCGTGCCGAGGGAGAGGTGCGCCGTGTAGACGCCCCCCTTGCCCCCATTGGCGTTGACCAGGGGTGCCAGCGCCCCGCGGAGCGTCGCATCACCCGACGGCCGCGATCCGTCGCCGATGAAATTGCGGAGGTCGGCGCCGGTGAGGCGATAGACGCCAGCCCGCGTGTCGAACTCGGGGGCCGGGATCGACAGCGAGGTGAACTCATTGGCGGCGGTGTTGGCCAGCTCCACGTGGATCCGGGCGTTCGCCGGGGGCATGAAGCCCGGGGGTGTGCTGATCACCATGGCGGCGGGGTCCAGATCGAAGTGATCACGCAGCCGCCACGTGTCGGAGTCTTTCGGTTTTTCGGCGAACAGATTGAGCGACATCGCTTTGGCAAGGGCCAGTCCCGCCGCCGCCGGCGAGTCCGTGGACTGCCCCCCGGCCTGCACGACCGGGATGAGGAGGTGATTGCTCACGCCATAGGGGGTGGCGAGGTGGACGTCGATCGATGGGACGTCGTTGCAACCCGCGACCCCCGTCGCGTTGCCGGGGGAGGGAGCCGTGGGCGCGAGGATTTCGAAGGTGGACCCTGCCGTCCCCGGCTGTGACGAAGCATCGGTGCTCGACTGGTTGCCCAGCATGATCTCTTGCCGCCGGGCGGTGACGGTTCCCCCCACGCCTGGGTCGGTTGCCGGGAAGGTCGGGTGTGGTTCGGGCGGCGTCGGCGCGTCTGGCCCGGTGGCCACCAGCCCGGCCCCGCGGAGCGGGTTCGCCGGTGACGGAAGCGGCTCGGCGCCGCTGGTGAGCACCACCCGGCCCGACGGGGCGCGGGTGACGAGCGCCCGGGCCGGCGCCCCGGCGGCGCGGCCGCGCTGCCGCAGGCTCATCTCGACCGCCGGTTGGGGCTCGCATCCGGCCGGTGGTTGGAGCCGTCGCCTCGGCCGCAGCCCCTTCGGGAACGTCGCCTTGAGCAACTGCCGGCTGATGAGATCCACCTGCACTTCGTGACCGTCGGCGATCATCGTCGTGTCGTGGACGCTGAAGCCCTTGCCGATGATGTACAGCGTGGTCGGCTCGGACGCGCTGATCCCGTCGGCCCCGTAGAAGCCGATCAGCTCCGGGGCGAGGTCGGTGATGCCGGTGTTGAACAGCTCGAAGCCGCCGGAGGTGTTCTCGTAGGGGATCTGCGTGAGCATCGACTGGAGCGGCAGTTCCCGTTCGAGTTGCTCCACGCGGCGCAGCATCCGCGCCACCTCGCCGTCGCGGTAGGCTCCGGCGCATTGCCCGCACTCCGTGGCCGCGCACTGCATGGCCTTGATGCTCCGCGACAGCCGGAGCGTTTCCCGCATGCTCTGCTCGGTGTGCTTGGGGTCGGTGAGCGAGAACCAGTTCGTGCGGATGTCGAAGGTGAGATAGGGCACGAACGACGGCATGACGACGATGGCGGTGCATTCCCGCATCCCCGGCTCCAAGCGCCGTTCGGCGAGGTCACGGCGCTGCGAATTGCTCCCCACGAGGGTCTCGGCGAAGTTGACGAGGTTGTTGCGCGTCGGCGGTGATTGGACGCGCGGATAGAAGCGCCACCCGAAGGTGTCGCTGCCGTGGGAGAAGCCGACCGCGGTCTTGTTGAGCGCGATCGTCGCCAGATCGGTCTCCAGACGCCGGGCGTAGCGCATCATCGCCTGCGTGTTGGCCCGGCCACCCTGGGCCGCCAGCGCCATGGCGATCTGCGTCTCCCGGCGCAGGGCGAACACGTCTTCGACGTTCTGCTCCTGCGCGACCGGATCGAGGGCGAAGACGCGCACCGGCCAGCGGAGGCGGACGTAGTCGTTGAACGCTTGGCGGGCCTGGGGGGCGGGATCGGGGCCGAAGAACGGACCGGCCCAGGGGCCGGCCGCGGGGGCCATCATCCCCTTGGCCGTGGCCGCCTCGCGCATGTCCTCGATCAGGCGTTCGTTGAGGAGCGTTGACTCGACGAGGATCATCCACGCCAGCACGCCGGTGGTCGTCGCGCACAGCGGTTTGCACTCCGTCGTGTTGCAGCAGGTGCCGGGGTCGCAATCCCCGACGGGGCGACCGGACGCGGCGATGTGCTCGACGTGGCTGGCGCCGGCGACCGGGTCGGAAGTCGTGCCCAGGCCGTGGAAGAACCGGCAGCGGAGGTGTTCCAGCTCGGCGAGCCGGCGCCCGCGGATCACCGCCGGCAGGTTCCACGCGGGGAGCTCCGCCCACACCCAGGCCATGGCCGGCTGCGCGAGGAATTCCTGCGCCCCCTCGAGCTCGGCCTGGAGGAAACCGCGGACGTCGGTGTATTCGATGCAGGGTTTGTTGGCCGGGTGGTTCGCCAGGGCCTCGATCGTGGCCTGGACGAGGACGGTGACCTGGACGTCGCCGATGACGTCGAAGACGTGCTCGCCCGGGAGGGGCAGCCGGGCGCGCCGCGTTTTGGCCGAGGGCACGGAGATCGTGGTGGTGTGCTGCCGGAAGGAGGCCCGGGTCGTCTGGCGGGGCACGGTGACCACCTGCCTGGTCACCACCCGGGCCTCGGGTGCCGCGCTCCTGGCGCCGGTGGCGCTGCCGTCGGCCGTCGGCTCCGCCACCTCCGCCGTCGTCGTGTTCGGTCCGGGCCGCACGCTCGGCTCGTTGCCCACGAACGTCAGCGGTGGGGCGAGCATGTCGACGAGGTCGTTGTTGACGAGATTGCGGAACGTCGTCGGCAGGAGGTCGGCGCCAAGTTGCGGATCGACGCTGATCGTCACCTCCGCGCCGTGGCCGCGCTGCGTGTATTGACCGGGAAGGATCGAGATCGGGATCCGGACAAGGTTCAGCGCGTAGCCGGGGGAGTCGGCGATGTCGTCCCCCTCGTTGATACGGCGCAGTTCGTGGAGATGGTTGAGGTAGCGGGCGAGGTGGTCGAGGTGGATCGTGGGCTCGAGGCCGACGAGGTTGTTTCCCAGCCCGAACACCTCGTCGGGTTTCACCGCTGTGAGGGGAGCGAAGGGTTTGGTGCGCACGATGCCGCTGTCGTCGGCCGTGCCCGTGGTGATGGTGACGAGGTTCGACACGCTGTTGGACGGTGACCGGGGCCCGGGGGTGGGGGTCGCCGCCGCGTCGATCGCCAGTGCCATGCCGAGGAACGACTGGTCGCTGCGGCGCAGGCTGGCGTTGTTGAGATCCTGGAACCCGTGGAGCTCGTCGGCGAGCGCCTTCTCGAACTCGTCGCGGTGCCGGGTCAACCGGCTCTGGCCCCAGACGTCCGGGTGCTTGGCGACGATCGACCCGTGGGTGTCGAGGTGGTGCTCCAGCCAGTCGATCTCACTCGCCAACCGCTCCACGCACGGGTCGAGGGGCGCGGACGGGGGATAGCGGTGCGCGGCCTTGAAGGGCGCGGCGAGGCTGCGCGACATCATCGTGGCCAGGTCTCCCCCGGCGGCGGGGTGGATCACCGGCCCGCCGGCGATCAGGCCCGCCAACACGATCCGCAGGGCAGCGCGGCGATCTCGCATCGGAGTATCTCCGGGGGGCATGGCCAAGAACGATTCCTGGGTGTCCCGATCGGATTTTCCCGTGCGATCGATGCAGCCGGCACAGGTGGCCCGCTACCGTGTGCCCAGACTGCCAGACTCCGAGGGGCCGGCCCCCACGCCAGGAGGGTCAGTTGCCGTGCGCGCTGACTTCGCGCCGCCACACCGTCTTCCCCTCCTTGATCGTCTCCACCACCTTGATGTCGCGGATGGCCAGCGGCTCCACGGCGCAGGGATCGGCGGAGAGGATCACCAGATCGGCGAGCTTCCCCGGCTCCAGCGACCCCTTGCGGTCGTCCTCGCCGTACTGCCGGGCGGCGTCGATCGAGAGCGCCTCGAGGGCCTCGTGCGCCGTCACACGCTGGTCGGGCCCGATCACCGCACCGCTCCGCGACACGCGGTTGACCGCGGTCCAGACGGTGAACAGCTGGTCGATCGGGGCGACGTTGAAGTCGGTGTGGTTGGTGCAGCGCAGGCCGAGGGCCCGGGCCGCCTTCAGCGGGCTGATGAACGCCGCCTGCTCCGCGCCGCGGTTGGCGACGTGGGTGTCGCCGAAATAGAAGCAGTGCTCGGTGTAGAAGGAGGGGATGAAGCGGTAGGCCGTGAAGCGCTCGAGCTGGTCGGGGCGCACGAACTGGGCGTGGACCGCCACCGTGCGCCGGTCACGCCCCGGATCGTCAGCGGCCGCGGCGCGGTGGGCCTCGAGGAGCATGTCGATGGCGGCATCGCCGTTGCAGTGGACGAAGAGCTGGGCACCACCGGCGTAGACCTTCCGCACCATGTCGGTGAGCGTGGCCTGGGGGACCGACGGCTCTCCGCGCCATCCGGCCGCGCCGGTCGGGCTGCCGGTGAGGTAGGGGGTGGTGAAGAAGGCGGTCTTCCCCTGCGGCGATCCGTCCGACACGATCTTCACCCCACCCAGCCGCAGGTGATGGACATAGTCCCGCTCGGTGTGGGGCGGCTTGCCGCCGAACACCGTGTCGATCTCGGTGATCAGCGGGAGGGCGACGACGTCGATGGCGAGCAAGCCGCGCTCGGCCGCCTGACGCAACAGCGCCACCTGCGCGGCCGTGGTCGCCCCCTCCTGGGCCGTGGTGATCCCGGCGGCGGCGTAGAGCTGCTGGGCCGCGGGGATGAGCGCCAGGAGCTCGTCGGCGGGGGGCGACGGCATCCCGGCGAACACCGGCAGGAACGCTGTCTCCGCGAGGAGCCCGGTGGGCTCGCCGGTGCCCGGATCCTTGGGGAGGAGGCCGCCGGCCGGCGGGGGCGTGTCGCGCGTGATACCGAAGTGGGCCAGCGCCTTGCCGTCGAGCATGGCGAGATGCCCCGACACGTGGACGAGGATCACCGGGTTGTCGGGAAACGCCGCTTCCAACTCCTGGCGCGTGGGCATGCGCTTCTCGGCGAGGAGGTCGGGATCGCAGCCGAAGCCGATGACGAACTTCCCCGGGCCGAGCTGGCGCTGCTTCTGGAGCTCGCGGAGCTTGGCGATGACGTCGGCGACCGACTGGCAGTCGCCGGCCGGCGGCGACCAGCAGATCGCCTGGGTGAGGTAGTCGAGGGCACTGCAAAAATGGCTGTGGCCGTCGATGAACCCGGGGAGGAGCGTGGCCCCATGGAGATCGATGAGCTCCGTGTTGCCGTCGGCCAAGGTCTGCACGTCGGCCAGTCGGCCGACCGCCACGATCGTGCCGTTGGCCACCGCGACGGCCTCCGCCCTGGGGGCGGCCCGGTTCATCGTGTGGATCGTGCCGCCGTGGTAGATCGTCTCGGCAGGCTGGCTCCGCGCGGTCGCCGGAGCGAGAAGGATCGACAGGCAGGTGGCGACGGTTACGATGCGGTGCATGCAGTCCTCGGGTGGAGTGGGGAACACCGTATGGAGTGTACCCGCCCCGGGGGGCGGCGCCGGGAAGGAAGAACAGGCCATGGAAGACGCGTCGCTGGTCGTCGAGCCGATTCACGTCGAGCGCATCAAGTACGTCATCTGGGCCGCCGACATGGAGCGGTCGATCCGCTTCTGGCGCGACACCTTCGGTGGCCGGGTGCTCAAGCACAACCCGGTGATCGCCGAGGTGGAGATCGCCGGCGGCGTGATCGGCATCCACTCCGGCGGCGAGGGGCGCCGCACCTGGACGGGGATTTCCCTCCAGGTGCCCGACGTCGTGGTCGGGGCCCGGGCGGTGGCGGCCGCCGGCGGCGGCGTCGTCAAGGAGCCGGAGCCGGAGGATGGCCAGCCGCCCCACCTGGCGATGTGCATCGACCCCGACGGCAACGAGTTCATGCTCACGCGGCGCCGCGGCTGAGGCCGGCGAAAGCCGCAGGCAACACGGCGACAGCCGCAGGCAAACCAGCGCGAGCCGCAGGTAAACCAGCGTCAGGCGAACGCCGCCCGCAGTGTTTCCAGGCTCTTGGGCACGGCGGTCTCGGCCGGGTCGAGCCCTTCGAACTCGAGCGACACCCAGCCGCGGTAGCCGTGGCGGCGGAGCATCGCGGCGACGTTCGCGTAGTCGATGTCGAGGGAGTACCACTTCCCGCCGCCGTAGTAGGTCTTCGCCTGGACGAGGACGGCGCGGGGGGCGAGGGCCTCCATCTGCGCGTCGCTGTCTTCGAGGAAGTTGCCGGTGTCGAGGGTCACCTGGAGCCAGGGGGAGGCGACCGCATCGACCACGCGGAGCACGCCGGCGGCGGTGCGTCCCAGGCCCCAGTGGTTTTCCAGCCCCATCACCACGCCGAGGGCCTCGGCCCGCGGCACGCACTCGCGGAAGGCGTCGATCACCCAGGCGAAGCCCTCGTCGTCGGTGTGGCCGGGAAGGCGCGGCTCGATCCCCTTGTTGGCCATCAGGTCGTCGAACGACTTCGACGTGCCCCACCGGCCGGTGTTGACGCGGATCGTGGGGATCCCCAGCGCGTGGGCCAGTTCCAGCGAGCGGATCGTCTTGGCGATGTTCTGGTTCCGCACCTCGGCGTCGGGGGAGACGAAGCCCTGGTGGGTGGAGAGGCCGATGAGCGGGAGGCCCGCCTCGAAGCCGCGGCGCTTGATGCGCTGCAACCGGCCGTTGGAGCGATCGTCACCGAGTTGCATCTCGAGGATCTCGACGCCGTCGAAACCCATCCGCGCCGCATCGTCGATCGACGTTTCCACCTCGACGCGCGGCTCGCGGAACTGCCAGAACGAGTAGGTGGACACGCCGATCTTCGTCGGTCGGTGCGGGGCGTCCGGGGCGGCGGCCCGGAGTGCACCGCTGCCGGTGGAACCGATCACACCGAACGACCCGCAGGCGGCGCCCACGGCGGCTCCGAGCGTGCCTTGGATGAGGTGGCGGCGCGGGAGACCTGGTCGGGTGGCGAGCGGGCGGGGCAGCATCGAAGCGCTCCTCGGGTGGCGGTCCACGGTCGTGCGGGTGCATTAGACCCTGCCGCGGGCCGCGCGCCTGGTCCCCCTGTTCCGGGGGCATCGATCAGCGTAGCCTGAATGCCGTTATCGGCACCGATTCCTGCATGGACAGCACCCCATGGCCAAAGCCGCCCGCGGCAAGCGCACCAGCCGCAAGGCCGCCGCCGACTCCAGCGCGGTCGCGGCCACCCCCTCGGCCGCCACGGTGGGCTTCGAGGCCAAGCTGTGGGCCGCTGCCGACAGGCTCCGCAACAACATGGACGCGGCGGAGTACAAGCACTCGTCCTCGGGCTGATCTTCCTCAAATACATCTCCGACTCGTTCGCCGAGCTGCACGCGAAGCTCGTCGAGGGGCGCGGGGAGTTCGACGGAGCCAATCCGGAAGACCCCGACGAGTATCGGGCCAAGAACGTCTTCTGGGTGCCGAAGTCGGCCCGCTGGTCGGTCCTCCAGGCCGCCACCGGGCGTCGACGTGGAGTATCCCCGCGGCGACGGCACGATCGCGGGCGACCTCGTGCGCCTCGTCGACTTCCAAGACGGCGGAGGTGCTTCGCAGCGTCTGCGAAGGGGGGCTCCACGGCCAACGCCTGTGCGGCGAAGCGCTCGAGGAGTCCGAACGTTCCGCGGGGGCTTGCCACTCAGGAGAAGGGGCGGTTACCCTCCCAATCGGCAGGCAGACGCCACTCAGCGGGGCAGCCCTGTTCCAATCGTCGCCGGGCTATGTGATCGATATCCCGGCTGAGGAAAACCCCTGGCGGCGATTCGAAGCCGCTTTGCGGGCACTACAACGTTTGTAGGAAAAAACGTTGTCCGTCTTGTCGCGTGTTCCCTCCGGCGCATCCGCTGAGGCCATCTCCATGAGTCGATACGGAGGAGTGCTTTTCATGGCTGGCTTCGTGCTTTTCACGGCTGGCATCGCACTGATCGTGTTCCGTACGCCACTCACCGGGTTTTTGCTTAATGGCCCCAATGATCCTCACCCCATCTTCTTGGTGAACAAGGGGGCGGAAACAACCGCGCTGTGGATCGGAGGTTTGATTGCACAACTAGGCATTGGCCTCATCGTGGCGGGTGCCGTGAAGGGGAAGCCAGGTACAACCGGGGCCGACACCAAGGGTCAAAGCTCCGACTCGTAGCGGGACGCCGCGACAGAGGCCTTCGCCCTGCCGGGAGAGGTCGACGCTTCCGAGCGCACTGCCGGCCAACCCCTTGCCTTCAACCCGCGGTGTCGCGGCGACGGAGAAAGAATCGCTGGCCGGCTTCGTGGTGCTGGCAAACTCGACCGCCGTGGGCGACTCTCGGCTGACGCCGTCGTTTCTCGCGCACTGCCCGAGTGTCAAGGATCTGCGCGACGAGCTTGTGCGGCAGCAGGTGCTGGTGGCGAGCGGTGAAGACCTGGTTCTGACGATCGACTACACCTTCGGCTCGCCATCCACGGCGGCCGCCGTGGTCAAGGGGCATTCGTCCAACGGGCGGGTGGATTGGAAGACGTAGGACGGTCGGACATTCAAGGAAGTGCAGGAAGCGGAGGCCGGCGGCTGATGGACGCCGTGTACATCGAGACGTCGATCGTCAGCCATGCGACAGTGCGACCGAGCGCCGATATCCAGATGGCGGCGCTCCAGCAGCAGGCGCGGGAGTGGTGGGTTTCACGCGGCCCCCGCCCCCCGAATCGACCGCCTCCTCGACCAGCGCGGATTCGGGAAGTTGCTGATCTGCACACCGGCCGGGTTTCTGGGGAGTGCCGCCGATGAAGAACCCGATCCTCGATGAGATCCGGCATGCGCGGGAATCTCTCCTCTCCGAGGCTGGGGGCACGCTCGACGCCCTGGTCGATCGCCTCCAGGCCGAGGAGCTCGGCAGCGATCATCCGACGTGGAAGCCCCCGGAGGGTGAGGGTCGTCCCGCGTCGCCACCATCCCCGCCCCGCGCAGGGACGCAGGAGCCAAGAAAGAAGCCGGATGAGCATGACCGGCGGCGGTGGTGAGCGTCTCCGACGACTCTGTCGAGCAGGCGACAAGCGAGTGGTTCGAGGAGCTCGGCTACGCCTATCTGGCCGGGCCGGGAATCGCCCCGGGCGAGCCGGGAGCCGAGCGCGACTCCTATGGGGACGTCGTCCTCCAGGGATGGCTCACGGCCGCCATCGATCGGCTCAACCCCATGATTCCGTTCAGGCCCCCGCACATCGCGGTTACCCGGGTGGGCGCCGTCTCGATAAAATGAGGCTGCCAGCGATGGTCAGCGGCCGATTCCCCTCGGGGTTCCCCGAAATGACAACGATTACCATCCCGCTTTCCGATGAACGAGCCGCCACGTTGCGGTTGTGGGCCAAGGAGGCGGGCCTGCCGCCAGAGGAGTTTCTCCGGCGTCGCGTTGAGCAACTACTCGATCGTCCCGATGTCGAGTTTCAGAAGGCGGCCGACCATTTGCTCCAAAAAAACGCTGAGTTGTACCGGCGGCTCGCATGACTCGGTACCTGTCGCTGGAAGAGGTGCTGGAGCTTCATCGCCTCGTGGTCCGGCAGTCCGGCGGAAGTGGTGGGGTGCGCGATCTTGGCGGCCTCGAGTCGGCGGTCGCTCAACCGCGCATGACGTTCGACGGACGGGAGCTGTATCCCTCAGTGCCAACCAAAGCTGCCGCCATGGGGTTTTCGTTGATCCGGAATCACCCCTTCATCGACGGCAACAAACGCATTGGTCATCTGGCAATGGAGATGTTCCTGGCCCTGAATGGGCACGAACTTGATGCTGGAGTTGATGAGCAGGAGCGAATGATCCTCGGCCTTGCAGCCGGAGAGTTGAGCCGCGAAGAGTTCGTTGAATGGGTCCGATCCAGGATGCGGCCGGTTGACCAGTTTGGGGAGCGGTGGTGAGCGTCTCCGAAGACACCGTCGAGCAGGCGACAATCGCGTGGTTCGAGGACCTCGGCCACGCCTATCTGGCCGGGCCGGGGATCGCCCTGGGCGAGCCGGGAGCCGAGCGCGACTCCTCCGGTGACGTCGTACCCCAGGGATGGCTCACGGCCGCCATCGATCGGCTCAACCCCA
>RFRL01000013.1 GCA_009924545.1 Planctomycetia bacterium | reverse complement strand
GGTCCCTCGGGAGCCCCGTCGATCGGATGGCCGGGCAGCCGGAGGGGCTAGTTCGATAACGATTTACCCGCTTTCCCCAGCCGGCCGGTGTTGTCGGCCGAACGGACAGATGGTAGAACCAACGAAGTTCGACTGACTTTCGCCTGCACCGGTGTCCGTGGGGGCTGTGGGACGTGCGCTCGGCGATGGTCGATGAGTCGATAGTTCCCTGAAGCGAAAGCCCCTGGATTCAAGAGGTTGCGATTTATGGCCCGGAAGATTTACGTGGGGAACCTCCCCTGGTCCACCACGTCCTCCGATCTGGAGGCGATTTTTTCTCCGCACGGTGCCGTGCGGTCGGCTGAGGTGATTTCGGACCGCGAGACCGGCCGGTCGCGTGGTTTCGGATTCGTCGAGATGGAGACCGATGAGGGTTTGCAGGCGGCGATCAACGCCCTCAACGGCCATGAGATGAATGGTCGGCCTCTGACGGTCAACGAGGCTCGCGAGCGCACCCCGCGTCCGGGCGGTGGTGGCGGTGGTGGACGTCCGGGCGGCGGCGGCGGCCGTGGCTACGTGTCCGTTGGCTGGCTGCCCGCTTCCTTGCTGCCGTGTTCATTGCCGAACGGCGATCGATCGACTCGTCGTACGGTGGTTCAGCGGCCGGGTTGCGCGCGTGGTTTTGTTCGCGGGTTCATTGGCGTGAGCGCCCTACTGGGTGTGCAATACGCCGGCTGTGCACAACAATCGGAGCGGTGCGTCCCAGATGCTCCCCTTCGTCTGACACATCCATCCGGGGGACGGCCGCGGTTGGCGGCCGTCCCCCGCGATGCTTGGCGCGGTGGGTGCAACCCGCCGTGTCGCCACTGTGGTCGTTGATGGTTCTGGTCGGTCGTCTTCCGGTTTCGTTTTCCGCAGTAGGGTTTTCCGATGCCCCCTCCCGGTGCCAAGCAAGCCAAGTTCGCCAAGAAGAAGGCCAAGCCGCGTGCCAAGGTCAAGCGGCGCGATCCGATCTTCATCGACGGCGCGCGGCCGCGGCCGATGTACGTCGATTACAAGGATCTCGAGTTGCTGGGCAAACTGGTCAACCGGCAAGCGAAGATCCTCGGCCGGCGGAAGAGCGGATGCACCGCTGCCAGCCAGCATGCCGTGACCAGCGCGATCAAGCGGGCGCGGTTCATGGCCCTGCTGCCCTATGTGGGCGAGTGATGGCCGCTTGAACCGAAGATCGCGGTGGGCGGACGCAGGCTTCTGCCAACGCGGTTCCCATGGTGGCCCCGCGTGGCACGGCCGCCGAGGTGACTCGAGTTGTTGAGGTGAGGTGATCTGTGTCGGCTCCGGGGCATCGCGTCGAGTCGCCGGCCCCGGCGGTGGCGTTCATCGCCCGACGGCGCGTCGAGTTCCGCGACACCGATGCCGCGGGGATCGCCCACTTCTCCGCCTTCTTCGCGTGGATGGAGGCGGCCGAACACGAACTGCTGCGGTCGATCGACGTGCCGGTGATGGCCACCCTGCCCGACGGGGCCACCGCCAGTTGGCCGCGTGTGAGTGCCTCGTGCGACTATCGCTCTGCCGTCCGCTTCGGCGATGAACTGGAGATCGCCGTCTGGCTGGGGGCCATCGGACGCTCGAGCGTGACCTACGCCTTCCGGTTCACCCACGGGCAGCGTCTCGTCGCGGAGGGGCGCATCGTCGCGGTCTACTGCCGCATGGAGGGGAGCGAACGGCCCGTGCCCGCGGCCCTGCCGGCCGGGCTGCTCGCGCGGCTGCGGCCCTTTCTCGTCGCCGGGAGTTGATGCCGTGCTCGACGTGCAAGGGTTGTCGAAGAGCTACGCCGCCCCGGCCGGGCCGATCCGCGTGCTCGACGGCGTGACGTTCACGCTGGGCCCCGGCGGCCGGTTGGCGGTGATGGGGCCGAGCGGCTCCGGCAAGAGCACGCTCCTCTCGATCCTCGGCACCCTCGAGGCACCGACGAAGGGATGCGTGACCCTCGACGGCGCCGATCCTTTCGCCGCATCGCCGGCGAAACGGGCCGCCTTCCGCAACCGGAGCATCGGGTTCGTGTTCCAGGAGCACCACCTCCTCTCCGGGTGCACCGCCCTCGACAACGTCCTCCTGCCGGTGCTCGCCAGCGCCGCCCCATCCGCGGCGATGGTGGAGCGGGCCCGGGGACTGCTCGATCGCGTCGGGTTGGAGAAGCGGCATCAGCACCTTCCTGGACAGTTGTCGGGCGGGGAGCGGCAGCGCGTGGCGGTGGCCCGGGCGCTGGTGATGGCGCCGCGCCTCGTGCTCGCCGACGAACCCACCGGACAGCTCGATTCGCATGTCGCCGCCGCGGTGACCGACCTGCTGGTCGAGCTCGCGGGCGAGGCCGGTGGCATGCTCATCGTCGTCACCCATGCCGACGCCGTCGCCGAGCGTCTGGGAACCGTCCGCCGACTCGTCGATGGACGGTTGCTGCCATGACCATCCCGGGCGCCGGCGGAGGCCGAACGGGGGACGCCACGGCCGCGGGCATCGATCGTGGTCCATCCGGCGGCAGCCTGTCGCTCCCGGCCCTCGCGTGGAAGTTGCTCTCGGCCTGGCGCCGGCAGCTTCTCGCCTTGGCCGCCGCGGCCGCGGTCGTGGCGGCGACGGTGGCCGGCGCCCTGGGGGTGGGCGACAGTCTCACCGGCGGCCTCGAACGGCTGGCGCTGGCGCGCCTCGGCGGCATCACCGCCGCGGTGGTGGCCGACGAACCGTTTTCGGTGACGCGGGCCGCCGACGTCGAGCCGCCGCTCCTGCCGGCACTGGTGCTCGCGGTGAGCCTCGAATCGACGGCCGAGCGCCCGCGAACCGCTCCCGCCACCCTCCTGGCGTGCGATGACCCGGGGCGGCTGGGATTCGATCCACCCGCTCCGCCCGTGCCGGCGGGGGGCATCGTCATCAACGCGCCGCTGGCGCTGGCCCTGGGCGTGGCTGTCGGGGATGCGGTGGTGCTGCGCGTCGCCGCCCCTTCCGACGTGCCCGCCGACCTGCCGCTCGGCCGTCGGGATGGCGATCCCGTGGGGCGGCGCGTGCGTGTGGCGGCGATCCTCCCCGCCGCGGGCATCGGACAGTTCAGCCTCCGCCCCGCGCAGGTGACCGGCGGCCTGGCCCTGGTGCCGCTCGACGTGGCCCAGGCGATGGTGCAGCGTGACGACGCAGCCAACGTCCTGTTCGCCCTGGCCGACGCTGCCCCGGCGCCGCGCGACCACGACGTCGTCACGCGATTGCGGGAACGGGTGCGGCCGACGCTGGCCGATTTCGGGCTCACGCTCGAACCGGTGGGGCCGGGCCGCGTGCCGCGGCTCACGAGTCGTCGGCTGGTGCTCTCCGCGGAGGTCGACCGGGCGGCAGCACACGTGCTCGGGCCCGTCGGCGGGCGACCGTCGCTGGCGTTCCTGGCCGTGGGGATCGACCTCCCGGCCGAAGCGGGACGCCCTGCGGCCAGCGTGCCCTACTCGACCGTCCTCGGGATCGACCACACCGACCTTCCAGTGGGCCGCCTGGTCGATGACGCGGGCCGGGCCCTCGCCGTGCCCGGTGACGAGGAGATCGTGATCACCCGCTGGGCCGCCGACGACCTCGCCGCGCAGGGGCATCCGGCCACGGTCGGGGCCTGGCTCCTCCTGCGCTCGTTCCTCCCCGAGACCCTCCACGGCCGTGTCGCCGAGTCGACCACGCGCCTGCGCATTGCCGGGATCGCGGCCCAAGCGGGGCCGGCCGTGGCCCGCGACCTCGTGCCCGACGTCCGTGGCGTCACCGACGAGGCCTCGATCGCCGACTGGGATCCCCCCTTCCCTTTCGATCGCAGCCGCGTCCGGTCCACGCCGCCCGACGACATCGACGACCGCTACTGGAAACTCCACGGCGCGGCCCCCAAGGCCTTCGTGTCGTTGGCCACGGCGCGGACGATCGCCGGGAGCCGCTTCGGTGGCACCACCGCCTGGCACCTGCCCGCCGCGGCGGCCGCCGATCTGCCGCGGCTCCGTGCGCAACTCGCCGCCGCCATCCGCCCCGCCGCGATGGGGTTTTCGGTTGAAGCGCTGCGGGCCGACGCGCTCGCCGCGGCCCGCGGCTCCACCCCCTTCGGCGGACTGTTCATCGCCCTCTCCGGGTTCGTGGTGATCGCCGGACTGATTCTCGAGTGGCTGCTGTTCTCGCTGCTGGTGGCCGCGCACCGCCGCGACGTCGGGGTGCTGTCGGCGCTCGGTTGGCCTCCGGGGCGCCTGGCGACCCTCGTCACCCTCGTGGCGGCACCGGCGGCGTTGGTAGGCACCCTGGTGGGGGTCGTGGCCGGCCCGCTGTGGACCCGGCTGCTCCTGGCCTGGCTGGGTGGGGCATGGGACAAGGCGGTCGCCGCCGGGTCATCCGCGGTGTTCAGCACGGCGGGGGTGAGGCCGGCCACCCTCGTGACCGCGGCCCTGGTGGCCGGCCTCTTGTCGCTGGCGGCCCTCGCCGTGGCCGCCCGGCGCACCGCACGGCGCGATCCCCTCGGCCTGCTGCGCGGGACGGGGACGGCGGGCACGGGCCCGGCGCCGGCCGGCGGCTGGCTCGTGCCCGTGTCGATCGGTTTGCTGGTCGCCGGTGCCGCCGTGGCCTGGCTCGCGGGGCGGAGCGATGCGGCGGCGGCGGTGGGGATGTTCTTCCTCGCGGGGGTGCTCTGCCTGGTGGGGCTCCTCGGGTTGGTGCGGAGCCGGGTGGCGGCGCTGGCGGCGGGACGCCTCCGCCCCCTGGGGTCGTTGTGGCACTTGGCCGGGCGCGGCGTGGCGCACGGCCCCGGGCGGGCCTTCAGCGTGGCGGCGATGGTCGCCGTGGCGGAGTTCCTCGTCGTGGCGGTGTCGGCGTTCCGGCTCGACGACCGGCCTGCGACCGACCGCAGCGGACCCACCGGCGGCTGGACGACACTGGCCACCTTCGGCACTCCGACGTCGATCGATCCGGCCGACGCCGCCGTCCGCGGCACGCTCGGCCTCACCGCCGCCGAGGCGCGGGCCCTGGAAGGCTGCGAGGTGGCGCTGGTGCGCTCCAGCGGCGGCGACGACGCCAGTTGCACCAACCTCTATGCCAGCGTCCGCCCGGTCGTGCATGGTGTGGGACCGGCTTTCGTGGCCCGCGGAGGCTTCCGCTTCACCGCCGCGAGCGAACCGGTCGCCAATCCCTGGCGGCTCCTCGAGGCCGACGTCGCCGAGACCGCGCCGCTGCCGGCGATCCTCGATGCCGCCACCGCCCAGTGGGCCCTGAAGCTCGGTGGCCTGGGGGCGGAGTTCAATCTTCCCGACGCGACGGGTACGCCCGTCAGGCTGCGGATCGTGGGGTTGCTCGAGCCGGGCATCCTCCAGGGGGCGGTGATCGTCTCCGAGCGCAGCTTCGCCCGACTGTTCCCCCGCGGCAGTGGCTACAGCCTCGCGCTGGCCAGCGCCCCACCCGGCGCCGATCCGGCCGCCTTCGCCGCCGGCCTGGCGACCGCGTGGGCCGACGCGGGGGTGGCACTGGAGCCGGCCGCCGACCGGCTGCGGCGCTTGCAGGCGGTGCAGAACACCTTCCTGGCGGGCTTCCAGGCGCTCGGGGCCCTGGGCCTGCTCCTCGGCACCGCGGGTGTGGCTGCCGTGCAGATCCAGGGTGTCGTCGAGCGGGCGGGCACCTTCGGCTTGCTCGGGGCCCTGGGGTTCGATCGGCGCCGGATCGCCCTCCTCGTGGTGCTGGAGACGGTGCTGATGGTGTCGTGGGGGCTGATCGCGGGGGGCCTTGCCGGGGCGCTGGCGCTCCCCCGGGGCGTGGCCGGGGGCAGCGTCCACCTGCCGCTGGGGTGGCTCGCGCTGACCTCCCTGTTGACCCTCGCGGTGGCCTGCCTCGCCGGCTGGCTGGCCGCCCGTCGCGCGGTGCGCGTCGCCCCCCGGGCGGCCCTCGCCGGCGGGTGAGCCGGATTTGGCTTTGATGGCCCGGCCCGCCGGCCGCTACCGTGTCGCGCGGAGGCACCGCCATGCACATCCTCGTGATCCTGCCCCGCTGGCTGGGCGACATCGTGATGACGACCCCCATGCTCCGCGCGCTCCGCGCCCACGTCGGCCCGACGGCGCGGATCACCGCCACCGTGAAGCCGGCTTTCGCCCCCGTCTTCGCCGGCACCGCTTGGATCGACGAACTGGTGCCGTTCGACAAGCGCGGCCGGGACCCGGCCGTGCGCCTGTGGCAGGTGGCCCGGCGCTTGCGGCGCGACCGGCCCGACGTGGCGCTGATCGTGCCCAATTCCCTCTCCACCGGGCTCCTGGCCTGGATGGCAGGCGCGCGGCGGCGCGTCGGGTTCGCGCGCGCCGGGCGCGGTTGGCTCCTCACCGATCCCCTGCCCCCGCTCCGTGACCGGGGGCGGATCGTGCCCACGTCGACCACGTCCCATGCGCTCGACATCGCGGCGCGGATCGGGGTGCCGCGTGGGCCGCTGTCGCTCGAACTTGCCACCACCCCGGCCGACGAGGCGCGCGCCGACGCCGTGCTCGCCCGGCTTTTTCCCGGTGCGGCGGGTCCCCTCGTGGTGTTCAACGACAACGGCGCCTACGGCCCCTCGAAGAGTTGGGGGAGTGACCGCTTCGCCGCTCTCGCCCGCTTCGTCGTCGAACGCCTCCCCGCCGCCCGGGTGCTGGTCCACTGCGGACCCGGCGACCGTGACATGGCCCGGCAGTGCGCGGCGCAGGCCGCCGACCCCCGCGTGGCCAGCCTCGCCGACGTCGACGACCTGCCGCTGGGCCTCTCCAAGGCGCTCCTCCGCCGCGCCGCGGTCGTGGTCACGACCGACAGCGGCCCCCGGCATCTGGCCGCCGCGTTCGGCACCCCCACCGTGGTCCTCCATGGACCGATGGATCCGCGTCTCAGCCAATCCGACCACCGCTGGCTGGAGGAGGTCCGCCTCGACCTCCCCTGTTCGCCGTGTGGCCGGCGCGAATGCCCGCTCGGGCACCACGATTGCATGCGGCTCCTCGCCCCGGCGGACGTGGGGCGTATCATGGTCGACTTGCTCGACCGCGCGGAGGGCCCGTCCCACCGGGTGGCCTGATCCGACGGTCCCTTCCCTGGAGAGCGCCCGGATGATGTCGTTCATCGCCATGCTGGCCGCGATCGGTCTGACGGCAGCTTGCTGGGGGCTCTACGGGCCGGTGCTCCACTTCGGCCGGGAGGAGATGCATTCCCCTCTCCGCCCGTTCGTCTGCGTGGGGGCCGCCTACTTCCTCATCGCCGTGCTCATCCCGGTGCTCCTCCTCACCCTGCGCGGGGAGAAGGGTGCGTGGACGCGGCAGGGGATCCTGTGGAGCCTGTTCGCCGGCACCGCCGGGGCCCTCGGCGCCTTGGGGGTGATCCTCGCCCTCACCTTCGGTGGCAAACCGATCTATGTGATGCCGCTCGTGTTCGGTGGCGCTCCCGTCGTCAACACGTTGTTGACCGCGTTCATGAACAAGGCGTTCGACCAGATCAAGGCGCCGTTCTTGGCCGGCCTGATCCTCGTGGTGCTCGGCGCGGTGACGGTGCTGGTGTTCAAGCCGCAGCCCGCCAAGCCAGCCTCCGCGGAGGCCGCCGCGGCTGTGGCGGCCGCGGCCACCGCTGCCGACACGGCCGGCTTCGAGACGGCGGGGGTGGCGGCGCCGGCCACCGCCCCTGTCGCCAAGGCGGAGAGGTTCGTCGAGGTGCTCCTCTCGGTCGCCCTGGCGATGCTCAGTTGGGGAGCGTACGGACCGGTGCTCCACCGCGGCCAGGCGGCGATGAAGGGCAGCCGCCTGCGGCCGCTGATCTGTATCGGCGCCGCCTATTTCCTCATCGCCGTGCTCGTGCCGCTGGGCCTCATGGCACCGCTTGCCGATGCCGGTCGGTGGACCAATTCCGGGATCGCCTGGAGCTTGGCGGGCGGCTCACTTGGCGCCCTCGGCGCCCTCGGCACGATCCTCGCGTTCGCCTGCGGGGGCAAACCGTTCACCGTGATGCCGGTGGTCTTCGGGTGTGCCCCGGTGATCAACACGTTCGCCACCGTGGCCTTGGCCCACACACCGATGACCGACGTGACCCCGCTGTTCCTGGCCGGCCTCCTCGTGGTGGCGGCGGGCGCGGCCACCGTGCTCGCCTTCGGTCCGCGCGGCCATGCCCCCGCGCCGGTCGCGGCGAAGCCGGCCCTGGCCTGACGGCGGAGCGGTCAGGTCCCGCGCGTGTGGCCGAACCAGGTGATGTGGTGGCGGGCACCGAACACGACCCCTTCCGCCCGGCAGGCGGGTTCGAGCCAGGTGGCCGTGCGCTCGAGCGCGGCCCTGTCGGTCCCCTCCGGCATGAGGACCACCCGGCGGCGGTCGAGTGGCGCACCCCGCGCCCGTTCGAGGTCGGTGAGCCAGCCGAGCGCCTCGTCGAAGTCGGCGCCCGACCCGACGACGAACTTGAGTTGCCAGGGGCCGGCGGCGAGGAGGCCGAGAATCGCGGCATCGCGCCGTCGGGCGGCACGGTGGCGGCGGTGCCAGGCGGGGTGGGCGTCGACCGCCGGGGCCGATGAGGCGAGCTTCGGACTCACCGACATCAGGTCGGTCCAGGGTTCCTCCGGCAGGGGCGTGGGGAGCACCGTGCCGGCGGTTTCCACGGTCACGTGGAGGCCGGACCCGCGGAGCGCCGTCAAGAGTGGCACGGCATCGGCGAAGAGGAGCGGTTCGCCACCGGTGAGCACGACGTGGCGGAGGCCGGTGGCCGCCACCGCCGCGGCGATCCGTTCCACGCCCCACTCGTCGCCCACCGGGTTCCAGCTGGTGAACGGGGTGTCGCACCAGTGGCAGCGGAGGTTGCAGCCACTGGACCGCACGAACACGCTCGGGGTGCCCGCCAGGAGCCCCTCGCCCTGCAGCGATGCGTAGACCTCGGCGATCCGCACGGCCGAGGGCCCTCCTCCGGTGGCAACCGTCAGCCGGGACCGCGGGCGAGCAGCGGATCGACGGCCCCGGCCGCCGAGAATCCCGCCTCACGGAGCTGGCAGGCATCGCAGCGCCGGCAGGGCCGGCCCGATGCTTCGGGATCGTAGCAGCTGGTGGTGAGGGAGTGGTCGAGGCCGAGTTCGAGCCCCAGGCGCACGATCTCGGCCTTCGACATCCGCACCAGTGGCGCCAGGATCTCGACCGGCCGCCCCTCGACCCCCGCCTTCGTGGCCAGCGCCGCCAGGCGGGCGAAGGCCGCCACGAACTCCGGCCGGCAGTCGGGGTAGCCGCTGTAGTCGATGGCGTTGATCCCCAGGGCGATCGCGCCCGCACCGCGCGTCTCGGCCACGGCCAGCGCCAGCGCGAGGAACACCGTGTTGCGGGCCGGCACGTAGGTCACCGGGATGCCGGCCGCAATGTCGGCCGCGGGGCGATCCTTGGGTACGGCGATCGCCGCATCGACCAGGGCGCTGCCGCCGCAGGCGGCCAGGTCGACGCGGATCACGAGCCGATCGGTGATCCCCAGCGCACTGGCCACCCGGGCGGCGGCCGCCAGTTCGACGGCATGCCGCTGCCCGTAGTCGATCGACAGGGCGGTCACCCGATGCCCTTGGTGGAGCGCCCAGGCCGCGACCGTCGCCGAATCGAGTCCGCCGGAGAGGAGGACGACGGTGCGCGGCGCCGCGCCGTCGGGGCCCCTGCGGGCGGGTGTGGTGGCTGGGTTCATCACTCGAGTCTCGACGCCAAGGCGCTCCCGGGGTGGCGTCCCTTCCTTTCGGTGTCGGCGGAGGCGACAATCCACCACCGTGGTCGAGCGCGGTAAGACCGGTCCTGACGGTGGAGGTGACGGATGGCCAAAGCGGCGCGGGTGATCCTCTCGGCCCTGGCCGACGAGGCGTCCTTCCACCTCACTGCCGTGGAGCAATTCTCGGCGCTGGCGGCGTCAGGATTGGAATACTACTCCCTCCGGTTCATCGATGCCGGCAAGGGGGTGAAGAACGTGATGAAGCTCACCCTGCCGGAGATCCGCCGCATCCGCCACCTGGAGGACGAATACGGGCTCAACGTCGCCTCCATCGCCGCGCCGATCGGCAAGGTCAAGCTCCGCGACGTGGATGACGGCACGAAGAACGCGTTCGTGCCCTTCAAGAAGTACCTTGCGGGGGACGTGGCCCGCGCTTGCGAACTGGCCCATGCCTTCGAAACGAAGCTCATCCGCGGGTTTTCCTTCTACCACCCGCGCGGCACCCGGCCCGAGGATCACCTCGAGGAGGCGGCCGACCGGATCGGGCGGATCGCCGAAGCCTGCCACCGGTCCGATCTGACCTTCGGTCTGGAAGTGGAGGCCAACCTCGTCGGTCAAAACGGTGTGCTCCTCGCCGAGATCCACCGCCGCGTCAACCATCCCGCGCTGGTGTTGGTGTTCGATGCCGCCAACCTCGTCGTCCAGGGGTTCTCGGCGGCCGAGGTTTTCAAGCAATGGGAGGCGATGAAGCCGGGGTTGGGTTGGGTGCACATCAAGGACTACCGGCGGGCGACGTCACGGGCCCGCGACGGCCACGTCGACGAGGATACCCTGGCCCATTTCGTGCCCGCCGATCGCGGCGCGGGGGGGCACCAGCGCATCCTCGCCGACCTGAAGACGATGCTCCCGGCCCTCTCGCGCCGGCTGGAGCACCGGGGTATCCCCGGCGTGTTCCTCGACCTCGAGCCACACGTCCGCGGCGGTGGGCAGTTCGGTGGCACCAGCGGGCCCGATGGCATGGGGATCGCCCTCCGGGCGCTGTGCCGGGTCCTCGACGACGTGCAGGTCGACTACCATCTGCGCGACTTTGAGGATCTGCTGGCCGCGCGGGGCCGGCGGCCGAAGGGGTGACACCCGGCGGGGGCCGGACGCCGCGATCCACCAGCGGTCATCACAACTGACCAGACGGGAACTGCCGACCGATGAGCGAATCGACCGAACCGGGCGGCTATTTCGTCGCCAACTATCCGCCGTTTTCGCGCTGGAACCCCGGGGCCGTGCCGGAGGTGCTGGCCGCCTTCGCTGCCCCGCCGACGGCCGCGGCGCTGGGCCTCTACCTCCACGTGCCGTTCTGCCGGAAGCGCTGCAAGTTCTGCTATTTCCGCGTCTACACCGAAACCTCCGCCGCCGACGTGGAGCGGTATTCCCAGGGCCTCGCCACCGAGGCGGCGCTGGTGGCGGCGTGTCCGGCGGTGGCTGGCCGCCCGGTGCGGTACGTCTACTTCGGCGGGGGTACGCCGTCGTTCCTCTCGGCCCGGCAGTTGGAGCGGCTCGTGGCCGGCCTGCGGGCGAGTCTCGGGTGGGACGATGCGGAAGAGGTGACTTTCGAGTGCGAACCGGGCACGCTGTCGGAGCCCAAGGTCCGCACGCTCCGTGACCTGGGAATGACACGGATCTCCCTCGGCGTGGAGAACTTCGACGACACCATCCTCGAGGCCAATGGTCGGGCCCACCTCTCGGCCGAGATCCTCCGGGCATGGGACTGGATCCGGTCCGCCGGGTTCCCCAGCACGAACGTCGATCTCATCGCCGGCATGCTCGGCGAGACCTTCGACTCGTGGCAGCGCACCGTGGAGAAGACGCTCGCCCTGGAAGCCGACAGCATCACGATCTACCAACTCGAACTGCCCCTCAACACCGTGTTCGTCCACGACGCGCGGAGCAGTGGCACGGCCACGCCGGTGGCGGACTGGCCCACGAAGCGTGCGTGGGTCGACTGGGCCTTCGACCGCGCGATCGCCGCCGGGTATGCCGTGTCGAGCGGCTACACCCTGGTCCGCGATCCGCAGGCCGTGCGCTTCCGCTACCGCGACATGCTCTGGGAGGGCAGCGACCTGCTGGCCCTCGGCGTGGCCAGCTTCGGCCACCTCTCCGGGCTGCACTACCAAAACGCCACGCATTGGGACGACTACCTCGGCGCCGTCGAGGGGGGGCGGCTCCCGATCCAGCGTGGGCTGCGCCCCAGCCGCCGTGAGCTGCTGGTCCGGGAGATGGTGCTGGGCTTGAAGCGGGGCTGGTTGGACGTGGACAGGCTCCAGCGCACCCACGGCCTCGATCCGCTGGCAGAGTGGGCGCCGGTGTGGGCCGGGCTGGAAGCGGAGGGCTGTCTCGAGCAACTCCGCCCCCGCCCCGTCCTCAGCCGCAAGGGCCTGCTGATGGTGGATGCCCTGCTGCACCGATTTTTCGCCGCCGAGCAGCCGGCCGCAGCCCTCTGAATCGCGGTTATCCGGGCCGCTTTTTTCTGGGCCACCGCCCCGGACCACGGCCGCCGCGCCACACGGGGCGGTTATCCCGGCTCGCGGTCTGCGGTTTTCCCGAAGTGGATCGATCAGGTGCTGCCGGACCGGACGCCGGGACGAGGAGGTTCCGGCAGTGCCGACCGGTTCACCTGTCGTGGCGTCAACCCCGAGGAATCCCGTGCCCCACCAGACGACCGCGATGGCCCCCCGGGATGCCGCGGCAGGCCGGCCGAGTGACGCGAAATCGGTCGCGGCGCTGGCGTGTCCCGAGGATCGGGCCCTCCGCGACCGGCTCCGTGCCCTGGCCGCTGATCTGGTCGCGTCGTGGAAATCCCAGGGGCTGCCCCCGGGGGTCAGGTCGGCCGCCAATCTGCGACGCCAGGCGGAGGTTCTCGTCGAACGGATCGGTGGCGATGCGGGGATCGTCGGGTGGATGATGGTCACCATCGTTTCCGAATACTGGCGCGAGCGGCTGGCTGCCGGCCCGGCGGGTCGACGGCTGTTGCTCCTGCCCGACTGCCCGTTGGCCGTGCATCGTGGTGCGGCTCCCACGGGCATGCCGCTCACCTGCGGCCCCGGGTGTGCCATCGGCACCGTCTGGTCGGCGGCCCACGAAAGCGGCTGGACCGTCACACCCACGGCGGAAGCGCTGGGGGGCATGGGGGCCCTGCTCACCGGTCAGTACGACGGCATCCTCGGCGTGGCACGGCTGTCGCACCTGGAGAAGGCGTTCGGGATGCTGCCGGCCTTCTCCCTGCCGATCGCCGCCGTGCCGTTCAACGCCGACGGTGCCGCCGAGGCGGCGCGGGGCAATCCGGGCGACGGGTGTGCGGGTGTCGTGGCCGCCGGGGCACTCGATGTCGAGTGGATCCTCGGCCTGCTCGGCGTGGCCGGCGGGGCGGCGGCACCAATGGGCGACTACCTGCCGGTGCTCCGCGAGGCCGCCGGCCTTTTCAGCCCCGACGGCTTGCGCGGCCTGGAGCGCAGCCTGGGATGGGGCGCGTGTGGTGGCGGCGGACTGACCCTTCATCACGCGGCAGCGGCCGGCTCCGCTCCCGGGGATGTCACTGTCGGTCCCCTCGATGCCACGGCGGCGTTGGCCACCGATTTCCTCTGCCGGGGCGGCAAGTTCCTCAGGCCGTTCATCACGCTGGCTGCCTTCGACGCGGTGGCGGCCGACCGCCGCGAGCGTGGCCTCCCGGTGCCCGTCGTCGACCGCTCCGTGGTCCATGCGGCGGCCGTGGCCATCGAGATGTTCCACAAGGCATCCTTGATCCACGACGACATCGAGGATGACGACGCAATGCGCTATGGTCGTCCCACGATGCACGCCGAACGGGGTGTGCCGGTGGCGATCAACACCGGTGACTTCATGCTCGGTCTGGGGTACCGGCTCGTGGCCTGCCTTCCCCGGGTCGCCGCCGAGGTACACCGCGACCTCCTCGGCCTGCTCGCCGACGCCCACGTTCGTCTGGCCCGCGGGCAGGGGGGCGAGCTGTGGTGGCGGAATACTGCCGACAAGCGGCTCGCACCGGCGGAGGCCCTCGAGCTGTATGCCCTCAAGACGTCACCCGCGTTCGAGGCGGCCTTGGCGATGGGGGTGCGACTGGCCGGCTCCGAGCTCCGGGCCGGCGGCGATCTCCACCGGTACGCACTCCATGTCGGCACCGGGTTCCAGGTGCTCAACGATCTGAAGGATTGGAGGGGGGACGTCGAGAACGCCCGCGTCGCGGCCGGCGACTTGTTGGGCGGGCGTCCGACCGTCCTTTGGGCTTTGGCAGTCGAGCGGCTCGGTGTTTCCGCCGTGGCTGCACTGTTCGATCGGGCGCGGGAGGGCACGGCCGATGAACGAGCCCGGGCCCTGCTCGAGGCCCGCACGGCCTTCACGGCGGCCGGAGTCTTCACCCGCGCCACGGCCATGGTGCAGGCCGAACGGAGTGCCGCGTTGACGGCTGCGGCAGGGTGTGCCCTGCCACGGCTGCGGGAGGTGCTCGACTTCCTCCTCGATCTGGCCGTCCCCGATCAAGCGGTCATCGGCTGACCGGTCGGTGTGCCGCCTGCGGCGGATCGCACCCCTTGAAGGGTCGTCCGGGTGTCCAACCCGGGGAGTGGGGCGCGTTTCGCACGCGTGCCCGCCTGCGTAGACTCTCGCCCACGGTTCGCCGGGCGTGGCGGGCCGCGTTTCTGTGGAGAGCCCCGCCCGTGTCGACCGCCGCGACCGATGCCCCGTCCCGCGCCGCGACCCTGGTGTCGCTCTTCTGCACACCCGTCGAGGGGTTCGCCCGGTTCGCAGGCGTCGGCCCCGCGGCGGTGCCGGAGCCCTTCCGCGGGCTGCTCGATCACACGAGCCACATGACCGTGGTGATGGAGCGCTTCCATCGGCAACTCCTCGGCCTGCGGGTCGTCGCACGGCGCGATGAACCGGGGGATCTTCACGCGTGGTACGCCCGGGAGATCCTCCTCGTCACCGCCGCGGGCACGCCGGTGCAGCACGGCATCGTGCGGATCGACCTGCGGCAGGTGGGTACCGACACCGCGGCGCGGATCCGTGCCGCCGCGGAGCCGCTGGGGCGGGTGCTGATCGAAGCTGGGCTGCTGCGCGAGGTGCGGCGTGTGCAGTTGGTACGCATCGAGCCCGGCCCGCGGCTGGCCGCCGTGACGGGGATGGCCGGGGAGCGCGGTACCGTGATGTATGGCCGCGTTGCCGACATCGCCCTCGCAGGCAAGGTGGAGCCGGCGGTGGAACTGTTGGAAATCGTCGTGCCGCCGGATCACGCTGCGCCCGCTCCGGCCTGACTGCGGATCGGTTTCGTGTCGCGCCTCTCGCAGGTCGCGTTCGACGGTCGTCGCCGTGGGCCGACGAAGGTTGCCCTCACCTCCCCTCCCACCGGATGAGGAGCACCAAGCGCGGATGGGTACAATGCCCAAGGTGTTTGGCGAAAGGCGTTTACGCTGACTGTGGCGATATTGACTCAATGCGCAAGCTGTCTGTACAGTTGAGTCCCGGGCAAGTTCGGGAAGGCAGGCCGGGCGGAAAGCTGGAGCTTTCGCCGGCTTCGGCGAGATTGGGCTGATCCGACCGCCCGGCAGGGTGGCCGGCTCAGGCGATCGGACCAGATGGACCGGGGTCGATCCCGAAGCCCCTCGGCCGGTTTCCGTGGGTGACTGTCATGCCGCGCGAAAATCGGTGCGCTTTGGAGGGAGCCTGTCGGGAAGGATTCTGTTGGCGAGGAGTCTGGCGGAACGGATTCCGGGCGAAAGGATCGCCCCGCTTCGCTGGATGCGACGGATGGTTTCGGCGGGAGTGATGCCGGTGCCACCACGGCTGATCCCGGATGTCTGGCATTCGGTCCCTGTGTTCCGCATGGAAAGGTCCGTCGTTGCGGAAGCGCGGGCCCGGGCGGGTAGGGTCCGGGCAGGGCATGTTTCGGGAGTGTGGTGGGGTGTCGTAACGCCGGCGGGCGGGTTAACGCAGGATGCATGGAACCCGGTTCGCCACGACGCGGGGAACCGGTTCGCCAGGATGCAGGGAGCCGGTTCGCCAGGATGCAGGGAGCGCATGGCGTAGGAATCGCAGCACGGAGGCCTAGGTGTCGGGCGCTGCCCCGCGGATGGGGCCAAGGGCCCGGCGCCGTTTTGACTAGCTGGACCACGGCTAGGGAGAGGGTGGTGAGCACATGCAAAAGACTGTCTACACGACGGGTGAGGCTGCCAAGATCTGCAAGGTGAGTCAGCAGACCATCATCCGGTGTTTTGATTCGGGGCAACTCAAGGGGTTCCGCGTGCCGGGCAGCCGGTTCCGACGGATCCCGCGCGACCAGCTGTTCCTCTTCATGCGCGACAACGGGATCCCCACCGACGCCTTGGAGAGCGGCCGGCGCAAGATCCTCGTGGTCGATGACGATCAGGATCTCGTGGAGCTCATCACCGATGTGCTCGAGCGCGATGGTCGGTTCGAGACCCGGAGCGTGAACAACGGCTTCGATGCCGGCATGATGGTGAAAGACTACCGTCCCGACCTGATCGTTCTCGACGTGATGCTGCCCGACATCAACGGCAAGGAAGTGTGCCAGCGTGTCCGTAGCGACTCGACCATGGACGAGGTGCGGATCATCTGCATCTCGGGCATGGGCGAGCCCGACAAGGTCGAGGAACTGAAGGCTGCCGGGGCCAATGAGTTCCTCCAGAAGCCGTTCGAGGCCGAGGTGCTCGTCGATCGGATCTGTGGGCTCCTCGACATCGAGTCGGTGGCCACCGGTTCCTGAGCGGACGAGTCCACCCTGACGGGGCCTGCTTCAACTCGGGGCCAACTTCAACTCCGCGGGCGCGGCGTCGGCGTCTGCCCGTTCCTGCTGCCGACACGTGCCGGACCCGCCGCGGTCCGGCACGTGTCGGCATGTGGATGTGACCACGTGTGCCCTTCCGCCCATCCCTTCTACCCGGTCGGATACCCGGTCGGAACCGACGATCGCCTGCGACCCAGTGGCTGCGGATTGGTGGTCGGGGCTGCTGGCGGCGCCGTGGTCGTGCCGGTGTCGCGCGCGGGTTGCCTGGGCCTGGCGGCGGCGGTTCTGGAAGGTGCGGCAGGCGTCGTACATGAGGCGTCTGCGGTCTTGTGGGCGGCGGCTGCCGACGATCCTGGACTGGCCGTGTGGCTGGTGAGCCAAGACCCTGCCAGCTCTGCAGCTTCTGCCCAGGGGACCTCTGGCTTGGGGCTCGCCCTCGAGCGGGACCTCGTGTGGCTCCATGGGGACGGTGCGTCCATGGCCGGCCCGGAGGGACGGATGACGCCTGATCCGGCCGCGTGGCACGCGTTGGCGCTGGCGATGCGGTGTGCCGTTGGCCCCGGGGACCGTCGGGAGGCCGATGCGCGTGCGTGGGGCGGCCGGCTGCGCGGGAGTCTTGATGCCGGCACCGTCGCCCGGCTGCCCCGGGGTGGAGGAGCGCCAGCGACGGCGGGACCCGAGGCGGTGGTCCTCATGGCGGCCGTGCGGCTCGCGGTGTCGCATCACCGCCTCGCAGGCGGCTGGACCGCGGAAGTGGAGGCGGCCCGGCTCGAGGGGCTGAGGTCCCTGGCCCATGGCGCCGGGCACGAGATCAACAACCCGCTGGCCAACATCGCCGCGCGCGGGCAGGCGCTGCTGGTGGGCGAGACCGACCCCCAGCGCCGTCGTCGCCTGGCCACGATCGTCGACCAGGCCTTCCGCGCCCGCGACATGATCGGCGGCCTGATGCTCTGTGCCCGTCCGCCGTTGCCCCACCCTGGCGCCTGCGATGCCGTCGCGATCGTCGCCGCCACCGTCAGGGCGCTGGCGGGCCGGGCCACGGAACGCGGGGTCCGCATCGAAGCACCGGAGTCGCGTGCCGCAGCGGTGTGGGTCGATCGGGCGCTGGTGGAAGAGGCGCTGCGGGCCATCGTGAACAACGCGCTCGATGCGGTGGCGGCCGGAGGCCGGGTGGCGATCGGTGTCGAGGCGCCGGGGGCGACGATGGGCCGGTGGGTGGAGATCCGTGTCGACGACGATGGCCCGGGTATGGACGCAGAGACGCGCCGGGCGGCGTTCGATCCCTTCCACAGCGGTCGTGAGGCGGGGCGCGGGATCGGCTTCGGACTGGCGAAAGCCCGGCGCTTCATCGTGGCCTGCGGCGGCACCGTGGAACTCGGAGTGTCCCCTTCCGGTGGCACGCGGGTGACCGTGGGCCTGCCTGCGTGCGCGGGTGGTGTGGACGCGGGGATCGCCCCGCACAAACCCCCCAGATCCTCCTGACCTGTGCCCGGAGGGAGACCACCACGGGCGCTCAGCCCCGGTCGCCCCGTCTGCCACAGCGCTGGTGCCAGCCGACCTTGTCCGCGTTTCCATCGTTCTCTATCCTCCGATGCACACGGGATGGAGGCCCGGCGATGGAACGCCGGGTCGAGTCCGGCGGGTGCAGTCCCGGACCACCGGGGCCGCTGGGACGTACCGCAGCAGGGATGCGTTCATGAGGCACGCCAGATTCATCGCGGGGGCGTCGGAGGCCCCCACGGTCGTCGGTACCGAGGATCTCCTGGGGCCCGCGGCGCTGGATCGGCCGCTCGACACGCCGGTGGGTGGTCGCACGGTGCACCGGGTGGCGGTCGTCAACCATCCGGCCGATGCCCTCCGTGGTCTCCTTGGAGTATCCGGCGAGGGGGGGGCCGGTGAGCCGGCGCGGGGCCGGGAGCACGTCGGGCCGGAGCGGGGTCGGCCGCTGTCGCAGGCGCTGCGGCTCACCGAGTCGTGGCTCCGTGATCAGCAGGCCGACGATGGTCACTGGCGCGGGCCGCTCGAAGGCGACACGATTCTCGAGAGCGAGTACATCCTCATCCTGGCCTGGGCCGGACGCCTCGATGGGGCGGAGATCCCGGGCGCGGCCCGCCGCATCCTCACTGAACAGTTGCCCCAGGGGGGCTGGTCGATCTATCCCGGTGGGCCGGTCGACGTCAGTGCCAGCGTGAAGGCCTACTTCGCCCTCAAGCTCACCGGTCACGACCCCTCTTCCGAGCCGCTGAGGCGCGCACGCCGCGCCATCGAGCGAGCCGGGGGCCCATGGGCCGTCAACAGTTTCACTCGCTTTTACCTGGCCTTGCTCGGGCAGATCCCCTACGCGGCCTGCCCGGCGGTGCCTCCCGAGATGGTGCTGCTTCCCGATTGGTTTCCGGTCAATCTCCGGCGCGTGTCGGCCTGGTCGCGGACGATGATCGTGCCACTGTCGCTGATGTGGGCCTTCAAGCCGGTCCGGCAGGTGGCTCCCCGGGAGGGCATCGCCGAGCTCTTCAGCGCCGATGCCCGGCGCGATCAGGTCGTGAAGGAGGGGGGGTGGGCCCGCTTCTTCCGCGCTGTCGATCGCGTGATCAAAACCTGCGAGGCGATCGGATTCGTGCCGCTGCGGCCCCGCGCGGTGCAGGCCTGCCGGCGGTGGATGCTCGAGCGTTTCGCCGGCAGCGACGGTCTGGGGGCCATCTTTCCGCCGATCGTGTGGAGTCTGGTGGCGCTGCGGGCGATGGGCTGTGGCGAAGACTCTCCCGAGGTGCGCGAGTGCTGGGCCCAGTTGGAGCGGTTGGTGGAGCGCGAACCGGACGGCAACACCAGGCTCGAGCCTTGTCGGTCGCCCGTGTGGGATACCGCGATCACGGTCATCGCGCTGGTGGAGGCCGGGCGCTCGGGCGACGGCGGCGGCCCGGCAGCGACCACGGCGAACGGCGCGGCCGCCGTTCCCGCGGTCGTCGACCGGGGTATCGATTGGCTTCTCGACAACGAGGTGCGGGTCGCGGGCGACTGGGTCGGTGCCGTGCCGGCCGCCGTCGGCGTGGCGGCCACGGGATGGTGCTTCCAGTACGCCAACCGCTTCTATCCCGACGTCGATGACACCGCGATGGTGGTGATCGCGTTGGCCACGTGGCGCGACGGTGCGCGGCGCCGGGCCCCGTTGACGGCGGTCGACGCGCGGCGCCGCGAGCGGGCCGGGGCGGCGATCGGTCGGGCCCGTCGGTGGCTGGCGGCGATGCAGAACTCCGACGGCGGTTGGGGGGCCTTCGATCGTGACAACAATCTGGAGTTCCTCTGCGAGGTGCCCTTCGCCGACCACAACGCGATGATCGACCCCAGCACCCCCGACCTCGCCGGTCGTGTGTTGGAGGCATTCGGCAAGACGGGGTTGAGCATCGGACACGACGCGGTCGACCGGGCGGTGGCCTACCTGCGGCGCACGCAGGAGCCCGACGGAGCCTGGTTCGGCCGCTGGGGTGTGAACTACGTCTACGGCACCTGGCAGGCGCTGGAGGGCCTCCGCGCCGTGGGGGTGCCGGCCACCGATCCGCTGGTGGCTCGGGCGGCCGATTGGCTCGTCGACCACCAGCAGGCCGACTGGGGCTGGGGGGAGTCGCCTGCCAGCTACGCCGATCCCGCCCTGGCGGGCGTGGGTCCGACGACCGCTTCCCAGACCGCCTGGGCCGTGGCAGGGCTGATTGCCGCCGGCCGGGGCGAGTGCCGCGCGGCCCGGCGCGGTGTCCAGTGGTTGCTCGAGCGCCAGGAAGCCGACGGCTCCTGGACGCAGCGCGAATTCACCGGCACCGGGTTCCCGAAGGTGTTCTACCTCCGCTATCACTACTACCCGATCTACTTCCCGCTCGTGGCGCTGGCCAGGTTCGCGGCATGGGTGCCCTCGCTCGGTGTGCCGGCAGCGCGGGGAGGCGTGGGTCTGGTCAAGGAGCCGATCGCATGAGTGTCCCGCTCGGGCAGATGGTCTCGGTCGTCGGGCACGTGCTCCGGCAGCGGCTCCGGGGCAATGTCCGGTATCCGCTGGTGCTCATGCTGGAACCGCTCTTCCGCTGCAATCTGGCATGCGGCGGCTGTGGCAAGATCCAGCATCCCGCCAGTGTCCTGCGGTCGCACCTCAGCGCGGAGCAGTGCCTGGCGGCGGTGGACGAGTGCGGCGCCCCGGTGGTGTCGATCCCCGGCGGCGAGCCGCTGCTCCATCCCGAGATCGAGGCGATCGTGGCCGGCATCGTCGCCCGGCGGAAGTACCTCTACCTGTGCACCAACGCGCTCAAGCTCGAGGAGATGCTGCCGCGCTTCCGGCCGTCGCCGTACCTCGCCTTCTCGGTGCACCTCGACGGCCCGCGTGAGGAGCACGATCACGCCGTCTGCCGCGAGGGGGTGTACGACATCGCGGTGGCCGCGATCCGCGCGGCCCGCAGGGTCGGATTCCGGGTGACCACCAACTCCACGTTGTTCACCGACGCCGACCCCGAGCGCTACCGGCGCTTCTTCGACGAGGTGATGGCACTCGGTGTCGAGGGGATGATGATCTCCCCCGGATACCCCTATGCGAAGGCCCCGGACCAGGATCACTTCCTGCCCCGCCGGCGCAGCGAGTCACTGTTCCGCCGGCTCCTCGCCGACGCGCCACGCCGCTGGCGCTTCAACCAGTCGCCGGTGTTCCTCGAGTTCCTCAAAGGCGCCTGGGATCTCGAGTGCCGTCCGTGGGGGACGCCGACCTACAACCTGTTCGGCTGGCAGCGCCCCTGCTACCTCCTTGACGAGGGGTACGCCCGTTCGTTCCGCGCCTTGATGGAGGAGACCGACTGGGATGCCTACGGTCGGGCCAGCGGCAACGCCAAGTGCGCCAACTGCATGGTGCACTGCGGATATGAGCCGGCGGCCGTCGAGGCCACGTTCGGGTCGCTCGGCGGCCTCCTGGCCACGGCCCGCCTGGCACTGTTGGGGGCGCCGCGGGCCCCTCGTCACGCGGAGCCACAGGCCGGGGCGCAGCCTGCGGCGGCACCGGTGGCGGACGGCTTTCCGTCCCTGCCGATCCTCGAGCAGGTGGCGTGAGCGGCCGTCGGTGGGCGGCCTTCCCTGGTGCCGGCCGGCACGCGCGGCGAGCAAGCGGGAGGGTGGCGGCCGCCGCGGCTCACGCTGCCAGGGTGCGCATGAGCCGCTTCCCGTGCCCCAAGGCTTCACGATGCCGCGGGTCGAGGCGCACTGGTCGTTGGCGGCACGGCGGCCAGCAGTCCGCGTTTGACCCGTGCCAGGATCGCCCTCAGTCCGCGGCTGCGGAGCATACCGAGCACCTCGGCCAGACCGGTCCGGTCGATCACGGCCTCGTCGAGCGCCGCGGCTTCGGCTGCGGGGCGCCCCTCGACCGCCTGGGAGAGGATGGCGACGAATCCCTTCACGGTCGGCGCTTCGGGGGCCACTTCGGCCACGAGCCGCGCCCGCCCGTCGATCACCTCGGGCCAGAGGAACACGGGGGTCTGGCACTCGTGCACCCGCCCCTCCGCTTCGGCCCGGCGGGCACGGTGGCTCTCCGGCAGCGGCGGCAAGCCCGCAGCGAACTCGACGAGCAATTCGAGTTTTTCACGGGGGTCGAGGTCGGCGAATTCGCCGACGATCCGCTCCACGCGTGAGGCGACGGTGTCCATGGCCAGAATCGCCCCGGTCCGGTCAGGAGTGACCGGCGGTGGCCGTTTCCCCGGCGACACCACCCTGCCCCGGTCCACCCGGTTCCGGGCCCTTGGCGATCGGCACGCGGACGGCGTTGCCCCATTCCAACCACGAGCCGTCGTAGTTCTTCACGTTGCGCCGAGGAGATACTTGAGGACGAACCACGTGAGGCTCGACCGCTCGCCGATGCGGCAGTAGGCGATGGTCGGTGAACGACGCTTGAGTTTCACCTCGCGAACGTAGAGTTTCTCCAGGTCGCGGGCCGACTTGAAAGTGCCGTCGTCGTTGCAGGCTCGGACCCAAGGCACGTTGACGGCGCCAGGGATGTGCCCGCCTCGGACCGCGCCTTCGTTGGGGTAGTCAGGCATGTGCATCCGCTCCCCGCGGTACTCCTCCGGAGACCGGACATCGAGCAACTGGCGGCCCGACTTCTGGTGCCGCAGCACCTCGTCGCGGAGAGCGCGGATCGAGGCATCCTGCTCGGTCGCCGTGTAACGGGCGTGCGGCGGGGCGACGCGCTCGGTCGACCAGGTGCGGCCGTCGAGTTCCCAGCGCTTGCGGCCCCCGTCCATGATCCGGCATTCGGGGTGGCCATAGAGCTTGAACACCCAGAACGTATAGCAGGCCCACCAGTTGTTCTTGTCACCGTAGAACACGACCGTGGTGTCGTTGGAGATCCCCCGTTCACTGCACAGCCGCTCGAATGCCGCCCGGTCGATGTAGTCGCGCTCCAGGGGAGCCTGGAGATCGACCTGCCAGTCGATTTCCACCGCCCCGGGCACGTGCCCCATCGTGTACAGACCACGGTCTTCGTCCGATTCGACGATCCGCACCCGCGGATCGGCCAGATGATTCGCCACCCACTCGGTGGTCACCAGCACCTCGGGATGGGCGTAGGCGGCCATGATCCGGAATCTCCTCGCGCGGACGGGAACCACAGTCGTTCGAATCGTAGTCCATCACCTGGCACCCTGCAACGAGGCCGTCCCTCGTGGGACAGCGGCGGTTCGGCTACAACAGGGTCGACTGTGCCAACGCGGTCTGCGGGCCGTCGGTGGCGGTGTGCCGAGTCGTGGTCTTTTCGAGCGGTTCGGTTTTTCGAGTGGTTCGGTCTTCCACAGCGGTGCCGGCCGGCCACGCGGTGGTCGGATCAACCGCTGCTCCACCGGGTGCGTGCGATGGGCGCTGCGTTCATATTCCAGATTTCGGGCCTCACCAAGAAGTTCGGGCAGCGTGAACTGCTCAAGAACATCAACCTCGCCTTCTATCCGGGGGCGAAGATCGGTCTGCTGGGCCGCAACGGCGCCGGTAAGAGCACGCTCATGAAGATCATGGCGGGCATCGACCGGGAATACGAGGGCGAGGCGCGGCTGGCCGACGGTTACACGGTGGGATACCTCGAGCAGGAACCGAAACTCGACACGACGAAGACGGTGTTCGAGAACGTCCTGGAGGCAGTGGGGGCGACGCGAGCGATCCTGTCGCGCTTCGAGGAGATCAACACCCGGCTCGGGACGCCGCTCGACGACGCCGAGATGGAGAGACTCCTCGCGGAGCAGGCCACGGTGCAGGACCTGATCGAGGCGAAGAACGCCTGGGACATCGACCGCCAGGTGGAGATCGCCATGGACGCGATGAACCTGCCCCCCGGGGACTGGCCGGTGACCAACTTGTCGGGCGGGGAGCGGCGCCGGGTGGCCCTGTGCCGCTTGTTGCTCGAGAAGCCCGACCTACTCCTCCTCGACGAACCCACGAATCACCTCGACGCCGAGAGCGTCGCCTGGCTGGAGCGGCACCTCGCCGAATACACCGGCACGGTCGTCGCCGTGACCCACGACCGCTACTTCCTCGACAACGTCGCCAAGTGGATCCTCGAGGTGGACCATGGCCGCGGGATCCCCTTCGAGGGCAACTACTCCTCCTGGCTCGAGCAGAAGAAGGCCCGGCTGGAGCTGGAGGAGAAGCAGGCGTCGACCCGGCAGAAGACGCTCGACAGGGAACTGGAGTGGATCCGGATGTCACCCAAGGCGCGGCAGGCCAAGAGCAAGGCCCGCGTTGCCGCCTACGATAAACTGGCGGCCGAGCAGGCCGCGGTGCGCGATTCCGACATCGAGATCTTCATCCCCGCCAGCCGCCCGCTTGGCGATCTCGTTGTCGAGGCGGAGAAGCTCTCCAAGGCCTACGGCGACAAGGTGCTGTTGGAGAACCTGTCGTTCCGCATCCCCCCCGGCGGTATCGTGGGGATCATCGGTCCCAATGGGGCGGGCAAGACCACCTTGTTCCGTATGCTCGTCGGTCAGGAGCAGCCCGACGCCGGTTCAGTCAAGCGGGGACCGACGGTCGACATCGGCTACGTCGACCAGAGCCGTGACGCCCTCGACCCGGCGAAAACCGTGTTCGAGGAGATCTCCGGCGGCCACGACACGATCGAGCTGGGGAAGAAATCGGTCAACGCGCGAAGCTATGTCGCCCGATTCAACTTCCTCGGTCCCGACCAGCAGAAGAAGGTGGGCACGCTCTCAGGCGGCGAGCGCAACCGCGTGCATCTCGCCAAGCTGCTCCGCAGCGGTTCGAACCTCCTCCTCCTCGACGAGCCGACCAACGACCTTGACGTCGACACGCTCCGCTCCTTGGAGGAGGGGATCACCGCCTTCGCGGGTAGTGTCGTGGTGATCACGCACGACCGGTGGTTCCTCGATCGGCTCGCCACCCACATCATCGCCTTCGAGGGGGACGGCTACGTCCACGTGTGCGAGGGCAACTTCGAAGTCTACGAACGGAGCCGCCGCGAGCGGCTGGGCATTGCCGCCGACGAGCCCCACCGCTTCCGGTACAAGAAGTTGCAGCACTGAGCGGCAGGTTCCCGGGATCGCGCGACAGTGGTTGGAAGGGAAGGCGCGACCAGGGTTCACAGGGAGCTGGCGACCAGGGTTCACAGGGAGCTGGCGGTCGCTCTTCAAGCCATCGGCAGGCGCCCGGCAGCGGCCGTCCGCAATTCCTTGGGCAGGGGAAAGTAGACCTGTTCTTCGCGGATCATCCGTTCCTCGACCGTGGCCCCGAACCGCTTCCGCAACCAGGCGATGCATTCCTGCACGACGTGTTCGGGTGCACTCGCACCGGCGGTGATGACCACCGTTTCGTCGCCCCGGAACCAACCGGCATCGATCTCGTCCGGGCCGTCGATGAGCCGGGCGAGCCGATGCCCCTCCCCCGCCAGTTCGGCAAGCCGTTGGCTGTTGGAGCTGTTGCGGCTGCCGATCACGAGCACGACGTCCGCCCCTTCGGCGAGGAGCCGGACCGCCTCCTGACGGTTCTGCGTGGCATAGCAGATGTCGTCTTTCGGCGGCCCGGTGATGCCGGGAAACCGGGCCTTGAGGCGGGCGATGATCCGCGAGGCGTCGTCGACCGAGAGCGTCGTCTGGGTGAGGTAAGCCAGTCGATCCCCCGTGCCCAGCGGCAGCCGGTCGACATCGGCTTCAGTCTCCACCAGGGTGATGGATGCCGGGGCGTGCCCCATGGTGCCGATGACCTCGTCGTGGCCTTCGTGGCCGATGAGGATGATGTGGTAGCCGGCCGCGGCGTAGCGGAGGGCCTCGAGGTGCACCTTCGTCACCAGCGGACAGGTGGCATCGATCGCCGTCAGCTTGCGCTCCGCGGCGACGCGGCGCACCTCCGGCGCCACGCCGTGGGCCGAGAACAGCAGCACCCCCCGCTCGGGCACCTGCTGCACCTCGTCGACGAACACTGCCCCCTCGCGGGTGAACCGCTCCACCACGTGCTTGTTGTGCACGATCTCGTGGAACACGTGAACCGGTCGGCCATAGAGACGGAGGGCTGTCTCCAGCGTTTCGATGGCCATGTTCACGCCGGCGCAGAATCCACGGGGACTGGCGAGGAGGATCGTGAGCATGCGGCGGGCACTCGGGGTATGTCCGGGGGTGGGAGGGATACCGAGGATATGCTAGCAGCCCGCGGACATCGTCCCGCCGTGGACTTTTTCGGCGTGAAAACCTACGGTTGGTGCCGTGTGCCGCACGCCACTTCGGCGGCGCGGCCCACCGGTATCGTGTGGGTTGGCCGCCCGCCGCCGAACCGTGGTGTCCCTGCGCATCCACTCGACCATTCCGGCCCGCCTTTCGTGAACCGCGCCGTGTCGTTCTCCACCGTCCCGGATCCGCGGCCGCCCCGAGGGCGCGATTGCGCGGCGTGGGACGTGGCTCCCCTGCCCCCCACGCTCGATCGTGGCGCCGCCGAGGCTTTCTGCCGCCTCGTTGCCGAGCGCCACTACGAGAACTTCAGCGTGGTCAGCCGGCTGGTGCCACCACGGTTGCGGCAGGACTTCGCCAACGTCTACGCCTTCTGCCGGTGGAGTGACGATCTGGCCGACGAGGCGGCCAACCCGGCGGTGGGATTGGCCGCCCTGGGCCGCTGGCGGGCGGGGCTCGACGAATGCCTCGACGGTCACCCCGGGCATCCGGTGTACGTGGCGCTGGCGGCCACCATCCGCCGGCACGCCCTCGACGGTCGCCCGTTCCACGACCTTCTCGATGCCTTCGCCGAGGACCTCGCCTTTGATCGGGATGCGGTGGTGGTCCGGTACGCAGATCGCGAGGCGCTCCTCGGCTACTGCCGGCGTTCAGCCGATCCCGTGGGGCGGATCGTGCTCGGCTTGGAGGGATGCACGGATGCGACGGCGGTGCGGCAGGCCGATGCCATCTGCACCGGGCTGCAACTGGTCAATTTCTGGCAGGATCTGCGCCGCGACCGGTTGGCGGGCCGGGTGTACGTGCCGGAGTCGGAGCTGTGCCGCCACCGCGTCTCGCCCGATGAACTGGCGGGATCCCGGGCGGGGCCAGGCCTGCGCTCCCTCGTCGCCGCGGGACTCGACTGGGTGGCGGAGTGTTTCGCCACGGGCGCCCCCCTGGAGCGGACGGCTCCAGTTGCCCTGCGCCCGGCGATCAGCCTGTTCCGGGCCGGCGGGCGCGCGATCGCCGCCGCCATCGACCGGGCGGGCTGCGACACGCTCGCCGCGCGGCCCACGGTGCCCGCCCCGACGAAAGTCCGCCTCGTGCTGCGCGCCATGGTGGCGGTGGCCGTGGGTCGTTGCCGGGAGTCGCTGCTCGGGCCGCTCGGTCCTGCGGGGGAGGGATGACGCCAGAGACGCTGTCCGCCGATCACGACGCCTGCGCCCGGATGCTGCGCCGGTCGGGGTCGAGCTTCACGCTGCCGATCCGCCTCCTCCCGCGTGACAAGCGCCGGGGCACCACGGCCCTCTATGCCTTCTGCCGTCGGGCCGACGACATCGTCGACGATGCCGTCGATCCCGGGGCCGCTGCGGTCGCGCTCGATGCGTTCGAGCGCGACCTCAACGCCGCCCTGGCGGGCCGACCGTCGGCCGATCCCGTCATCCGGGCGCTGGTCGACACGGTGCGGCGATTCGCGGTTCCCACGGACCATCTCCGGGCGATCATCGCCGGGGTGCGGATGGACCTGACGCAGTCGTCCTTCGCCACGTTCGCGGAACTGGAGGAGTACTGCCGGCGGGTGGCGAGTGCCGTGGGGCTGGCCGCCGTCCACATCTGGGGATTCCATTCGCCGCGGGCCCTCGACGTGGCCCATGAGTGCGGCATGGCCTTCCAGTTGACCAACATCCTCCGCGACATTCCCGAGGATCGCGGACGGGGCCGGCTCTATCTGCCGGCCGCCGACATCGCCGCGGCGGGCTGCCGGCCCGGGGATCTCGCCGCGGAGGTTCCCGGGCCGGGGCTCGCGCGGCTCTCCCGCATGGAGTGCGAACGGGCCCGGGGCTACTTCCACCGCGCCGCCGAACTGGATCGGTTGCTCTCCACCGACGGGCGGATCGTCTTCCGGGCGATGTTCGGCGTCTATGCCGGCCTGCTGCGAGCGGTGGAGCGAGCCGGGCAGGCGATCTTCATGCGCCGCGTGCGGCCCGGGAAGCCATGGCTGCTGGTGGCTGCCGCGCTGGCGGTGTGCGCCGGTCCGGGCCCCGTCCTCGCGGTTCCGCCAGCGGGGCGTTGGCGGTGTTCCCATGGCTGAGCCGGGCCGGGTGATCGTGGTGGGGGGTGGGCTGGCTGGTCTCGCGGCCGCCGATGCCCTGGTGTCGTCGGGTATCGGCGTCACCCTGCTCGAGGCCCGCCGGAGCCTCGGGGGGCGGGCGGCGTCGTTCGAGGATCCCCGTGGGGGTGGGCTCGTCGATGCCTGCCAGCACGTGGCGATGGGATGCTGCACCGCGTTCCGCGATCTCTGTCGGCGCGCCGGCCTGTCGTCGGCCCTGCGTACCGACCGCACGCTGTGGTTCATCGGCCCTGATGGCCGGCGGTCCGCTTGCACCCCGGTCGGTTGGCTGCCGGCCCCGTTGCACCTCACGCCCCTCCTGCTCGGCATGCGCCACTTCAGCCTCGGCGAGCGGACGGCACTGGCGCTGGGGATGGTGCGCCTGGCGCGCCTCCGCGCCGTCGATCCCACGGCCACGGCGGCGGCTTGGTTGGCGGGCATCGGGCAACCGGAACGGGTGATCCGGCTGTTCTGGCAGCCTGTGCTGGAGAGTGCCCTGGGCGAGTCGCTCGACCTGGTGGGGCTGGCGGCGGCGCGCAAGGTGATCGTGGACGGATTCCTCGCCCATTCCCAAGCTGCCGACTTGCTGGTCCCACTGGTACCGCTCGGTGAGCTCCTCGGGCATCGTCTGGCAGACTGGCTGGCGGATCGGGACGTGGCCATCCATACCGAGCGCACGGTCACTGCCCTGCGGTTCGACGACCGCGGCCGGGCCCGTGGGGTGATCACTGCCGAAGGTGTGCTCGAGGCGGCCGCGGTGATCGTGGCGATCCCGTGGCGGGCGGCCGCGCGCCTCCTCCCGGAGATCATCCCCGCCGCCGATGAACGCCTCACCGGCTCCCCGATCACGGCGATCCATCTGTGGTTCGATCGCGACGTGATCGACCTGCCGCACGCGGTGCTCGTGGGGCGGACGAGCCAGTGGGTGTTTCGGCCCGACCCGGCCGACGCCGTGGCGGAGCCGGGCTACTGCCAGGTGGTGATCAGCGCCTCACGTGGCCTCCGCGGCGCCGACCGACAGCAGCTCGTTGACACCGTGGTGGCAGAATTGGCCGACGTGTTTCCGGCGGTGCGCGGGGCCGTGCTCCGGGAAGCACGGGTGATCACCGACCCCACCGCCGTCCTCTCGGTGAGACCGGGGGTGGATGCGGTGCGGCCGCTGGCCACCACCGCCGTGCCCGGCTTGTTCCTCGCCGGTGATTGGACCGCCACGGGCTGGCCATCGACGATGGAGGGGGCCGTGCGCAGCGGCCGGACCGCAGCGACCGCCGCCTGCCGATTCCTCGGCGCGCCAGCCGTCGGCGTCGTGCCCGATCTTCCCCGGAGCTGGCTCACGCGCCTGCTGGCAGGCACTGCCCGATGACCACGCCCGTCGTGCCGCCCGGGGGGCAGCAGTCCGCTCAGGCTCCGGGCTGGGAGCGGCAGAGTCGTTCCAGCCCGTCAGCGAGACGGCGGCCATCGGTTACGGCGTGTTCCCACAGCCGCCACAGGTCGAGCGCCGCCCCCGGACGTCGGCCGACCGCCCCGACGGCCACGCCGATGCGGCGCCAGCCCGACTGCGGGCGGGCGAGGGCCGTCACCTCTGCCGGGAGCCGGTCGTCGACCGCGTCGGACACCACGCGGAGCCCGGCGCAGCGCAGCCCGGCGGCGGCCGCGACACCGGCCACGGCATGGGACTCCATGTCGACCAGGCCGGCTCCGGTTGCCACACCGAGAGCGCGCTTCGCCACCGGATCCGCCAGTGGGGTGTCGACCGTGATGACCGGGGCCCGGGGCAACGCCTCCGGGAGCGGATCGGCGAGATCATGACCGGGCGTTCCGGTGCGGAGCGCGCGGGTGGCCACCACCAGCGACCCGCGCGCGAGACGGGGATCGAGGCCCCCGGCGAACCCGGCCGTGACCAGGAGGCGCGGACGGTGACCGGCGACAAGCAGCCCGGCCGCCCGTCGGGCGCGATCCACTCCGCATCCGGCCACCACCCAGGCCACGTTGCGGCCGCCGCACAGCCCGGTGTGCATCACCAAGCCGTCGGCCGTCCGCAGGACCATCCTCCTGCTGACGCGGGATGCGAAGGGATCGGCCTCGATGTCGAGCGCCAGCACGATGCCCACGGCCACCGGATCCGGTCCATCCGGAACAACGGGCCCTGCAGGAGCGCCGTTCACGCCATCCCCGTCGTCACGCGCGATGACGAGCTGTTCGCCGGGGTGGTCACGGGGCGTCCCGGTTCCGCGACGATGACCGGCAGGCTCACCGCGATCGTGGTGCCCTCTCCGGGCCGGCTCGTCAGGTTGATCACCCCGCAGTGACGTTCGACGATCGAGCGGCAAATCGCCAGCCCCAGACCACCTCCGCGGGACGCGTCGGCGCGGGGCCGGCCGGGATCGACTTGGTAGAATCGGTCGAAGATATAGGGGATGTGGGCGGCCTCGATCCCGATCCCGGTGTCGCGCACCGACAGCCGGCACCTCTGCCCGCTCTGTTCCCGCAGCAATTCCACCTTCACCGCCCCGCCCTGCGGCGTGAAGCGGATGGCGTTGTCGAGAAAATTGGCGAGCAGTTGGCGGAGGTGCCGTGGTTCGCCGCGGATGACGCACTCGGTCGCCGCGGTGATCAGCAAGTCGATGCCCCGGTCCTCGGCGACCGCGTAAAACATCCCCACGGTCGTCCGCACGATCCGCTCCAGATCCACGGGCTCCGGAGTCCGTGGATCATCGGTGTCGAACTCGGCGAGGAGCAGGAGGTCGTTGGCGAGTTTCGACAGGTGGCGGGACTCGAGGAGCACGTCGTCGATCGTGTCGCGATAGTCGGCTTCGGAGCGGTCTTTGTTGGCCGCCACCTCGAGGGTGCTCTGGATCGCGGTCAACGGCCCACGGATCTCATGGGCGGCATCGGCGACGAACTGCTGCTGCCGATCGACATGGTTCGCCACGTCGTCGAGCAGCGTGTTGATCCTGGAAGACAGGCGATCGAGCTCGTCGCCGGTGCCGCGGATCTTCAATCGGTCCCCCAGGGTGGTCGGCGACAGCGACTCCGCCACGCTGAGGATGTCGGCGATCGGTTGCGTGGCACGGAAGGCCAGCCAGTAGGCGGCCAACGGCGTGCACACTGCCACCGCCACCCCGATCGGCAGGAGGAACGTCGTCACGGCGTCGACGCGAGCATCGATCTGGTGCCGCTGGAGGCCGATCCGCACGTAGTACGGCACGGCGGAGGGATCGGTGATCCGGCGTCGCGCCCACATGTAATCGCCGAGGGTCATCAGGGCCTCGGTGCGGCTCTCGTCGACCGGTTTCGAAGCGATCACGTCGGGGCAGGTCGGACTGCGCCACACGGTCACCCGATCCCCGTTGACGAGATGGACGAACCAGCCCCGATCGACGTGGCTGAGGGTCTTGCGCCGTAGTTCCGCCACCACCGCGTCGACGTCGGGATAGAGTTCGTTGAGCGCCATCGCCGTGGCCCGGACCTCGCCGAGCAGCACGTCGCCAGCCTCGTTGATCAGGGCGATCCGCACGGCGGTCCGCGCCGACACCAGCACCAGCACCAGCCCCAGCAGCACCGCCGCCGTGTTGAGGAGCGTGAGTTGCACGCGGAGCGGCAGTGACCGGACGAAGTCAATCAGCGGCCAGCGCATAGCCACGACCCCGGATGGTCCGCACGAGCGATTCGTCGCGCCCACGGTCGATCTTGCCGCGGAGCCGGTTGATGTGGACCTCGATCACGTTCGTGGGTCCGTCCCAGTCGAACCCCCACACGTGCTCGCAGAGCATCTTCCGCGTCACCACCTGCCCCTGGTAGCGCATCAGCAGCTCCAGCATGCTGAACTCGGTCGGCGTGAGCTCCACCGTCCGCTCGTCGATCGCCACCCGTTTGTTGGCGAGATTGAGATGCAGCGGCCCGACACGCAATTCCATCGCCGGGCGGTGGATGTTCCGCCGGTGGATGGCCTCCAGCCGGGCGAGCAGTTCGTCCATCGCGAACGGCTTGACGAGGTAGTCGTCGGCGCCGGCCTCGAACGCCTCGAGTTTGTTCGGCACCGTGCCCAACGCCGTGAGCACGATCACCGGGGTCCGGACCCCCTCCTGCCGTGCTTCGCGGAGGATGTCGATGCCCTGGCGTTTGGGGAGCATGAGGTCGAGAACCACCACGTCGCTGGCGAGGATGGCGGCGTTCTCGGTGGCCCGTTGGCCGTCCTCGAAAAGAGTGCAGGTGTGGCCCGCCTCCTTGGCTGCGGTGCAGATGGCGCGGGCCACGACCGCATCGTCTTCGATGATGGCGATCTGCATGGAGCACTCAGAGGCGGGCCAAGGGCCATCCGGCGGGCCCGCCGGGACCCGCCTTCACTCCCATTCTATCGTCGCCGGCGGTTTGCTCGAAATGTCGTAAACGACACGATTCACTCCCCGCACCTCGTTGATCACCCGGGTGGAGATCCGCCCGAGGACCTCATAGGGCAAATGGCTCCAGTCGGCGGTCATGAAGTCCTCGGTCTCCACGGCTCGGACCGCGAGGACGTCGTCGTACGTGCGGGCATCCCCCATCACCCCGACACTTTGTACCGGCAGGAGCACGGCGAAGGCCTGACCCACCCGCCGGGTGAGCCCCGCCCGGTCGAGTTCCTCCAGCACGATCGCGTCGGCGGCCCGCAGCGTCTGGAGCCGTTCGCGGGTCACCACACCGATGCACCGCACGGCCAGACCCGGCCCGGGGAATGGATGCCGCCACACGATCCGCTCCGGCAGACCGAGCTCCAGCCCCAGCCGCCGGACCTCGTCCTTGAACAAGTCGCGGAGCGGTTCTATCAGTTCGAAGCGGAGATCGGCGGGAAGGCCGCCGACGTTGTGGTGCAGTTTGATGGTCGCGGCAGGGCCGTCGGCGGTGGCGCCGCTTTCGATGACGTCGGGGTAGAGCGTGCCTTGGGCGAGGAACCGGGCCCCGTCGATGCGTGCCGCCTCGGCGTTGAAACACTCGATGAACGCCCGGCCGATCCGCCGCCGCTTCTCCTGCGGATCGGTGACGCCGGCGAGGGCCGACAGGAAGGTGTCCTCCGCCCGCACGACGTGAAGGTCGGTGCGGAAGTGGGTGGTGAACTCGTCGATCACGGCGGCGGCTTCGTTCACCCGGAGGAGCCCGTTGTCGACGAGGATGCACGACAACTGGCCGCCGATGGCCCGTGAGAGGAGGGCCGCGACGACCGCCGAATCGACACCCCCCGACAGGCCGCAGATCACCCGTTCTTTCCCGATCCGCTCCCGGAGGGAGGTGATCGTCGCCGCAGCGATGTCGCCCAGCCGCCAGTGACCGCCGCAGCCGCACACCGTCCGGACGAAGTTCCGCAGGAGCAAGCCCCCCGCGGGTGTGTGCGTGACCTCGGGATGGAACTGCAGTCCGTACACCGGCAGGGTCGTGTGCCGCACTGCCGCCAGACCGCACGTAGGGGTGCGGGCCAGCGCCACGAAGTCGGCCGACACGTCGTCCACCTGGTCGCCATGGCTCATCCACACCTCGGCTCGGGGTGGGAACCCGGCCAGCAGGGGATCTTCGCCGAGCAGCGTGCACGGGGTGCGGCCATACTCCCGCGCCGCAGCCCGTCCCACCCGACCGCCCAGGCTGGCGCACGCCAACTGCATGCCGTAGCAGATCCCGAGCACGGGGATCGCCAGCCGGAACAGTCCGGGGTCGCACTGCGGGGCTCCCGCCTCGTAGACGCTCGCCGGACCGCCGGAGAGGATGATCCCGCGCGGTGCCAGTTCGCGGATCCGGGCCGCCGAGATGTCGTGGCGGACGATCTCGCAGTAGACCTCGTGTTCCCTGACGCGGCGGGCGATGAGTTGGGCGTACTGCGACCCGAAGTCGAGGACCAGTACCCGCTCGGCACGGGCCGCGACCTGGCCGCCGGCAGCCAGCGGAGGAGCTTGGGACGTCATGGGTGGATGGGTGGGCAGCGCGGGAAAAACCGCACAGTGTAGCCGACTTCGCCCCAGGGGTTCCATCGGGTGTCGCGTGCCGGCACGCGA
>RFRL01000120.1 GCA_009924545.1 Planctomycetia bacterium | reverse complement strand
GGGGCGGGCACCACCGGTCCGGGCGGGTGCGGCAGCAACAGTTTCGCGGGGATGCAAGCCAAAGCCATGGGGGCGGGGCCTGCCTCGCCCCAGCAATCTTGGCTTGAAGCTGCGGTTGGGGCGACCCCTCTCCCGTGGATTTACGATTCGATTCTTCGTCAGCCAGGTCCCGTTGGTCGCCGCCCCGCGTGCCCCAGTGGCCGTCGTTCAACCGCGGCCCCGAATCGTAACGCCGGGTTTGGCACCCCGACGGCCCGACTGCCACGTCCCCCCGAGGCCGTGTCCACGCGCAAGATACGGCCCTGATCTCCGTGAGGAGGGCCCCGGGGCGCTCTCCAGCCCGCGCCCGTGACCGTTGCCCCACAGCTGGTTCGGGGCCGTAGCATGCACGCAATTTGAACCACACTCGCGGGGGAGTTGGCAGGATCAGAGCCGATCCTGTAAAGTCCGCTCGTAGGCGTTGCCTGGACGCGGGAACGTGCGGGATGAGTGCGGGATGAGATTGGTGGTATGGAATCGGCGAACGAGGCTTTCTCCCATGGTCCTCTTGGCGATGCCCTGATCGATCGGGCCGAAGTGTTTGCTTCTGGCTCCAGGCGTCTGGTCGGGCCTGAAAGCTGGTCGGTCCTGAAGCGTCAGGTTCCCATCGAAGTCCTGTTGTTCAAGATCCGGCTGTTCGAGCTTCTGGGTTGACATTCTCCGGTTCGCGGCATCCCATGGTGAGGGGGGCTGCGGCCGGCGGTCACTGGAGTGATTGCACCATGTCTTCGACCCCTGCGTCGTTCTCCGGCGTCGAGCGTTCCGGCCGGGCGAAGCCCGGAAGTTCCGCTTCCTTTCTCGATCGCATCGTGGGTGTTTCGGCGTGGGCCAACCAGGTCCGCCGGGCGATCGAAATGGTGGCCGGGCACCAGTCCAGCGTGCTCGTCCTGGGCCCCAGTGGCACCGGCAAGGAATTGATCGCCCGGGCCGTCCATGCTTGTAGCAAGCGTGCTGCCAAGCCGTTCATTCCGGTTGACTGTGCGGCCACGACGGGTCAGTTGTTCGCCAGCCACATGTTCGGGCACTTGAAAGGCTCGTTCACCGGTGCCACTGCTTCAACCCTCGGGTGTTTCCGCGCCGCCGACGGCGGCACCATCTTCCTGGACGAGTTGGGGGAGATGGAACTCGAGCTCCAGGCCAAGCTCCTCCGCGTCCTCCAGCAGCGAACGGTCGTGCCCGTGGGGAGTCACCAGGAGATCCCCGTCGACGTCCGCGTGGTCGCGGCGACCAATCGGGATCTCTCCCGTGAGGTCGCCGAGGGACGGTTTCGTGAGGATCTCTTCTATCGTCTCAATGTGGTCACGATCCGGACCATTCCCCTGCGGGAGCGTCCAGAGGACATCCCGGTGCTGGCGACCCGGTATCTCGCAGAGCTCGCCGCCCGGCACGGCATGCCTCTGTGTGGCCTGTCGGCGGCGGCCACCGATGCCCTGCAGTCGTACAATTGGCCGGGCAACGTCCGCGAGCTGGAAAATGTGCTCGAGCGGGCGGTGATGTTTTCGTCTGGAGACGAGATCGAGCCCGATGCCCTGACCGGCTTCATGATGACCGGTGGTCCGATTTCGGTGGGCGGTACGTTCGTGTCACTTCCGGGAGCCGATGCGACGGTCCCCGGTGGGGTTGGCACCCCGGTGTCCGGATTGGTGAAGGCCGCGTCCGAGGGGGTGTTGGCCACGACGTCGCTGCCCGGTGTTTTCCGTGTCGAGCCGGTGATCGGCGGCGAATCGACGGCGATCGGGCGTGCACCTGGAGGGCGGTCGGCTGGGCCTGCCGTCGATGTTCCGCAGCCTCGCCCCGTGCCCGGTGGCGATTGGCCCACGCTGGCTGACGTCGAGCGCATGCATCTGGAAAAGACTCTGGCCGCCACGTTGAACAACAAGTCGCTGGCGGCCAAGCTCCTCGGGATCGATCGTTCCGTCCTGCGCCGCAAGTTGCAGCGGCACGGGTTGGAGCCGGGAAGTGGTGAGGCCGGCGACATTGGGGCCGGCGATTCCTGACACTGTCGGGCGCGTGTGCTCGGTCGACGATTGACCGCTGTGTCTGTCGCGCGGCCGCATCTTTCGATCGCCCGTCTATCCGGCCTTTGCGTGTGGCCGTGGCGCGACTGTCTCGTCTTCCGGTACACGAAGCCTGAGGGTCACGCTCGGGGGACCACGTCGCTCCTGGGCGAAACCACGCTTTCCCGACAACAGGAAGCGGAGGTGCGCGACCGGTCCATCGGAGAATTCGGCCGCGAGTGTGTCCAGGACTTCGGTCCAGGGCAGTCCGCGACGGAAGATCACCCGGTAGGCCGCCTTGAGTTCGGAGATGGCGTCGCCCGAGTATCCGCCTCGCCTCAGGCCGACGACATTCAGCCCGACCACGCACCCTGTCTGCCCGTCGACGAGCATGTAGGGGGGGATGTCTTGGGTCACGCGGGCGTGGCCCCCCACCATCGCCAGCCGGCCGATCCGGCAAAACTGGTGGACGGCCACGGCACCCGACACGAACGCCCGATCCTCGACGGTGACGTGGCCGCCGAGGAGGGCGGCGTTGGCGAAAATGCAATTGTTGCCGATCGTGGTGTCGTGCCCGAGGTGCACTCCCACCATGAGGTAGTTGCCACTCCCGATCGCGGTGAAACCCTGTTCATGCAGGGCCCTGTGCACGGTGCTGTGCTCACGGAACACGTTGTGGTCACCGATACGCACCCTGCCGATGTGGGTGGGCCGCGTCACATGCTGGGGCGTGCCACCGATCACGGCATGTTCGTGGAACTCGTTGTGGCAACCTGCGATGACGCCCGCCTTGATGACGGCACCGGTCCCGACGGTACAGAAGTCCCCCAGTTCGACGTCCCCTTCGACGACGGCGAAGGGGCCGACGGTCACGCCGGTGCCCAGCACCGCGTTCGTGCTCACGACGGCCAGCGGGTGAATGCTCACGATGGCCTCTCGGGACGCGCTCCTTGGTGGCTGAGTTGCGACCCAGCCGACCGGGCCGGGCAGGCCACTCCAACGTGGCATCCACCTTGGCCTCGAACCGGTTTATCGTCCGTGCTCGCGGGATGATTCAATCCCATTTCCCGAGAGGATGCGGTCGCTTCCTCCCCAGGTTCCCTCGTTCGCCCGGAGTGCGAGGTTCACCGACTTCCCACGACCGCGGTGGACCTTCTGCCTACACTACGACGAGCCTGGAACTGCCGCCGAGGGTTTTCGGCGGCCTGCACGAGTCGTGGAGGTGCCTGTGAATGTCGCGGACGGTCGGGAAGAGCGGTACGCCGCTGCGGAGCGGCTCAAGGATGATGGACACTTGGCCGAGGCGGTCGATCTGCTCGAGACAGTGGTCGCCGAGGATCCCATTCGATCTTGCCTATTCCGCGCTGGCCGCGTGGTGCACCAGGCTCGATCGCCACGCCGAGGCCGTCGGCTACGCGCGGAAAGTCTGTGAACTCAAGCCGCTCGATCCCTTCAGCTTCACCGCCCTGAGCGTTGCCTGCGTGCGGGCCGGGATGATCCCCGAGGCCGAGGAGGCGATGGCCCGCTCACGGGCGCTCCAGGGCTGAACCCGCCGGTGCCGGAACGCCGCGGGGAAAGGGACGACAGGGTTTCGGCCGGCAGTCGCTGGGCTCGACTGCCGGGCGGGGATTCACCAAGAAACCAGGGTGCCAGTTCGTTCCGCGCCGCTTTGGCCGCAGCCGTTCACGCCCCCAGCGACTGGTTCACCGACTCCTCGACATACTGCAACCGCTTGCGGTCGTCGGGTGAAAGCTGCTTCTCGTCCAGGCCCAGTTGCCGCGCTTTTTCCAGGGAAACCCGCGCCTCGCCCTTCTGCTTTGCCTGCAGTTGGGCGAGTGCGAGGTGGAGGAACTTGGCGGGTGAGGGCAGAAGGACCGATTCCATGATGTCGTCGATGGCGCGGTCGCTGTCGCCCGCAGCCAACCACACCAGTCCGCGCGTGTCGAGAAGATCGGGGTGGGGGCCGAGTTCGAGGATCGCGGTGTCGATGAGGCGGCGGGCCTCCTCGACCGTGTCGGGATGGGCCTTGAGGAATGCGAGGTTGTTGGCCACGACGGCACTGTGGATCGGCGCGATGTCCTGTCGTTCGAGGATACCACGGTAGGTGCCCTCGGCCTCCGCCAACCGGCCTTCGGATTCCTGTAGCAAAGCCTCCACCATGTCGATGCGAACGGCACCAGGATCCTGCCGCTTGGCGCGATCGAACCAGCCGTGGACACGCTGCCGGAGGGAATCACCGATGGCATCGGGGCTCGTGCGGCAGATGTTGACCGCAGACTGGAGCACGCGCTCGACTGAGACGTGGTTCCACAAGGTGTCGAGCAGGTCGAGGGCTTCCGCCACGCGGTTTTGCCGTCCGAGGAACTCCGCCCGCGCCAACCCGCCCTGGGGTGACAGTTCGGCGTATTGAGTCAGGACCTTGTCGGCGGCCTTGGGGAACTTCAGCTCCTCCAGGAGTTTCGCCACCATCGCCAACTGGGGCCCCTGCTCGGGTGATACGGGGCCGGAGGGCATCAATTGCCGGGCCGCCGCGATGGCTCGCTCACGGTCGCCGAGCGCCTCCGCCAACTTCGCCTCCAGCGCCAGGGCCATGGGCGTTCCGGGGGCGACGGATTGCAGCTTCTGCATCCAAGTCCGGGCGCTCTCCATTTCCTTGTGGGAGATGAGCAGATCGATGAGGATGCTGTACAGCCACGGTGGGCTCGAGGGCGAGGCGACAAGTTCGACCAATTCACGCCGGCACGACTCCCAGTCGCCGAGCTTGTTGTGGAGCTGAGCCATCAGGATCCGCTGGTTCGTCGTCAGCGGCCGTTGACGGCGGAGATCCAGCAGCATCGCGATGGAACGTCTCCAACACGCGGGCTCCTGGCGGTCGGAGAGCATCGTGATCAACAACTCCAGGTCCTCGGGCGCACGTTTGCCGTCGTCACCGACGTTTTGTTCGAGCAACGAGGATGCCTGCTCCAAACCCCGAAAAGTGGCGTTTTCGGCCGTGAGGGTCGCCAGCTTGCGTCGCGCCCAGCGCTTGACTTCGGGTTCGGGACCTGAGGTGGAGAGCGCACAAATCCGCCCGAGTTCAACGCGGGCTTCGGTGGTGCGGCCCCGCCGGAGCAGGAAGTCAGACAGCGCTCGGCCCGCCGCGAAATCATCAGGCCGGTTATCAACGGCATGGCGATAGTTCTTTTCCGCCAGATCATGCTGCCCGAGGACTTCGTACCCCACGCCGGCGAACTGCTCACGCCGCTCCGGTTCCACTTCCATCACGGCTTTTTCGAGCGTCTGTTCGGCGAGTACCCGCTGGCCATCGGCGAGTTGCAAGCCGATCAACTCGATCCACAACTCCCCGCGGGTGGGGGCCAGTGCCGCGGCGCGTGCCAGTGCGGCCTCGGCAGCAGAGCCTCGGCCGCACCGGCTCAACAACCGACCGAGCCAGAGGAAGGCGTCCGGCTGAGTTGAATCGGGGGGCACCGCCCGGCTCGCGAGCTCGGCCGCCTCGTCCTTGCGGCCCTGCTTGAGTCGCAGTTCGGCGGTGATCCGGTCCACGCCGAGTGCCGCCGCGCCGCCGAGTTTGCCGAGCACATCACGAGCTTCCTCGAGCCGGTCCGTGTCGTAGAGGAGCGAGGCCAATCTCGTGGCGACCGCGGGATTGGTGGCACCACGGGCGATCGCTTCACGCAGATGCGTGATGGCACCGGGGATGTCTCCCTGGAGGCCGGCCACATCGGCGAACAGCCTTTGGACGAGGGGCCAGGCAGGTCGCTGGCTTTCCGCTTCGAGGAGCAGATTGCGGGCTTCCTCGAGCGCCCGACGGTCCCCGACCCGGGTGCCATCGACATCTTCGACATCACCGCTCCGATGACGTCGCGCGTGGCTCACCCCGACGAGCAGCACCATCGCCCGGGCAACCCGTCCCTGAGGCGAGTTGTTTCCGGAGACCGCGATGATGCCCGCCGCGTGTTCCCGGACCTTGGCGAGATCGCCGGCATCGTGGGCGAGCTCCAGCAGCGCGGTGCGGATGCGGAGGTCCTCGGGATTGCGTTCCAAAACGCGTTTCCAGATCCGTTCCGCTTCGGCCTGACTCCCCAAGGCCCCGTACGATCCCGCCACGCTGGTCAGCACGTCGGCCGACTCCACCGCCGGCAGCGAGTCGGCATCCTTCTCGATCCGCGCCAGGGTCGCGAGGCCCTCCTCTTTCGGTCCTCGGGAGACGATCTTCGCCTCGGTGTTGAGCATCATCGCCGACTTGGCGGCGGCGGGTGATGCGGAATCAACGAGCTGGCGTGCTTCGGCGAACCGAGAGCTCTGGGCCAGGAGTTTCACCAGACCGGCGCGGAGCTGAACGTCGTCAGGGGCCTGGTCGTGGGCGCGCTGGAGCAGTTCGATCGCGGCGTCCACCTCTTCCTTGTGGATGAGTACTTCCGCCTGGAGCAACGCCAACTGGGCATCTGTGATGGCCGATGATTCGCGCAGCATGGCGATCACTCCGTCGGCGGACGACCACTCACGCTCCGCGACGGGGCGCTGCAGTTCCTTCGCGATCCGGAGCTCGAGGAGTGGACGCCACACCTGGGGCAGCGTTGCCAGGCGGTCCCTGGACAGCGATCGCGCCATCGACTCGAACTCGGCGAGGGCTTCGTCGCGCCGGCCGGCGGCCGCCGTCGCCGAGGCCATGCCCACCCGGGCAGCGATGGATTCCGGGGTTTCGAGGAGGACCCGACGATTGGCCTCGGCCTGCTGGTCGAACTGCCCGAGTCGTTCGAAGCACTGACCGAGATACAGATCGACCTGATTGGTCAATTCCTCCGAATTGGCCACGATCGGGCGCACCTCGTCGAGCCGGCGTCGCGCCTGGTTCCACTGCTGACGGCCGATGAGCGTGCGGGCTTCGTAGATCCCCACGGCCGGATGATCCTTTCCGACGATCCCGCGCAAGCGGGCGATAATTTTCTCCGCATCCTCGATCCGATTCATCATGAACTGCGCATCGATCAGCATCATGAGGAACATCGGATTGTCAGGCCGCGTGCGCAGGCCTTCTTCGAGCACATCGACGGCCCGATCGAGTTGCTGCTGCTGGATGGCCAGCATGGCCCGACCGCGCACGACTCGTTCGTCTTGGGCGAACATCTCGAGGCTCTGTTCGATGAGCCCCTTGGCCCGGTCATAATCCTTGCGGGCGATGGCGACCTCGAACGCGGTGAACAACACTTCCGGATTCTCCGGCGCCAAGGCGGTCGCTTTATCCAGATCCTCCGTGGCGAGATCGAGCAAGGAGTGCTGTCGGTTCCATCGCGCCCTGGAGAGCCAGGCGAGAGGATCATCGGAGAGGGCCTCCACCAATCGCGCCATGACCCGGTGGCCCGCCGGCAGATCCCGAAACCGCTCCGCGAGAATCGTGGCCGCGATGATGTAGGCGTCGGCGGTTCCGGGACGAGCCGGCGGATCATCGACGAACGCCTTCGTCTGCAGGTCCAAGCCGATGATCCGTGCGGCCGTCGCCAACGCCTCTTCGAACCGCCCCATCGACGTCTCGGCCTTCGCCAGCGCGACGTCGATCACCAACGGGTTGTCATGGTCGGGGACGGCGGCACCCGGTGCGTCCCCTTCGGTTGGCTGAGGCAGCGACGCACGCAGCATGGCGAGATGATCACGGGCTTCGGAGCCGTTGCCGGCCCGGAGCAGGAAAGTCGCCAACTTCATCCGCAACGTGCGGTCGTCGGGTTGATTCCGGACGGCCTTCTCCCCGATTTTGTAGATCGCGAGTTGATCCTGGCGCGCAACAGAGCTTTCAGCGCGCTCGAGCACGAGTTTGGCGTATGCCGCGTAGGCCGCGGCGTCGTCGGGACGCACGGCCACGTACCGCGAGTAGAGGACCAGGGCCTCGTCGCTGCGGCCGTCCTCGAGACGCTGGGCGGCCAGCCGCGACAAGCCCCCCGCATTCCGCCACAACTGCATGCGGTGGACCACCACCACGGCCACCAGTGTCAGCAGGACGACGACGAGCAGCGCCACCATCAGACGGACGTTCACTTTTTTCATCGCGTACCTCTCACGTGGACCACTCAGTCGAGGGGTCTGGCCGACCGGGAGCCCCTGGTGGTCGGCGAGCGAGCCGTAGTCGCGGCACGCGGCTTCACGAAGCCGGCGCGGCGATCCGCAGACGGGACAGGTTTGGTCTCTTCGTTTCCTGGATTCTACGGGACCGCGGCAAAGCCGGCAAAACGTCGGTCGTGGCGGTGGAAGTCATGGACGGCGAAGCAGCGGTGCGGAGTGGAAACCGGGTCGTGTTTTCGGGCCCGCATGAGCAGCAGTCCGTGGAAGCGGCGGGGAAAGCCAGGGGATGTGGGGGGGTTGGCGTGTGCCCGATGACAATCGGGCTGGAAAAACGCTGACTGGACCAAAGGTCGGGTGGCGAATCTGACGATTGCACAATCTGTTCGGGTTCCAGTGACCGTGAGGCCGTCGAAACAGACCTGGTCGTGGACCGGCAACGAACCGTGTTCCTGTCGATTTCTTTGGTCCCCTTTGCTTCGGGAGCAGTCAGATGGACATGAGCGCATCGCCGGCGAACCGCCATCGGTTGACAACTCCCAAGGTGATCCGCAGCAGCACGTTCCGGCTCGCCGCGACGATGTTGGCGGCATGGGGTATGGTCGGGATCGACGGCTGGTCAGCTCCTGCCGACGGTTCCGGCATGGTCGTGCGGGCGTCGCCAGCCAACGACGCCGGTGGACAAGTCGTCCCGGCGGCCGGTGTGGTGCCGGCCAGGGGTGCGTCCCAGTGCGGCAACGCCTGTGGTCGGGCCGACTGCGCGAAATGCCGGGGCGGGAAGATGTGCCGTCACGCCGGAGCTTGCGGTCCGGAGATTCCCGGATGCCCGGCGCACTGCCCGGTGCGTCCCGATCGGTTCGGCTACTACCAGACCAACTGGCGGCGCTGGCCCGGCCAGGCGGTGACCCCCGTGTCGTTCAACGATGCGGCAGTACCGGTGTCGCCACCGCGGTCGGTCGTGCCCGGTATCGACGAAGAGGCGGGTCGCCCACCGGAAGAGGATGCCGGATCGGCGGACGCCACTGGCAAGAACGACCTTCCCGAACCAAAAGCCGCGGGGCCGAACGAGGCGTTCCCCGAGCCGATCAAGCCCGTGGCCCCGGCCCCGAATCCGGAGCGCGCGGTGGTCCCGGAAACACCCCCCGAGACCCCGGCGACCCCCCGCAAGCCGAAGGACGACCTATTCGAGCAGTCGCGGGCGCCAAGGTCCCCGAACGAGTCGTTCGAAAGTCGGATGATCCAGTGGCGTGCGAAGCGCAAACCGGCCACCGCGTCTACCAGTGGCACGGTGTTGACCAGTGGCACGGTGTTGACCAGTGGCACGGTGTTGACCAGCAGCAACGAACCGCTCGGGGCGGCGAACCTCCCCGCCGCGCTCGAACCCACCACCGCTTCGTCCAATCCGATGCGCCGCTGACGGAACCCGCCGTCGATGCGTGAGCCAATGCGAGAGGCGGGAGTCGAACCCGCACGCCTTGCGGCACTGGAACCTAAATCCAGCGCGTCTGCCAGTTTCGCCACTCTCGCGGCGGTCGGGTCGCCCCCGAGGCCGGGAACCATCGTAACGATGGCGACAGGGCTTGGTGGCCGAGCCCCGCCCGAAAGCGGCGGGCGCTCAGTCCTCTCCGATCCCGCCGGCAGCGTCCGGGGTGCGGTCTTCGGCGGAGCCAGCCCCCGGGCCAGGCTCGGGCCGCGCCGGGGGCGGATCTTCCGGAAGGTCGCGGAGAAACCGTTCGAGGTTCCCGCTCCCCGACTCGGACCGCGGCGGCCACGCGGCCAACAGGATCTCCTCGCTGGTGCCACTGCGGATGCGGCCGTTGCGGATCTCCACGGTCACCGCCCGGGCGCTGGCGGGATGGCTTCGGTTCCACTGCCGCGCCAGGCTCTCGGCGAGCGGCGCGGCGAACAGCCGCTGCACCGGGCGGTGCAGGTCCCAGCAGAGCTTGTGCCAGCGGTGATGGGGGAGTGACAGATACCCGTCCGCCGGTGCGCCCTCTTCACAGGGGATGCCTCCCCGGAGCAGATCGACCAACCGCCCATCGGCGAGTGTGGCGGAGGCCCGCACCCACTGGATCTGCCGGCGCACGTCGCCGAACATCCGCCAGTCTTGCTCCAGGCCGGTGAGGCGGATGGCGACCCGGAGCCAGGCAGGCACGGGAACGTCGGCCGGGCGGTGGGCGGCCACGGCGCTGGCCATGGCGATGAACCCGAGAACCACGACCGGGATGGACCTGATCCATCGACGCCGGACGCCCGCCGGCCAGGCGCCGACGGGAACGGGCGGGGGCCCACCGGGCGGTGCGGTGGGAGCGGTGGCTTCTCGGCGGGGCGCGACCCGATCCCAGACGCAACCCGGCACGAGCGCCAGCCAGGCCGCGATCGCGACCGGCGCGAACAATCCGACCGACAGCAGCAGCCAGATGGTGAGATGCAAGAGGATGAACGTCCCGGCCAGGAGCCCGCGCACGCGGCACGTCGGCCACGCCAGCAGCAGCGGAGCGACCGCCAACTCCAGCCCCATCACTCCCCAGCCCGCCGGAGCGGTGAACCATGGGGACGCCGCCAGGGATTGTCCCAGGCGGGTGCCATGGTCGTGGACCGAGAGCGCGTGGGCCATGGCGTCACCGGTGAGCCACACGTCGTTGAGCTTCGCTGCCCCGGCCGAGAGGTAGACGACCCCGATCTGGAGGACGAGTGCGGCCGACGCCGGTGAGCCCACGCTCGTGGTGGACAGGTCAGGGGAGCCGACGGCTGCTCCGGAGGCGTGGGCCATCGGCGGACGCGTCGGGCGCTGTGGGCGGCTCGCGCCCGCCCGCCCGCGCCGGGCGTCGAGCGACCATGTCGCCCCCAAGGGCAGGAAGCAGGCCCACAGCAACAGGCTCGCCAACCACAGGTCGCCCGCGTTGGTCGCCGGGGCGGTGCGTCTGACGATGCTCAGCACCGCGACCCAGGCGCAAACGTTCGCGAGGCGGGTGTGCCAACCACCGGCGAGGGCGAGGCCGGAGAGTCCCTCGAGCGCCAGCAGGCACCGTGCCCAGGCGACCGAGTCGTCGAGCCAGGCGAGCGACCAGGCGGTCGGGCCGCCGAGTGCGGTCCGCACCAGGTCGGGAGGGAAGATGCCGTCGGGGGTGAACATCAGCGACAGGTCGCGGCACCGCAGGACGGCGTCGGCGCAGACGATCGCCCCGATGGCGACACGCATTGCCGCCAGGCCCCGCGGGTCGAGGGCGGCCCATTTCCACAGCGACGATGTGTTTTCCATGGCCTGACCGGGGATCGCGGTCGCCCGCTGGCGAGGCTGTCGTTTCTTGAACCTCCGCGGGGGGCAAACTACAACAGCCTCAGTTGGCTGACGACGCCATCGCTGTCCGCCCAGTCCCTGGAAGACGTGTCCGATGGCGGTCAGTGCCCGGTGGGCAGGGGCTTGGTGGTTGTTTTGTCCGTCGGCCGCAATTCGTTCCCTTGTCCTTGCCCGGAGATCCGCGATGCACGTCCCGTTGGTGGTGCTGGGGGGTGGGCCCGGGGGGTATGCCGCCGCGTTCCTCGCCGCCGATCTGGGGATGGAAGTGGCCATCGTGGAACGCGATCCGCGGTTGGGCGGAACGTGCCTGCTCCGCGGGTGCATCCCCTCGAAGGCCCTCCTCCACGTGGGGCGTGTCTTGGCGGAAGCCCGGGAGATGGAGGCTTGGGGGATCCACTTCGAACGCCCCGCGATCGACGTGGCGGCGGTGCGCGCCCGCAAGGACAAGGTGATTGCCACGCTCACCGGCGGGCTGGCCCAGCTGGCCAAGCGGCGCAATGTGGCGGTGATCCACGGCCAGGCCCGGTTCAGCGACTCGGCGACGCTGCAGGTGGAGGGGGGTGATGAGAGTCAGACGCTGACGTTCGACCACTGCATCCTCGCCACCGGTTCGCGTCCGGCGCGGATCCCGGCGTTCGCCCTGCCCTCGTCCAGGTTGATGGATTCCACCTCGGCCCTCGATTTGGCCGATATCCCGGCGTCGCTGCTGGTGATCGGTGGCGGCTACATCGGCCTCGAGATGGGCACCGTGTACGCCGAACTCGGGGCCCAGGTCTCCGTGGTGGAACTGACCGGCGGATTGCTGCCCGGAGCCGATCGGGATCTGGTGAAGCCGCTGCACCAGCGGCTGGAAAAACTCTTCGCCGCCATCCACCTGGGCACCAAGGTGGTGAAGATCGAGGAAGTCACGACCCCGGCCGGGGAGGGGGCGATCCGCGTGCACTTCGAAGGACCCGGTGGGGCCACGTCGCGAGAGTTCTCCAAGGTGCTCGTGGCCGTCGGGCGGCGCCCCAACTCCGACGGCATCGGACTGGAGCACACGGGCGTCACGGTGGATGCCAAGGGCTTCGTCGCGGTGGACGACCGGCAGCGGACATCTGATCCGCGGATCCTCGCGATCGGCGACGTCTGCGGCGAGCCGATGCTCGCCCACCGCGCCAGCCACCAGGGCAAGGTGGCGGTGGAGAGCCTCCATGGAGAGCCGGCCCTGTTCGCACCGCGGGCCATCCCGGCGGTCGTGTTCACCGATCCCGAGATCGCCTGGGCCGGCCTCACCGAGCACGACGCGGCGGCGACAGGGCGGGCCGTGGAGATCAGCCGTTATCCCTGGGCGGCGAGTGGACGGGCCCAGGCGCTCGGGCGCACCGAGGGGTTGACGAAACTCGTCGTCGACCCCGAGACCGAACAGGTGCTCGGAGTGGGGATCGTCGGTGCCGGTGCCGGCGAACTGATCGCCGAGGGTGCGCTGGCCATCGAAATGGGCTGCTCGGCCCGCGATCTCGCCGAGACGATCCACCCGCACCCGACACTGGGGGAGACCCTCGCCTTTTCGGCGGAGAATCACTTCGGCCTGGCGACCGAGATCTACCGCCCGCGGTCGGAGGCCGGCACGGGACGATGACCGCCCCCCTGTCGGTGTCGAACCCGGGACACGCGCCCGCGCCGCGGGCTGACCATGACCGCACCTGCTGTCTTGCTTTGCGCAAACACGGGGAACATGGACCGGTGATGCGGCCTTTACGGTCGGCGGCACCGGCGGAATAATGCCGGGTTTCCGCCTTCAGCAGGGAGTCCGCCATGGCCAGTCCCGATACCCGTGCTTCCGACGGTTT
>RFRL01000119.1 GCA_009924545.1 Planctomycetia bacterium | reverse complement strand
TCCGCATCGACGACACCGACGTGGCCCGGAACGTCGACGAGGCGCTGGCGCCGATCCTGTCGGGGCTCGAGTGGCTGGGGATCGACTGGGACGAGGGGCCGGGGGTTGGCGGTCCCCACGCCCCCTATTTCCAGTCGCAGCGATCGGCCGGCCACAAAGCGGCGGTCGAGCGCCTGCTCGCCTCGGGCCACGCCTACCGCGATTTCGCCACGCCGGACGATCTCGACGAGGAACGCAAGGCGGCCCAGGCGGCGGGCAAACCCTTCCTCTACAGCCGGCGCTTCGCCGCCTTCGACGACGCCACCGCCGCCCGGTTCGTGGCCGCTGGACGCAGCGGCGTCGTCCGCCTGAAGATGCCGCGCGAGGGGGCCCTGGTCATCGACGACGCCGTGCGCGGCCGCGTGGAGTTCGCCTGGGAGCGCGAGCAGGACCACGTCATCCAGCGTGCCGACGGCTCCTGCCTCTACCACCTCGCCAGCGTCGTCGACGACCACGACTTCGACATCACCCACGTGATCCGCGCCGAGGAGCACCTCTCCAACACCCCGCGGCAGGCGTTCATCGCGCTGTCGCTGGGCTACACGCTCCCCGCCTACGCCCATCTGCCCCTGGTCGCCGAGCCGGGGAGCCGCACGAAGCTCTCCAAGCGGAAACTGGCCCAGTACCTGAAGAACCAGGACTTCAAGCAGGTGGCCGAGCACGGCACGCGGATCGCCGAGCGGATCGGCCTGGCGCCCGAGGCCGACACGTTCAACCCCGTGATCGTCGACTTCTACCGCGCGGTGGGCTATCTCCCCTGGGCGATTGACAACTACCTCACCCTCCTCGGCTGGTCCTACGACGACAGCCGCGAGTTCTTCTCGCGCGAGGAGCTCGTGGCGGCCTTCACCCTCGAACGGATCAACTCCTCCCCGGCGAGCTTCGACCCCAAAAAACTGTGGGCTGTGCAGGACCACTACATGCACGCCCTGCCGGTCGACGAGAAGCTCCCCCTCATGCTCCCCTACCTCGAGCGCGCCGGCCTCCTCGCCGACCCGCCCACCGCGGAGCAGGTGGCGATCGTGCGCCAGGCGATCGAGGCGGCGGGGGACCGGCTCAAGGTCGCGGGCGACATCCTCGCCTACGCCGACTTCTTCCTCGTCGACGAGCCGGTGATGGACGAGGCGGCGGTGAAGCAGCGGCTGGCCAAGCCTGGGGTGCGCGACGTGCTGGTGGCCGCGGCCGAAAGCTTGCGGACGACCGCGCCCTTCGCCCCGGCAGCGATCGAGGCCGCCCTCAAGCAGGTGGTTGAAGCGCGCGGTCTCAAGACGGGCGACGTGGTGCATGCCGTCCGGGTGGCCGTGACGGGGAGGACGGTGGGCCCGGGGCTCTACGAAACCCTCGCCATCCTCGGCCGCGACAGGAGCCTGGCCCGCCTCGACCGCGCCCTGCCATTGGCCGGGTGAGAGCCGCCACCAACGGAGCGCGTCGACGCCGCAACGCGCGGTGCCAGCGACGCCTGTGCCGTCGCTCCAGCACAGCTTGGGGCTGCGGCCGGCGCCGTGTTTGCACGGCACCAACCCCGTGGACTAAGCTCCGTACTTTCGGCTGCGTTCCAGCATCTCGAGCGGGGAGCGGATTTGGCACGGCCGGGTGCCGCTGACAGGCTGCCGGGGACAGGCTGCCGGGGACAGGCTGCCGGGGACAGGCTGCCGGGGACAGGCTGCCGGGGACCGGTTCGCCCGGTGGAGTGGGGCGACCAATGACCGGCTGGGAACGATCCGTAAACGGCGAACGCATGTCGTCGCCGCACGGGGTTGCTTCCCGATGTCGGCCAAGGTGGGTGCGGTCGTTGGCGACCCGGAGAGGGAGGTGATTCCGATGGTCGATGGGGTCCGCGACAGCGGTTCGGACCGTTTTTCCGTAGCCGTTCCGGCGACCCCGTCGCCCATGCCCGCGACAAGTGCCGACGCGGATCGAATGGCCGCGGCGTGGCTCGGGCTCGATGAACGGTTGTGGGCCGTGGCCTTGGTGATCGGCGTGTGCCTGCTGCATTTCGTCACGGCGACATGGTTTCCCGCACCCTGGACCGACGAGGTCATGTACTCCGACCCAGCCGTCCGCTGGCTGATCGGGAAGGGGTTCACGTCGACGGCATGGCCCAGTCAGCCCTCGACGGAGTTCTGGGCCAGCAACTCCCCCCTCCACGAAAACCTCCTCGCCTGCTGGCTGGCTGTGTTCGGCATCTCCCCCACGGCCCTGCGGAGCATCAACGTGGTGTTCGGCGGCTTGGCGGTGTGGCTCCTCTGCATGGCTGCCCGCCGTGGGGGCTGGGTCAGGGGAGGCGGCTGGACCGTGGTACTCGCCGTCTTGCTGCTGACGGCGATGAGCATGACGAAGCTGTTCCGCTACGGGCGACCCGATGCGATCACGTTGCTGATCGCCGCCGCCGTGGTGCACGAGTTTTCTGCGGGGCCGGACCGCTGGCGCTGGTGGTACGTCGTCCTCCTCGGGGCCGTGGCCCCGTGGGCGGGGCTGCAACTCGGGGCGTATGCCGTGGGCGTGTTCCTGGTGGCGCTCCTCCTCGCGCCGGCGCGGGTGTGGCGGTTCGGCCTCTGCCTGTGCGGCGGCATGGCCCTCGGTGTGGCCAGCCTGCTGGGGTACTTGGCCGCTCACGGCGTGGCCTTCTGTTTTCTCCAAAACACCGTCTTGTCGGGGCATACGGTGACGGGCGACATGGCCCAACTCGCGGTTTTCAATGACGCGAAAACGCTCGGTCGGTTGGGGGTGCGGCTCGGCGAACTCGGTCGCTCCTACCAGGCCTGGCTCCGTGATCCGTCATTCCCGTGGGTGATCGCCTCGCTCCTCGCTTCGGCGCTGTGGGCCTGGCGCACCCGCCAGTGGACGTGGAGATCACCGCTGGGGTTCGGACTGCTCGCCGGACTCGGCGTACCCCTCTTCGTGATGTTCTCCGGCAGGTACCCGTGGCACTACACGTGGATGGGCTTCATCATCGTCGCTGTGAGCGCGGCGGCGGCCCTGAGCCAACTGTGGCCCCGGATGGGCCCCGTCATGCGCGGTGTCACTGCGGTTCCCCTTCTCGTCAGCGTCCTTGTCGGTACGCCGCTGGCCTTCCGCAACGCTCTGCGTGACCCGCTCGTCGACTGGGATCGCGTCGAGACGTTCTTCCGCGAACAGGTCCGACCAACCGATCACGCGCTCGTCCTGCCTTCGCTGTATTACGTTTCCACCGCACATGCTGCCGAAACCTACCTCACGACGTACGGCGGCGGACGACGCCTGCGGGAATGGCCGGCCGATCAACAGGCTGCCCTGACGGTGATGGTCATCGAGCCGTCGGAGGTTGAGTCGTCCATGAAGAAGATCGTCGGCGAGTGGGTTACCGTGGCCACGCTCGATATCGATGGCGTCGCGTCGGATTGGCCGGCACGGCTGCTGGTGTTGCGGCGTGCGGAGGGTGGCGTTCCGGCACAGGTGCCGGACGTGCCCTGACCGGCACCGTTCCCCGGCCGCCGGACACACCTGACCGGCGGGCATTCCGCGGCCAAGCGGCCCCACCACATCCGTCGGGTCGGTCCCTCGCACCCGGGCCGCTCGGCAATCCGCACCGGCATGGCACTGGCCGGCTGGGGGTTGTGGTCTAATGTTGTCGAGCTTGACCCGCCCGGACGTTCCGAGCGTCGTCCAGCGATCTTCTCGGGAGCTTTCCATGATCCGGGCAATTGGCTTCGCACAGGTGACGGCGGTGGTGATGGCGGTAGCCTGCGGCACTTCGCTTGCCGCAGAGCCGGTGCGTCAGGTGGCGTTGCGGCAAACGGCCGACATCGTCGACACGGCGGTGGCGGCAGGGACGTTCAAAACGCTGGCGGCCGCCGTGGGCGCCGCTGGCCTTGTCGATACCCTGAAGGGAGACGGTCCGTTCACCGTCTTCGCGCCGACGGACGAGGCGTTCAAGAAGCTCCCCGCGGGCACGGTCGAGACGCTTCTCAAGCCGGAAAACAAGGAGAAGCTCAAGGAAATCCTCCTCCTCCACGTCGTTCCCGGCTCGGTGATGGCCGCCGATGTGGTGAAACTCAAGGAAGCCAAGACGGCCGGCGGCAAGACGGTCATGATCGGCACCGAAGGGGGTGTCACCGTCGGGACCGCGACCGGCAAGGCCAAGGTCGTGAAGACCGACATCAAGGCGAAAAATGGTGTCATTCACGTGATCGATACCGTCATCCTGCCGTGACGACACGGGTCGGCATGCCCGGTCCGAACCACAGCCCGAGCCTCCGTGGGTGCCCAAGCCCACGGGGGCTCGGTGCGTTGATGGACGGATGCCGGGCGGAACCCGCACCGCCATCGCCTGTGCCGGCTCGGATGCTGGTCCACCGCGGCAGGTCCGTGCGCAGTGGACGCCGTCAACGCGGGGCCGATACGATCGCCGGTCCGCCCGGACGCGGTTGAAGCGCCGGCGGTTCACCCAGGGGAGTGCCGCCCACCATGCCGCTGCTCGTCGTTGGAAGTGTCGCCCTGGACTGCGTCGAGACCCCCACTGACAAGCGCGACGACGTGCTCGGCGGTTCCGCGGTGTTCTTTTCGTACGCTGCGAGTTTCTTTTCTCCGGTGCGGATGATCGGCACCGTCGGGGAGGATTGGCCGACGCGCCATACCCGGTTTCTCCAGGACCGCGGCATCGACACTTCCGGCATCGAGACCATCGCTGGCGGGAAGACGTTCCGCTGGCGCGGTCGCTACCTGCCCAACATGAACGACCGGGAAACGCTCGAGGTGCACCTCAACGTGTTCGGCGAGTTCAAACCCACACTCACCGCCGGCCACCAGGACAGCCGCTTCGTGTTCCTCGGCAACGCCTCCCCGACGACGCAACTGTCGGTGCTCGACCAGGTGCCCAAGGCCCACCTCACCGTGGCCGACACGATGGACCTGTGGATCAACATCCAGCGCGACGAGTTGGCCACCCTCCTGCGCCGCATCGACGGCCTCGTACTCAACGATTCCGAGGCCAAACTCCTCGCCGAGGACGAAAACCTCGTCCGGGCCGGCCATACCGTGCGGGCCATGGGACCGAAGTTCGTGGTGATCAAGAAAGGGGAGCACGGCGCGATGTTCTTCAGCGAGCATGAGATGTACGTCATGCCCGCCTACCCCACACCGCGCGTGGTCGACCCCACGGGTGCCGGCGACAGCTTCGCCGGCGGCATGATGGGGCACCTGGCAGCGCTGGGGCGGCTCGACCCCCAGTCCCTCAAGGAAGCCCTCGCCTACGGCGTGGTCACCGCCAGCTTCACGGTGGAAGACTTCAGCCTCGACCGGCTCCAAGGCATCAACCGCCGCGACCTCGACAGCCGCTTGGCCGAATACCGGCAGATGCTCTCTTTCTGAGTCGTCTGGGTTGCCGGGCCGTCTGGGTTGCCGGGGCGTCTGGGTTGCCGGGGCGTCTGGGTTGCCGGAGCGTCTGGGTTGCCGGGGCGTCTGGGTTGCCGGGGCGTCTGGGTTGCCGGAGCGTCCGCGGACGTTTTCCTCCGCGCTCGGCCGGCACACCCGTGAGGCGGCCCACCCTGGCCCACGCTCCAGGGGCGGAAAAACCGGCACTTCGCCTCTTGCCCGGTCGACCTTCAACCGATACTATACACATGTTCCGTATTCGGTTCTGCGGCGAATCGCTCGATTCATGGTGGCGATGCAACCACCCCGACGGCGCGCCGGGAAACGTGGGAGGCAGGTGCCATGGTTGCAGGGACGGCAGGAGTGAACGGACGGATGGCTAGGGAATCGAACAGGGAATCGAACAAGGAATCGAAAGAGACTCGCGAGGGCAAGGCGGCCGCGGGCCGGGGTGCCGGTCGGAGTGGAGCCAAGGCGGCGGGAGCCTCGTTCCTCGACGACAACCCGGCGCTGCGCAACACGCTTGCGCAGATCGAGAAAGAGTTCGGGGCCGGCTCGATCATGCCGCTGGGCAGCGACATCGCGGCGCCGATCGAGGGGATCTCGACCGGCAGCCTGTCGGTCGACTTGGCCCTCGGTGGCAAGGGGTTGCCCCGGGGCCGGATCATCGAGGTGTTCGGCCCGGAGTCGAGCGGCAAGACGACCCTCGCCCTGCACGCCGTCGCCAGTGCCCAACGCGCCGGCGGCATCGCCGCCTTCATCGACGCAGAGCATGCCCTCGACCCGAGTTGGGCGAAGAAGGTGGGCATCTCCCTGGAGAAGCTGCTGGTCAGCCAACCCACCAGCGGCGAGGAGGCGATGCACATCGCCGAGATGCTCATCAAGTCGAATGCGGTCGACATCATCGTCATCGACTCGGTCGCGGCTCTGGTGCCGCAGAAGGAGCTCGACGGCGAGATCGGCGACTCGTTCGTCGGCCTGCAGGCCCGGCTCATGAGCCAAGCGATGCGGAAGTTGACCGGGGCCATCGCCAAGAGCAAGACGTGCGTGGTGTTCATCAACCAGATCCGGGAGAAGATCGGGGTGATGTTCGGCAGCCCTGAAACCACCCCCGGGGGCCGGGCACTGAAGTTCTACTCCTCGTGCCGGATCGACGTCCGCCGGATCGGCACGCTCAAGGATGGCGAGGATGTGGTCGGCCAGCGCGTGCGCGTGAAGGTGGTCAAGAACAAGGTCGCCCCGCCGTTCCGGGTGGCCGAGTTCGACATGATGCATGCCAACGGCATCAGCGTTGAAGGGGATCTGCTCGATCTGGCGATCGCCGCCAAGCTGGTCGACAAGACCGGCACCTGGTTGCGGTACGGGGAAACCCACCTCGGCCAGGGTCGGGAAAAGGCCCGTGTGTTCCTCAAGGAAAATCCCTCCGTGGCCGAGGAACTTCGCGGGCGGATCCTCGCCAACAAGGATGCCGTGATCACGGTCGAGGGGGAATCGTCTGCCGGTTCGGCCAGCGAGGAGTGAGCGCCGGCGATCGACCGGCTCGAGTTTTCGCTGAACGGCTTCGCAATGCTGACCGCCCACGCGCGACCGACCCAAGCGGCCGCCTGTGGGCGGTCTCGTTTTCTGGTGGCAATCGAGATGGGGGTTGCTTGCCGGAGGAACCGGGTTGCTTGCCGGAGGAACCGGGTTGCCGCCCACAGGGCTGAAACGCGGGCTTGCGGCGACGGGTGAGCACTCGCGTGGCGGCTGTGTATAGTGACGCCGCCTCGGGCGTTTTCACACCGGGGCGAGTTCCCCGGAGCCGATCGCGACATGAAGGCTGATGATCTCCGCGAAGCCTACCTGGCATTCTTCGAGTCGAAGGGGTGCGTCCGCCGGCCGAGCGATGTGCTCGTGCCCCGCTGGGATCCCTCCGTGCTGTTCACGCCCGCGGGGATGAACCAGTTCAAAGACCACTTCCTCGGCAAGTGCAAGCTGGAGTTCACCCGGGCGACCACCTGCCAGAAGTGCCTCCGCACCGGCGACATCGACAACGTGGGCCGCACCCCGCGCCACCATACGTTCTTCGAGATGCTCGGTAACTTCAGTTTCGGCGACTATTTCAAGCGCGAGGCGATCCACTGGGCCTGGGAGTTCGTCACCGCGCGCAACTGGCTGGGCATCGCCCCGGAGAAACTCTCCGTCACCGTCTACGAGAATGACGACGAGGCCTACCGCATCTGGTCCGACGAGATCGGCCTGCCGGCCACGAAGATCACTCGGATGGGCGAGGACGACAACTTCTGGCCCGCCGGTGCCCCCACCCAGGGGCCCGACGGGGTGTGCGGACCGTGCAGCGAGATCTTTTATCGCATGCCCGACGGCAGCGACGTGGAGATCTGGAACCTGGTGTTCACGCAGTTCAACCGTGTCGGCAATCCGCCCGACAATCTCCGTCCACTGCCCAGCCGCAACATCGACACCGGCATGGGCCTGGAACGCACCGCAGCGATGCTCCAGGGGGTGGACAGCAACTTCCACATCGACATCCTCCGGCCGCTGGTGGAGGCGGTCGCCGAGGTCTGCGGGCGGCACTACGAGCCCGCCACCGACGACGGCCGGCGCATGCGCCGGATCGCCGACCATGTCCGCGCCTGCACCTTCGCCATCCATGAGAACGTCCTCCCCGGGAACAACGAGGAGAAGTACGTCGTCAAGCGCCTCCTCCGCCGCGCCGTGCTCGACGGCCGGCAGATGGGGATCAGGGATCCGTTCCTCCACACCCTGCCGGGCACCGTCGCCGGCCTGATGCGCCGTCCCTACCCGGAGTTGGCGGAGACCGTGGATCGGGTGGCCGGGGTGATCAAGCGCGAGGAGGAGTCGTTCCTCGCCACGATCGACGGGGGCCTGCAGCGGATCGACCGGCTGTTCGCCACCGTCGAACGCTCGGGCTCCGGCCTCGTGAAAGGCACCGACGCCGCCGAACTCTACACCACCTACGGTTTCCCCCCGGAACTGCTCGAGACCCTCGCCGCCGAGCGGAACTGTGCCTTCGACTGGAGCGGCTTCCGCGAGGCGATGGAGGGGCACGGGCAGCGGTCGGGGGCCGGCACGCGCGTGGAGGTCTTCACCTCCGGTCCGCTCGACTCGCTCAAGAAGGCGATGCACGGCACCGAGTTCGTCGGCTACGACACCGAGCAGACCGACGGCAAAGTGATCGGCATCATCGCCCAGGACCGGCTCTGCGACGCGCTCCAGAGCGAGCCGGCTCGAGGGGCCGCATTGCAGGGCGAAGCGGCGCGGCACGGCCAGGCGGTGACGATCGTCCTCGACAAGACGCCGTTCTACGGCGAATCGGGGGGCCAGGTTGGTGACACCGGGCGGCTCGAATGGGCCGGCGGGGCCTTCGACGTGACCGACACGCAGCGCGAAGGGGGCTTCGTGCTCCACGTCGGCCGGCTCGTGACTGGCCAGCTCGATCTCGGCCAGACCGTCAAGGCCACGATCGACACATCGCGCCGCTCGGCCCTTCGCCGGGCCCATTCCGCCACACACCTGCTCCACGCCGCCCTCCAGCACCACCTCGGCCCCCACGCCGTGCAGCAGGGCTCGAAGGTCGACGCTGATCTCCTGCGCTTCGACTTTTCCCACGGTGGTGCGATCGACGCCCCCACGCTCCAGGCGATCGAGTCGATGGTCAACGCCAACGTCTTCGCGGCAGTGGAGGTGTCGGCGCGGCTCATTCCGCTGGGCGAGGCCCGGCATGCCGGGGCGATGATGCTCTTCGGCGAGAAGTATCCCGACGTGGTCCGCATGGTTTCGATGGACGGTGTGAGCCGCGAACTGTGCGGCGGCACGCACGTGACCAGCACCGGCCAGATCGGCGTGGTGCGGATCATCGGGGAAGAGAGCGTGTCGGCCGGCACACGACGGATCAGCGCCGTCACCGGCCACCGGGCCCTGGAGCGGTTCCGCGAGGCGGAACGGGCCTTGCACGAGGCGGCCGCCACCCTCAAGGTGCCCGCCGCCGAACTGCCGGCCCGCCTGGCGGCGCTCTCCAAGGAAATGAAGGACCTGCGCCGCAAGGGGGCGGCCCCTGCGGCCAGCCTGTCGGTCGAGCAACTGCTCGCGGCCGCCACCGACGTGGGCGGGACCAAGGTGGTGATCGCCGACGCCCGGGGCGCCGACACGGCGGCGATGCGCGAGTGCATCGACCTTCTCCGCCGCAAAGGGAGCCCGATCGCCGTGCTCCTCGGCAGTCGCGAAGGCGACAAGGTGACGCTGGTGGCCGGGATCAGTCGCGAACTCGAAGCGCGCGGCCTGTCTGCGGGCAACTGGATCCGGGAACCGGCCGCCGTCGTCGGCGGCAAGGGGGGCGGACGCCCCGACCTGGCCCAGGCCGGCGGGAAGTTGGCTGACAAACTCCCGGAGGCGCTCGCCGCGGCCCGGGATTCGATCGCCGAGATGCTCGGTACCTGATCGAGTCGGGTCTGATCGGGGCCACGGGCATGTCAGGTTCGGGGCATGTTCATGCCCCGAACCCGGACTGCCAAGCTGCGCGCGAGACCTGCCTGCTCGGGCCCGCCTTCAGACCAGCTTCTCGAGGGCCGCGACCGCCGTGTCGTAGTCGGGTTCGCTGGCCACCTCCTTGACCACCTGGGCGTAACGTACGGTGCCCTGGGCATCGAGGATGAACACCGCCCGGGCGAGGATCTTCAGCTCGTCGATGAGCACGCCGAAGCGGGTGCCGAACGAGCGGTCCATGTAGTCGCTCCCGGTCTTCATGGCGGTGATGTTCTCGGCACCGCAGAACCGGTTCATGGCGAAGGGCAGATCGAGGCTCACGGTGAGGGCGTGCACCTTGTCGCCGAGTCCCGCCAGCCGCTGGTTGAAGGCCCTGGTCTGCACCTGGCAGACGGGCGTGTCGAGCGACGGCACGACCGAGATGAACACCGGCTTGCCGAGCAGGTCGGCCTTGCGGATGTGCTGCATGCCGCTGGCACCGTAGCTGGCCAGATCGAAATCGGGGGCCGGGCTGCCGACCTTGATCTCGTCCCCGACGAGGGTCAGCGGGTTTCCCTTGAACGTGACTGCGCCGTGCCTGCCCATCACGCGAATCTCCACAAGTGTCGGGAAAGTGGTCGGACCCGTCGCGGGCCCACCGGATGGGGCAGTATCGCGTATGGGCCGCGGCACACAAGCCTGCCGCGGCGCCGGCTGCTGCGCCACAGGAAAACCGGGGTTGCAAGTCGGGTCGCCGGCCGACAACCATGGTTCCGAAAAGGGGGGGGCTGCGGCCGGTGGAGCGAGGGATTTCCGCCCCGGCCGCGGCACGTATTCGAGCCCGCATTCAAGCATTCAAGGAGGATGCTCCGATGGCCAGGCACCTGCAGGACTGCGATCGGTGCGATCTCGTGGTGGAACGCGGCCCGGGGTGGCTGTTCGTCCGGTTGGTGAGCCCGGCGGCAGCCCCCACCGGCGACGATCCGGCGCGTGACGATGGTTTGGCCGAACGCGTGTGGGGACTGCTGCAGGCCCACCACACCCAGCGCCTCGTGCTCGAGTGCGACGGCCTCGACGACGCGCGTGGCCGACTGGCCGGGGAAATCGCCCGCCTCTCTGGGCGGCTCCGGGACGAAGGGGGTACGATCCGTGTCTGCGGACTGTCCGAGTCCGCCCGGGCAGCGCTCGCCGCCGACGCCACGGTCCCACCGCTCCCCAGTTTCGCCAACCGTTCCGACGCAGTCGCCGGTCGTTTGCCCACCACTCCCTCCGACGGCAGCCCGCCGGGCTCCGGGATGGTGGAGAGCGCCGACGCGGTTGCGACGCCGGGCCGCGGTGGTCCGCGACCGCGGTGAACCCCCAGAAGCCCTCCCCCCATGGCCGGCATCCTCCGCGCGTTCGGCAAGATCGGGCAACTGCTCGGCCTCGGGTTGCCGGTGGTGGCCGTGATCCTCCAACTGGGCAACGCCATCAGCGCCAGCCGGATGCTCGCCATGCTGCTGGCCGCGGTCTCGTGCTTCTGGATCGGCCGGCTCGTCGAGGGCTACGCCGGTCACACTCCCTGATCACGCCTGCCACCATGCTCCATCCGCTCCCCCTCGTCCCCATCTACCGCCGCTACCTGTGGGGCGGTCGCCGCTTCGAGACGGAGCTGCGCCGCACTCTCCCACCGGGCGAAGACTTCGCCGAGTCGTGGGAACTGGTGGACCGCGACGGCGACCAGAGCGTCGTGGCCGCCGGCGCCCTGGCGGGCCGGTCGCTGGCCGACCTGCGGGCCGCGCATGGCCGTGACGTCCTGGGGCGGCATGCCGGCCTGGAGCGGTTTCCCCTGCTGTTCAAGTTTCTCGACGCGCGCCACGACCTCTCCGTACAGGTGCACCCTGACGACAGCCGGGCGGCCCGTCTCGTGCCGCCGGACCGCGGGAAGACCGAGGCGTGGTACGTGATCGCCGCCACCGCCGGCAGCCGGATCTACGCGGGCCTCCGCGCCGGGGTCGACGGCGCGGGCCTCACCGCGGGGCTGGCGCACGGCCGCTTGGCCGACGTGCTGCATGCCTTCGAACCGCGCCCCGGCGATTGCATCTTCATCCCCGCCGGCACGGTGCATGCCATCGGCGCCGGACTACTGGTGGCGGAGATCCAGCAGTCGAGCGACGTCACCTACCGCCTCCACGACTGGAACCGCACCGGCCCCGACGGGAAGCCGCGCGCCCTCCATCTCGAGGCGGGTCTCGAAGCGGTCACCCGATTCGGCCCGGTAACGCCGGTGACGCCCACGTCGGGCGCCGATCCGGCGGTTCGCCGGCTCGTCGAGTGCCCCTATTTCATCTTCGAAGAAGTCCGCACCCGGCAGGCCTGGACCGCGGGGGGCGACGACACCGCGCACGCGGTGATCGTTCTCGATGGCGCGGTGGGCTTTGCACCCGCGTGGGGCCTGCCGCCGCTCGGTCGGGGGCAGACGGCCCTCCTCCCTGCCGAGATCGGTCCGCAGACCCTCACGCCGCTCGCCGGCCAGCCAGCCCACCTGTTGCATGTTGCCCTGCCGCACGAAATGCCGGGCCCGGCTGCGGCCGGGGAGCCCCGCCATCCGGCGTGACCCGCCCGCAGCGATGACCTGACGACCGGGCGAGGCGGCGACGGAACCGGCCTTGGGGCGACTTGGCGGGACGACTACAGTCCGCGACCCCATCCGCGAGGCCCGGCCAATGCCATCGTCCCTCCGTGTTTGCAGCCTGCTCCTGGTCGCCGCGCTCGCCGGGGCAGGGGGGTGCGCCTCCCTCGGACGCCCCCAGTGGCTCGATCCGGGCCCGGTTCGCAATCAGCAGCGCAAGGCGGTGCGCTTCGATCCCTACCTGCAAAACGACATCGGCCCCTACTCCTTCCGCCTGCCGCTCATGGACGGCAGCCGACCCCGTGACTTCATCGAGCCGGTCCCGGAAGTGCGCCGCTCGCGGTGGTGGGCGCCGATCCGCTGAGCACCGACCCGGTTCGCGGAACGCCCGACCGGGGCAGGCCACTTCACGCGGGCACCAGTGCCAGACCCCCGACCAGCAGGGGCCCGTGTCATGATCCACCACACACACGGACGATGGTCGGCCGTGCGGCAAACCCATCCCTGGGGCGACCCTGGGCTGCGCAACGGCGCCGGGCGTTGCTTCATCCCGGATGTATCGGGGCTCCGCCGCGCTTCTCGCAGCCGTCACGATCGGACCGGGCTTGTCGGTCGGCCGCGCCGCGGAGCCAGCCGACCCGGCAGATCCCATCTCCCCGGCGTTCGCCGGCGCCGACCTCGACTTCTTCGAGGAGCATGTGCGGCCGGTGTTCGTCAAACGCTGCCACGCCTGCCACTCCGCCGACGCGGCCGACATCCGCTCCGGGCTGCGGATCGATGACCACGCTGCGCTCCTGGTCGGTGGTGACGGCGGGGTGGCAGTGGAGCCAGGCCACCCCGAGACGGGGGCTCGTCGCACGTCGACAGTTGCGACCACAACCCGGAATTGACCCGCCGGGCGGGCGACCCGATCGGCCGCGGGCGCGTGCCTGACGCGCCGCTCCGCCGACGGCAGCGGCAGGGGGCCCCGGCCGCCGGCCCGCGCGGCGGTGTATGATCCGGGCCTGCCGGTGCTCTTCCGGCAGCGACCACCGCCCCCCTGGATGCCTCCCGTGGCCCGCGAGCCCCGCCGTCCCG
>RFRL01000118.1 GCA_009924545.1 Planctomycetia bacterium | reverse complement strand
CGTGCGGCCGTCGGTGATCGCCATCACGCTCACCTCGACGCCGTCGAGCCGCTCCTCGACGAGGATCCCGCCGCGCGAGAGCACGGGATCGGCTGCCAGGGAGTCGATGGCCGCCAGGGCCGCGGCACGGTCAGCGCAGACGAATACCCCCTTGCCGGCCGCCAGGCCGTCGGCCTTGACCACCACCGGCACCTCCTCGCGGGCCTCGATCCATTCCCGCGCTCGGGCCGGACCCGGAAACGACTCGAACATCCCCGTGGGCACGTCGCCACGGCGGAGGATCTGCTTGCAGAACAGCTTGCTCCCCTCGATCCTCGCCGCGGCCCGCGTCGGACCGAAGACCCGCAGACCAGCCGCCGTGAACGCGTCGGTGACGCCGGCCACCAGAGGTGCCTCGGGGCCGATCACCGTCAGGTCGATGGCCCGTGCCTGCGCCAGCTTCACCAGCCCCGGCACGTCGGTGGCGGCGCAGTCGAGATTGGTGCCGACTGTCGCGGTGCCCGCGTTGCCCGGCGCGGCGAAAACCTCCGCCCCGTCATGGGCCAACTTCCAGGCCAAGGCATGCTCACGTCCTCCGGCCCCGACCACGAGCACACGACGGGAAGCGCGAGCCACGGTGGGGTCACCTGGGGACAGCCGGGAGTGGACGGATCATCGTCACGGACCAGCCCCACGATGTCCAGGTATCCGCCCGCGGGGCTCGGATTGTGGGGAAGCTGCGGGACGCCATTCAAGCGGATTGGTGTCGGCGCGACCAAAAAGCGGGCGGGCGGCAGCCGAAAAGCCTGTCTAACCGGGGGGCAGGCCCTCGACCGCGTCCCGAAAACGTTGACACAGACGGCCGGGCCGATACAGTAAAGAAGTTCGTGAAAAAAATCACGAACCCATCTCGCACTCGATGTTTTTCAATTTTTCGCCGATCGTAAGGGTAGGAGGTTGGGGTGTTTCGGCGGCGGTCCGTAGCCCAGGGCGGTCAAGGCCATTGGTACGGCAAAGGTGGCGCTGCAGGTATGGGCGATCGAGGGTGGGCTCGGGACGATCCCCCGTCGTTCGGGCGGCTTCGATCGCCGACCTTCGATCGCCGACCTTCTATCGTCAAGCGGTCCGACGCCGGGAGGGTTCCGGCGTCAGGCATCGAAGCGGTGCTCCGACCGAACAGCGTCTTCTGGCCGAACATGGTGGGCCGAACACGGTGGGCCGAACACGGTGGGCCGAACACGGTGGGCCGAACACGGTGGGCCGAACATCGTGCCATGCGGAACCACTCCGCGAACGCCGTGTCGGATGGGAGGCCGTGTCGGATGGGAGGCCGTCTCCGGGGGCATCGGGACTGTCGGGTTTCCTTGCACCTTCGCTCTCTTGATGGACGGAATGAACGACTTGGGGCCACACTGTCGAGTTCGGAATCGCGGATTCGGCCGGCCGGTCTAGTTGTCCCTTCCGCGCGGAGCGTCGGGGGCGAGTTGAATTGAATCAGGGGTCGCTTTCGGCCACGGAGCCGGTCGGCGGATCGTCAACACCATTCAAGGGTCACTCCTCCCGAGGCGCGGAACGCGGCGATGGCTGAAAAGAAAAAAATGAGCGTGGCGGAGATCCTCGCAGCGGCGCGGGCGGAGAAGGGGGGTGGCACGAGTTCGGGTGCCGTTCCACCGGCCGACGCAGTGGCCGGGCCGGCGGCGCCGCAATCTCCACCCGCCGACGCGACAGGGCTCTCGGCTGGCGGCCCAGGATCGGCGGAATCGGGTGCCGCTCCCGAACGCCCAGCGAAGCCTGTCGCCAAGCCCGCCGCCGGCGGACGGCCGAGCGTCGCCGAGATCATGGCCATGGCCCGCGCCAAGAAAGGGGAGGCCGAAGCCGGGACTGGTGCCGCTCCTCAGAAGCCGTCCTCACCCAAGCCCGCGGCTGCCGCCGCGAAGCCGGCGGCAGCGAAACCGGCTGCGAAGCCGGCCGCGGGTGCAGGACCGACGAAAGCCGCACCACGCGACACCGCGAGCATCCTTGCTGCCGCCCGTTCCGGGGCCAAGCCGGGACCTGTAACCAAGGCGGAGGCGCCAGAGGCGGTCAAAACCAGGCTCGCCGAGTCGGCCCGGCCGTCCCCCCGTCCCGAGACGGGCCGGGCCACCGCAACGCACGAACCGACCACGAAGACGGCAGCCCTGAAGACGGCGCCACCCATGCCCACCCGGTCGGCCAAACCCGCCGCCAAGAAGGGTGAGGACGAGACCGATCGTCGCGGGTTCCTCTCCATGGCGGTCGGGTCGTTCATGGCGGTGGGGTTCACCGCCCTGTCGGTGACGGGCGGGCTCTTCTCACTGGGTCTGGCCCGATTCCTGTTCCCCAACGTCCTCGCCGAACCCCCGAGCCGGTTCAAGGTCGGCTTCAAGGAGGGGTTCCCGGCGGGAAAGGTCGAGACCAAGTACGTCGCCCAGTACGGCGTGTGGGTGGTCAACAGCGACGTCGGTGGTCAGCAGCAGATCTACGCCCTGAAGACCGTCTGCACCCATCTCGGCTGTACCCCCAACTGGCTGGAGGCTGAGCAGAAGTTCAAGTGCCCGTGCCACGGCAGCGGTTTCTACAAGGACGGGGTCAACTTCGAAGGCCCAGCCCCCCGCCCGCTCGAGCGTTACGCCATCAAGATCGCCGATGACGGGCAACTCGAGATCGACAAGAGTCGCGGTTTCCAGGAAGAACTCGGGCAGTGGAACGACCCGTCGTCGTTCGTGCCGGTGTGAACGAGCAGGAGCCGACACCGGGCATCCGCCCGGAGCCCCAGCGCGAGTTCCCGTAGCATCGCCAGTTCTCACCACGGTCCAAGGCATCCCCAGCACCGATCACCCAGTCCCGCGAGACCCCACCTCCCATGGCCATCGGCGAGACGATCCGTAACTCCCAGATCTGGAAAAGCATCTTCCGCCATCCGATGCCGCTCGACCGGCGCAATCGGATCGTGGTGATGCTCACCAACTTTTTCCTCCATCTCCATCCGGTGTCGATCAAGAAGCAGGGCATTGCCCTCTCGTTCACCTGGTGCATGGGCGGGGTCACCTTCTTCCTGTTCCTCGTGGAGACGGTCACCGGCGTGCTGCTGATGTTCTACTATCGACCCACGCTGGAATGGGCATACAACGACATCCTTGCCCTCCGCGACGTCACCAGCCTGGGCATCCTCCGGGAGCTCCACCGCTGGGGTGCCCATGCGATGGTGATCACGACATGGCTGCACATGTACCGCGTGTTCCTCACCGGCAGCTACAAACCACCACGGGAATTCAACTGGGTCGTCGGCGTGATCCTCCTCCTCCTCACGCTGCTGCTGTCGTTCACCGGGTACCTGCTGCCCTGGGATCAACTCGCCATCTGGGCGATCACGGTGGGCTCCAACATGGCCCGGGCGACGCCGATCCTCGGCTATGAAGGTCCCGGCCAGCAGCTCCTCACCGTGGGTGGCATCGACATGATCACCGACGGCTCCGACGCCCGGTTCGGCCTCCTCGGTGCCCGGTTCGTCGGCGAGGAAACGCTCAACCGGTTCTACGTTCTGCACTGCATCGCGATCCCCCTGGCGGTGGCGCTGCTGTTGGCGATCCATTTCTGGCGCGTACGAAAGGACGGCGGGATCAGCGGACCGCTGTGACCCACTCCAATGCACTCAAACGGGCTGTTCCTCAAGGACGTCGCCGGTTTCCTCGGGTCGTACTACACCGCCCTGGCGGTGATGAACGCCGTGGCGGCGTACCTCCTCTGGAAGCGGAAGAAGGAGCCGGGCCAGGCGCTCGTCTGGACGGTCTTTGCCGGCGTGATGATGGTGCTCGCGAGCCTGGCGTTGTCCGGTTCGCCGGGCCTCGTGCCCGCCCTGCCGGCGTGGCTCCGCGGGCTCGTCAATCGGCTGTCAGGTCCGGTCCTTTACACGCTCGGTACGACGGCGCTGCTCACCATCCTGTTCGTTTTCCGCCGGTTTTTCGTGCGCCCGATGGTGGCCTGGACGATCCTCAACGGCATGCTGCTGCTCATGGGGCTGTCGATGGCGGACGAGAACTTCGCCTCGATCGTGATGAAGCCCGACAACGTGCCGATCGTGGGCCTGGTGTTCCTCCTCGCCTTCTTCACCTGGGTCGCCACCAAACAGGCGGTGGTCAACGATGACCGCATCGCCCAGGGGCTACCCCCCATGGAGAAGGTCAACGACGAGAAGGTCCTCGTCTGGCCGGATCTCGTCTACACCGAGTTGATCTGCATGATCGCGGTGTCGGCCTTCCTCCTGGCGTGGGCGATTTTCCTGCCGGCCCCGCTGGAGGAACCGGCATCGAGCGTGAAAACCCCCAATCCCTCGAAGGCCCCGTGGTACTTCCTCGGGCTCCAGGAGATGCTCGTCTACTTCGACCCGTGGTACGCCGGCGTGGTGCTTCCGAGCCTGGTGATCTTCGGGCTCATGGCGATGCCCTACCTCGACTTCAACAAGAAGGGGAACGGCTACTACTCGATCGCCGAGCGGAAATTCAGCTACCTCACCTTCCAGTTCGGGTTCCTCGAACTGTGGATCACGCTGATCATCCTCGGCACGTTCCTCCGCGGCCCCAACTGGAACTTCTTCGGGCCGTTCGAGTACTGGAGCCCGTACAAGGTCGAGGTGCTCAACAACGTCGACCTCCCGCAGATGTTCTGGGTGAATCTGCTCGATCGGCCGCTGCCCCGCGCCCCGCAGGGTGCCTCGGCCCTCACGCAGGTCGGCACGATCCTCCTCCGTGAGGCGCCGGGATTGATCCTTCTGGGCGCGTACCTCCTCGTTCTCCCGCCGCTGCTCGCCGTGACCGTGTTCCGCGGTTTCTTCGCTCGGATGGGATTCATCCGTTACATGATCATGGCAAACCTCATGCTGTTGATGTTGTCGCTCCCTCTGAAGATGGTTCTCCGCTGGACCATGAACCTGAAATACCTGGTGAGCATCCCGGAGTTCTCGCTCAATTTCTGATTCCGATCGGTTCGTTGCAGCGACCGCCGGGCGCTGCACCGGCGCTCCCTCTGCCGGCGCTCGATCGGCTCGCCTCCCCACACCGCTACCCCTGGCACCCCCATGCCTGCCACAGAACAGACCTGGCGCGACCTCAAGGTTCTCCACGTCGTCTTCGGACTCACCGCCCTGGCGCTGCTGGCAGCGACGGTGGCGATGCTCGCCGTCGACCACAACCGCCCGTGGAAAAAGTACCAGCGCGAGTTCCGTGCCCTGGAGACCTGGTCGGCCCGGGCGCGGGTGGCGGAGCAGGACTCCACCGACTACGAGAAGCGCTCCGAGGAGCTAGGCACGGCCCTCGCCGATGCCCGCCGCGCCGATCTCGACGCCGGACTGGTGGAGCGGTTTATCAGCGCGGTGCGCACCGCCGAGGAGGACACCGAGGCCGCCGATCGCGTGCAACTCGACATCGACCAACTGCGCAGCCAGACCGACGCCGGCCAGCGCCTGGTGCTGCGCGGTGACCTCCTCACCCGGATGCGCGACATCGCCAAGCGGACCCGGTTCCGCGAGGATCTGCGCGCCGGCCAGCTCAAGCTGCGGAAGGCCGAACTCGACAAGAACCGGGCCGACTACGAGCTGGCCGTGGCCGACGGTGCCGACCAGACCAAACTCGATGCCCTTCTCGAGCTTGCCGACCGGAAGCGCGAGGAGGTGGGGGCCGCGACTCTGGCCAATCAGGCGGCCAATACGCACCGCAAGGAACTGGAGGCGATCCTCCGCGACATCACGCGCGACGAGGATGCTGCCGCGAAAGCGCTGGCTGACCACCGGATCCAACTCGACCAGCTCTCCAAGACAGTCAAGGACCGCGCCCCCAACTACGGCAAGACGCTCCTCGAGCTCCCGGTGCTCGACGCCTTCAACGGCCCCCTGCGTGTCGACCAGATCTGGCTCCCGCAGCTGACGCTCAACAACAACTTCCGTGACGTCGCCCGCTTCGACCGCTGCACCACCTGCCACAAGGGGATCGAGAAGTCGGCCGCCGGCTCGCCCACCGACCCCGCCTATCCGCACGAAGAGACGCTCGCGGTCGAGCTCCCGACTCCCGCCTCCGCACCATCCACGGCCGGCACGGCCAACGACCGCTTGGAGGCGGTCTACGGCTTCAGCCTCGCGGAGCGTGGTCTGTTCCGGCCGGAAGACCCGACCGTGACCTTCGTGCGCAGCGGCTCCCCCGCCGCCATCGCCGGGCTGCGGACGGGCGACGTGATCGAAGCGGTCGAGGGTGGTCGGACACTCGGCCCGAAGATGGTGACCAATGCCCTACTCGACTCCCCGGTGTGGGGGCGCTCCGTGGGAATGAGTATCCGCCGGGGCGTTCCCCAGCCTTATGCCACGCATCCGCGTCTCGACCTGTTCGTCGGCTCGACCAGCCCCCATCCGATGCAGTCCTTCGGGTGCACGATCTGCCATCAGGGGCAGGGGAGTGCCACGAGCTTCAAGTGGGCATCCCACACGCCCAACACGCCCAAGGAGGGCCATGCGTGGCACGACGAGCACGGGTGGTTCAACAACCACCACTGGATCTTGCCGATGCTGCCGGAGCGGTTCGAGGAGTCGAGCTGCCTGAAGTGTCACCACCAGGTCGTCGACCTCGAACCCTCCGAGCGCTTCCCCGACCCGCCGGCACCGAAACTCGTCGAAGGTTACCATCTCATCCGCCAGTACGGTTGCTACGGTTGCCACGAGATCAACGGCTGGTCCGGCCCCGACAAGCGGATCGGGCCCGACATGCGTCTGGCCCCCAACTTCCACGAGGTGGCCCAGGCCGTGGCCACCGACCCGGGGCTGGCCAAGGTCGACGAATCTGGCGAAGCCGTCCGCTGGGCCGATGAAGTGGCTCACAGTCCCGATGGCCGGCACGCCCGCGAGCGGCTGCGGGAAGCGATCGATCGCGACGCTGCGGCCGGCGGCGACGCCGTCCTCTCGGAACGCACCCACCAACTTGCGACGCTCCTCAAGGATCAGGAAACCCCCGGCGGCCTGCCCAAGGTCGGCCCCAGCCTCCGGCACGTCGCGTCGAAGGTCGGGTTTGACTGGCTCTATTCGTGGTTGCGCAACCCGCAGGACTTCCGTCCCTCGACGAAGATGCCGCGCTTCTTCGGACTGTGGGAACACCTTTCGGGGAAGGGCCTGGAGGAATCGCAGCGTTACGAGCCGATCGAGATCCGCTCGATGATCGTGTACCTCACGAGCGTCAGTCAGCCCTTCGACTACGCCGCGCCGCCGGCCGGCATCACCGCGGCTCCCGACGTCGACCGCGGCCGGAAGGTGGTCGAAGTCCGCGGCTGCCTGGCCTGCCACCAGCATGCCGATTTCCCCAACGCCACCAGCACGCACGGACCGAATCTCTCACGCATCGGCGCCAAGGCCGCCTCGCATCCTGACGGAGCCAAGTGGCTCTATTCGTGGCTGCGCGACCCGTCGCGGTATCACCCCCGGACAATCATGCCCAACGTCCTCCTGGAACCGGTGAAACTCGCCGACGGCTCCGTCAGCGACCCGGCCGCCGACGCCACCGCTTACCTGCTCCGCTCGACGGAGGGTTGGCAGGCCACCGAGATTCCGTCGGCCGCCGGCCTCAGCGATGCCGAACGAGCCGCCACCGCGGAACTGGCGCTGATGTACCTCAAGGACCGGTTCCCCACGGCGCGGGCCGAGCGCGTCTTGGCCGAGGGTCTGCCGGCCGAGATGGCGGCGATCCCCGGGGACGAGCGAATGCTCGTCGGCATGGGCGGCGCCGACCGCGACGCCCGCCTGCTGGAGTACGTCGGCAAGAAGACGATCGCCAAGTTGGCCTGCTCGGCGTGCCACGACATCCCGGGGTTCGAGGATGCCAAAGCCGCCGGCGCGGCTCTGGCCGACTGGGGGCGGAAGGAGTCGTCCAAGATTGCCTTCGAGCAGGTGGCCCACTTCGTGACCCATCAGCTCGAACATGGGCACCACGGCCACGTCGCTGATCCCCATGCGGGCATCAACGGATCTCCCCACACGGACGACGACGCGGCGGGGGCGCGCGGGAGCACCGGCCTGGCCGGGCCGACCCTCGGCGAGGAGCCGCTGGCCCCCGATCTGGCTTACGGCCGCATGTCGGAACCGCACGTCAGCCCAGAGTCGATCGATCCCGACACCGGTTTCTTCCTGGAAAAACTGCTGGCCCACGAGCGCGAAGGGTTCCTGTGGCAGAAACTCCGTGCCCCGCGCAGCTATGACTACAAGAAGGCCGAGAACAAGTCGTACAACGAGCGCTACCGGATGCCGCAGTTCCCCTTCGACGCGAAGCAGCGGGAAGCGGTGATGACCTTCGTCCTCGGGCTCGTGTCGGAGCCTCCCGCATCGCAGTACGTGTACAAACCCGAACCGCGGGAGCAGGCTCGGCTCGACGGGCTGGTGGTCGCCGAGCGCTACAACTGCGGCGGCTGCCACGTCTTGCAGATGGACCGCTGGGATCTGCGGTACCGGCCGGAGTCGCTCGGCAGCACCAACCTGCCCGCCGATTACCCGTTCCTCGCGCCGCACTTCACGCCCGACACCGTGTCGCGGTCGCTCGCCGTCGATCGCCAGGGGCGGCGGCAGTCACGGATCTCCGGCACGCCGGTGCTCGACCCGGCCACCGGCAAACCGCAATACGTTGACGAGGATGGCGTGGCCATCGAGGAGGGAGACACCGAGTCGGTGCCGCACCTGCCGATCATGCTCTGGAAAGACGCCCTCGTGGACGGTGAGCCGCGGATCGTAGGGGGGCAAAACCTCCAGGTACCGCTCGATGCGGTGACCGCGGGGCGCCACTGGCCCGCCCACGGAGGCGACCTGGCGCGGCTCCTGTTCCCGGTCGTCATCGCTGACGAGAAGCAGATCAACCCCAACGTCAAGGCCGACGACGCGTGGGGCTGGCTGCCACCGCCGCTCGTCGGCGAGGGCAACAAGGTCCAGTCGGGCTGGCTGCACCGCTTCCTCCTCAACCCGCAGACGATCCGCCCCGCAGCCGTGCTGCGGATGCCGAAGTTCAACTTCCATGCCACCGAAGCCACGTCGCTGGTGAATTATTTTGCTGCCGTGGACGGCGCGGTCTTCCCCTACGTGTACGACTCCCGGCTCGACGAATCGTCACTCGCCGCCACCGAAATGGCCCACCCCGGACATCTCGACGGCGCGATGCGCATCGTGACCAACACCAACTACTGCGTGAAGTGCCACCTCGTGGGCAGCTACGCGCCGCCGGGCAATCCCAAGGCCCTCGCTCCGCAGTTGGCGGAGGTCCACGAGCGCCTGCGTCCGGAGTACGTGCACAACTGGATCGCCAACCCGAAGCGCTACCTGCCCTACACCGGGATGCCAGTCAACATCCCGTTCGACAAGCCGGTCAGCCAGGATCTCTACCGCGGCACGAGCGGACAGCAGGTGGCGGCGCTGACCGACCTGCTCATGCACTTCGACGCGTTCGCCAAGCAGCAACTGTCGCTGGAGGCCTACCTACGGCAGCAGCCCGCGGCTCCGCCTGCCGATGTTCCTCCCCAGACCGACGCCCCCCCGCCACGACCGGCCGATCCGGCCCCGGCCGCCGCGGCAGCGGCGGCCCCGACGGCAACCGCTCCTCACCCCCTCGCCGGAGGCTAGAGTGAGATCGGGGCCCCGCTGATTTGGCCTCCGAACCGCACCACAGCCCCGCCTCGACCATCGTCTCTCTACCAGCCAGGAACTCCGATCATGAAGAACCTCGTCATCGCCCGGATCGCCACCCAGGGTGTGGCCGCCTTGCTGCTCGCCACCGGGGTCGTTCCCGCCCGGGCCGACGAGTGGGGCACGATCACTGGCCGGTTCGTGTACGCAGGCAGCAAGCCCACCGCCGCCGACATCAAGGCCGACAAGGACGTCGAGGTGTGCGGCAAGCACAAACTCGTCAGCGAGGAACTGACCGTCGGCGCCGACGGTGGAATCGCGAACGTCGTGGTGTTCGTCCGTGACAAGGACGTCAAGATCCACCCCGATTTGGCGGCCGCCAAGGGCGGGACGGTGACGCTCGACAACAAGGACTGCCGGTTCGAACCGCACGTGGCCGTGGTCCAGACGGGGCAGTCCCTGGTTCTCAGGAACTCCGATACCGTCGGCCACAACAGCAACGTGGCCACGATCAAGAACAGCCCGTCAAACAGCCTCATTCCCGCCGGCGGCGAGTCGAAGGTCGCGTTCACGTCGGAGGAGGCCATTCCCGCGCAGGTCACCTGCAACATCCATCCGTGGATGAAGGCGTGGGTCGTTGTGCGGCCCAATCCGTATGCGGCGGTGTCGAAGGCCGACGGCACGTTCGAGATCAAGGGGCTGCCCGCCGGTGAACTCGAACTGCAACTGTGGCACGAAAAGGCGGGCTACATCGGCGAGATCAAGGTCGGCGGCACGACAGAGAAGACCGCCAAGGGTCGGAAAAAAGTGACAGTGAAGGCAGGTGACAACGCCATGGGAGACATCACCCTCGATGCCAGCCTGTTCAAGAAGTGATGGTCAGCACCACGGCCCGTGGGTCACAGCCCGTCCGTGGCTGGCGGTGGTCTTGGGGCCGCTGTTGAGCGGCTGCGGATCGGACCGCGTCGCCAATCCCGTGGCCGACGCCGGCCTCGCGGTCGAACTCCGTTCCGCGCTGGCCTCGACGGTGGCCGCCACGTCGGATACGGACGCGGCGGAGAGCGGCACGGGCTGGGGCAGCCTCAAAGGACGCTTCGTGTTCGCTGGGACGGCGGGCGACCCGCGTGCGCTCGTCGTCGACAAAGACACCGAGGTCTGCTCCAAGGACGGCGCCAAGTTGCTCGACCGGTCGCTCCTCGTCGATGCGTCGTCGAAAGGTGTCGCCAACGTCGTGGTGTTCGCTCGCAAAACGGGCCGGGTCCGCAATCCCGTTCCCGAAACGACCTTGGTGTTCGACCAGAAGAACTGTGAGTTCCTCGCGCCGGTGTTCGCCGCCCGCGTGGGGCAGTCGATCGACGTCCGGAACAGCGACCCGATCGGCCACAACACCAACATCGCGGGCTCCAGTTTCAACCAACTGATACCGGCCGGCGCCGGCACCGTCTACAAGGCGGATGTCGAGACCGGCATGCCGACGATGGTGACCTGCAACATCCACCCCTGGATGAAGGCGTTCGTGGTCTTCCGCAAGGATGGCTACGTGGCCGTGTCCGCCACCGACGGAACGTTCACTCTGCCCGACCTTCCGGCCGGGGAAACTGTGGAGTTGCAGGTGTGGCACGAGCGTTCCACCGGTCCGAGCGGGGCGCTCGGGCTGGATCGGCCCGACCTCAAGTGGACTCCGAAGGGGCGGTTCCAGGTCCGGCTCGAACCCGACGAAGTGAAGGACCTCGGCACGTTGGAGATCCCGGCATCGGCCCTCGGCATTTGAATACTCGGCACGCGAGACGGCGTCTGGCCCAAGCAGGACTTTCCCATGGACCCCACCAACTCCCATCACCGCCGCCACGGAGCGGCACTCATTGCCACCCTGGCCATCGCCGCGTCCGGTTGCGGCGGCGTTCCGCCGGCGTGGTTCCGCCCCAACATGGTGGAATCGACCAAGCAGCGGCTCACCCCGGCGCAGGAGAGCCAGGTGGCCACCGTGATGCTGGCCCTGTTCGGCACGCCCGACCAACCGGTCGCCATGCCGGAGACCGGTCTCGACCAGGCCAAACTCGATCTGGCCGCGGGGCCGGTGCACAGTGATGTCACCGGCAAGAAGAACGGGCTGTACCGCGAGCATTGCGCCCACTGCCACGGCGTCACCGGCGACGGCCTGGGCCCGACCGCCGCCTTCCTCAACCCCTACCCGCGGGATTACCGGCCCGGTGTGTTCAAATTCAAGAGCACGGAACGGGCCGACAAGCCGACCCGCGACGACCTCGTGCGGATCCTCCACAACGGCATTCCAGGAACGTCGATGCCGTCGTTCGCCCTCCTCAGCGACACGCAGGTGGATGCCCTGGTGGAGTACGTGAAATACCTCTCGATCCGCGGTGAGACCGAACTGAACCTGATGCGCGCCTTCTTCGATCTCGATGACGACGCCGAGGGGAAACTGCCCCAGGCCCGGGAGTTCCTCGTCGACGAGATGCTCACTCCCGTGGCGGAAAAGTGGCGGGCGGCCGACGACGCCCGGATCGCGGTTCCCGAAATGCCCGCCGACATCGATCTGGCCGCGTCGATCGCCAAGGGCAAGGATTTGTTCTACGGCGACAAGGCCAACTGCGTGAAGTGCCACGGCGTCACCGGCCTCGGCGACGGTCAGGCGAACGATTACGACGACTGGAACAAGGCCATCGTCGAGATCAAAAAGGAAGTCACCGGCACGGCGGAGCGGGCCCGCGAAACCAAGACCTCGGGCATGTCCGCGGAGGCATTGGCCGAGCATCGGGCCAATCTGGCGTGGGTCGATCGCTTCCATCACGTCCTCGACGGCGATGCGCACCGCCCGCGCACGATCCCGCCGCGCAACCTGCGGCAGGGAACCTACCGCGGTGGGCGCCGCCCGCTCGATCTCTATTACCGCATCCATGCGGGCATCAACGGAGCCCCGATGCCCGCCGCGAAGGGGACGATCCCGCCGGAGGACATCTGGCACATCGTCAACTACGTCCGTTCTCTGCCGTACGGGTTCGATGGCGAACTGGGCGCCGACCGGACCACCACCGCGAGCACCCGCGACCGTTTCTGACGAGCAGTCCCGACCGACGTTTTGACCGCGGCGTCGCCGCCGTACCGACCACCTGAAACACCGACCACCTGAAACACAGCCCCCCGACGAGGAGCAACACACGTGGGAAACCGCTTGTCCGGGATGTTCTGGAGCGCGTTGTTCCTCGCCGTGCCGGTCCTCGGCGTGCTGACGTTCGCGGTCGCCCCGGCCTACGACATCTGGCTACCCAAAGACGTCTCGGCGCACGGTCGGTCGATCGACAGCCTGTTCTATTTCATCCTCGGCCTGACCGGGATCGTGTTCATCGTCACCGAGGTGCTGGTGTTCTGGTTCCTGTGGAAGTACGACGCCGCCCGTTGGACGACCCCCGCCACGTTCATTCACGGAAGCCACACCCTGGAGTTGGTGTGGACGATTATCCCCGCGGCCACCCTTCTGTTCCTCTCGATCTACCAGATGAACACGTGGGCCGACGTGAAGATGCGCCGCCCGCGGATCGCGCCCACGGTGGAAGTGGTAGCCCGGCAGTTCGAGTGGCGCTTGCGCTACCCGGGCCGTGACGGTGAACTCGGCACCCCCGACGACATCTTCCTCGTCAACGACATGCATGTACCGATGGACGAGGACGTGCTGGTGCAGCTCAAGAGCATGGACGTGCTCCACAGCTTTTTCCTGCCCAACCTGCGGATCAAGCAGGACGCCGTGCCGGGCATGAAGATGCCCGTCTGGTTCCGGGCCACCGAAGCGGGCCAGTACGACATCGTGTGTGCCGAATTGTGCGGGTGGGGTCACTACAAGATGAAGGGCCGGATCACCGTCGAACCGCGCGAGGCCTTCGATCGTTGGCTCGCCGAGATGGAAGCCCGCCAGGAAGCCACCCAACCCGAGGCCGTTTCGTCCGGGGCCGACATGGCCG
>RFRL01000117.1 GCA_009924545.1 Planctomycetia bacterium | reverse complement strand
CGGTGTCAAGAAGATGGCCGAGGCGGGGATCGAACCCGCACGGAGATCACTCTCCACGGGATTTTAAGTCCCGTGCGTCTGCCGGTTTCGCCACTCGGCCGGGCGGAATCGGGGCGATCGTAGCAGCCTGACCGGTCCGACTACACTGTGGCGTCATCCCGCCCAGCCGCCCGGAACGAGCGCGTGCCAGCCACCACCCACGTCACCCCCGCCGCGACGGGCATCGACGGGTTCCTCGGCACGCGGGCCTCGCTGGGGATGGACGTGGTCCTCGTCGGCCTGCTGACCGTCCTGCCCCTCCTGGCCTGGAGTGTGGCACTCGTGCGGCGCGGGCAGTACCGCCTGCATCGCACGCTGCAGGTGACGATCGCCGGCCTCCTCCTGGCGGCGATCATCGTCTTCGAGATCGATATCCGCCTGGTGAGCGACTGGAAGGAGCGTGCCGCCTCCAGCCCCCACTGGCCCCGGGGGGTGCTCACCGCCCTGGGGATCCATCTCCTGTTCGCCGTCTCGACACTCGGCCTGTGGGTGTGGGTGTTGACCGAGGCGCTGCGCCGCTTCCCCACCCCGGTGGCCCCGGGGGACCACGGCCCGCGCCACCGCCGCTGGGCCCGGTGGGCGGCCGCCGACCTCGTGCTCACGGCGATCACCGGAAGCTGCTTCTACTGGCTCGCCTTCGTGAGCCACTGACCGGCTGGGCCACTGACCGGCTGGGCGACCCGCGCCGAACGGGTCCGGGCCGGCCGCCGTCAGCCCGCGCTGGCCGCACCACGGGGCAGGAGTCGACAAAGGAGCAGCCCGCCGAAATAGAGGAGGCAGAGCGGCACGGCGAGGAACAGGAGGCTGTAGGGGTCGGCCGGGGTGAGCACCGCCGAAACGACGAAAATCACCACCACCGCCAGCCGCCACTGCGCCGCGTAGGCGGCCACGTCCATGACCCCGATCCGTTCCAGGAACAGCATCACCAGCGGCAACTGGAAGCCGATGCCGAAGCCCACCGGGAGGATGAGGACGAAGCTCATCCACTCGCTGATCCGCGGGTCGGGGTCGAGGCCCAGCCAGGCGTTGAACTGGAGGAGGTAGTCGAGCACGAAGTCGAACACGAAGAAGAACGCCAGGGCGACCCCGGCCAGGAACAACCCGGTGCTCACCGGGAGGAAGAGGTGGACCCAGCGTTTCTCGTGGGGATAGAGGCCCGCGGCGACGAAGGTCCACAGCTGGTAGAAGATCCAGGGGCTGGAGAGCACGATCCCCACCAGCAGCGCCGCCTTGATGTAGATACCGAAGGCCTCCTGGGCACTGAGCGTGGTGATGCTCACGCGTGGATCGCGCGCCAACGGTTGCCAGAGGAGGAGGGGCACGAGATCGTCGAGGACGAACGGTGTCGCCCCGGTCGCCGGTGCGACCGCTGCCCCACGGCCCGCTTCCCCGCCGACAGCCGGCGCCGCTGCCGGTGGCGCCGCACTTCCGCCTTCGGCCGCGCGGCTGCCGAGCACACGTGCCAAGCGGTCGGGATGGACCTCGCGGAGTTCGAACGACAGGCCGAGCCGCTCCACGGCGTCGACCACCTCGGCGCGGGAATAGGGCAGGGGAGAGCCACCGGCGACCCGTGGCTGCCAGGAGTCGAACGTGCGCAGCGACTGCGCGGTGTAGTACTTGCCGAGGGCCCGCTTCAACGGCTGCTCGACCAGGTGGACCACGGGGCGGGCCACGAGGAAGCCGACGACGACGGCCACCGCGAGGCCGAGCGTCGCTCGGACGAGGCACACCCGGAGCTCCTCCAGGTGCTCGCCGAAGGTCATCGTCGAGCTCTGGAAGAGATCCTCGTCGTCGAGTCGCGCCATGGATTCGCCGTGCCGGGAGGGTGGGACCGCCGCGGGGCCCCCTGTCGACTTATACCCAACCCGCTCCGGTCATGCCCCGAACTTGCCCAGGCGGAGGGCGTGGGCCATCGCCAGGAGCATGAGGTGCTTGGCGGGGAACTGCCCCAGCCCGCCGCGCAGGCAGTCGCGCTCCGAGAAGCGCGTGAGACCGTCGGGCCGGCAGGTGTCGGCGACCAGCACCGTGGGCACCGGGTGCCAGGAATGGCTCCGCAGCCGGCTCGGGGTCGAGTGGTCGCCGGTGACGATGAGGACGTCGGGGCGGAGGGATTCGATCCGCGGCAGCGCCCGGTCGAGCTCCTCGATCATCCGCACCTTCTCGGCGAACGCCCCATCCTCGCCGGTGGAGTCGGTGTACTTGAAGTGGAGGAAGAAGAAGTCGTGGTCCTGCCAGCAGCCCGCGAGGGTGTCGAGCTGCTCGGCGAGCGAGCCGGCGTTGCCGACGAGCGTCATGCCCACCAGCCGCGCCAGACCCTTGTACATCGGATAGACGGCGATCGCCGCGGCGCGCAGCCCGTACAGCTCCGCGAAGGTGGGGAGCCGCGGCTTGGCGGCAAAGCCGCGGAGCACGAGGCCGTTGGCCTTCGTCTCGGAGGCGAGGATGGCCCGCGCCTGGCGGACGAACTCCGCTGCGACGCGCGCCGTGCGTTCCGCCGCCGGCGCGGCGGCCACCGGTGCCAACGGCTCCACGCCCGTGGCCTGCGGATCGGTGTCGGCCACGGCCCCGTCGAGCCCCGGACCACGGAACACGACGACGAAGCGGTGCTCCTTCACCGGCTTGACGAAGGTCTCGACGCCGTCGATGCGCACCGCCTGGAGACGTTCCACCACCTGGAAACTCTCCTCCGACGGGATCCGGCCGGCGCGGCGGTCGCTGATCCTCCCGGCGGAGTCGAGCGTGCAGAAGTTGCCCCGGGCTGCCACGTCGTCGGGGCCGAGTTCGAAGCCGATGCCGGTGGCCTCCAGTGCCCCGCGACCGATGCGGTATTCGAGCGGGTCGTAGCCGAAGAGCCCCAGATGGCCGGGGCCCGATCCAGGCGTGATGCCCGGGAGCACCGGGATGCTCGAGCCGCTCGTGCCCCGGGCCGCCAGCCGGTCGAGGTTGGGGGTGGCGGCGGTCTCGAGCTCGGTCTTCCCGCCCGCCTCCAGGGGAAGTCCACCGAGACCGTCGGCCACCAGGAGCACGATCTTGGTGGTGTTCTTCTCGGCCAGTTCGCGCAGCAGGTCGTGCTCGATCACAGGTCGGCTCCGGTTTCGTGAACGGGGAAGGGCCGCGACTGTTTTGGGCCGCCGCCAGCGCTGGATCAAGCCCGGGTTCCGCCACGGCCCCCAGGGTGGCACACCGACTGCCCACGCTCCGCGCCCTGTCGGGCCCGTGGCATGATGGGTCCGGCGCGTGCCGGGCAGCGGCGGCGCCGACCCCTCCGGGCTCCCTGTCGTGATGAGCGTGCTCCGTCCCCGGCCCCCCGAGGATCCACTGGTCTGCGAAGCGCTCACCCCGGACCCGGGGCCGCCCGAAGGCGCGGAATCCGCCCGCCGGGTCCCCGCGATGGCGCTGGAACCGTCGCCGGGAAGCGCGGCCCATCCGCTCGCCACCCCCGTCCACGAAGTGGAGCGGCTCCTCGCCGAGTATGGCGTCACGCGTTCGCAGGCCCGGCGGCGCGAGAGCCGGCTATTCGCCATCCTCGACCGGGCCCGGTCGATCGCCGGCGACGCCGACCGGGTGATCTTCCTCGGCGATCCCGCCACCCTCGCCGGCCCTCGGCTCCTCCTCGCCTCGTGCGCCCACCCGTGGCACGACCAGCTCGGCCGCGGCGACCGCGGCGGCCGCCCCCGCCTCGTGTTCCTCCCCGCCGAACATGATCCCGATGCCGTGGGCGGCCTCCTCGATCTCGTCGCGCCGCCGGGGCGGGGCGCCGGTGCCGACCGTGACGTCCTCGGCCGGGTGGCGCTGGTGATCGTGGGCGCGCCTGAAGCCACCGCGACCGCCGACATCGTCGCCCTCCTCCGGCCGACGGTGGGGGAGCGGGTGTTCCACACCGACGCGATCACCGGCCACGGTCCTGCTCCGGGGGACGGGCCCGGTTCGGTACTCGGCGCCGCCGGCCTGCTGGCCGGCGCGCTGGCGGGCATCGACGTGGTGCGCCTCCTCGTCGGTGCCGCGGCCCTCCTCACCCGGTGCCGCTCGGCGGTGGGAAGCACACCCGTGTCGACCCTGGTGCGCTCCCTGGGGGGTGGTTCCTCACCGGCGCGCGTGCTTCTGACCCGGCAGGCGGCACTCACACACCTCGCGGACTGGTACCGCCATGTGCTCGGTGCGGCCAGGGGCGCCGGGGTCCTCCTGCCCGGGGGCCCCGCCGGCTGCGGCTGCCGCCATCTCGCCGTGACCGGGGGTGCACCGCGGCGCGACCTGCCGCGGGCCACGGCGGCCGGAGGGGATTGGCCGGCGGCGGCGACGGCACGGCTGGAGGCCGACATCGCCGACCTCCGGGCGGCCGGCTGCGCCGGTGCGGTCATCCGCCTGCCCCGGGTGGACGAGCATGCCATCGGGCAGTTGATCGCCCTGCTGCTGCTCACGACCGCCGTCGAGTCGCGGTGGCACGCAGCGCGGGAGTCCGAGGACGCTCCGCCCCGGGAGCGCTGCGACGGCGGCGGGCCCGGGCTATAGTTCCCGCCGGAGCCCGCCGGGTGGCGGGGTCGGGTTTTTCCGCGGAGGGCCCCCATGCCGATCACGCTCACCTGGACCGGACACGCCACCTGGCTGGTCGACACCGGCGCCGGGGTGCTCCTCGTCGATCCGTTCTTCGACGAATGCCCCACCGCGAGCCTCGCGGCCGCGGCCGTCGACTGCGCCGCGATCCTCGTCACGCACGGCCACTTCGACCACGTGGCCGACCTCGTGCCGATCGCCAAGCGCTGCGGTGCGAAGGTCTACTGCAACTGGGAGATCGCCCATTGGCTCGGCCGGCAGGGGGTGACCAACACCCAGCCGATGAACCTCGGCGGCAGCTGCGCCGTGCCCGGGGGCACCGCCCGGATGGAGATCGCCTGGCACTCCTCCAGCCTGCCCGACGGCACCTACGGCGGCACGGCCGCCGGATGGCTCCTCCAGGTGGCCGGCGTGTCGATGTACTTTGCCGGCGACACGGCGCTGTTCTCCGACATGGCCCGCATCGGCGCCGCGGTGAAGGGGGGCCTCGACGTGGCGATCCTCCCCATCGGCGACCTGTTCACGATGGGGCCGGAGGATTCGCTGGAGGCGGTGCGCCTCCTGCGGCCGCGGATCGTCCTTCCCAGCCACCACGGCACCTGGCCGCCGATCACCCAGGACGTCCAGGCCTGGGCCCGTCGCGTGACGACGGAGACGTCCGCCGAACCGCGACCGCTGCAGCCCGGCGAGCGGATCATGGTCGAGGTGGTGCGGGACTGACCGCGGCAGCCGGCCGCGGCGGCACGGCCACCTCGATGGCACCGTCGACCACGCGCACCGCGAACACCTCCGCCCGCAGCCGGGGATCGTCACACCAGGCGCCGTCGCTGAGGCGGAAGCGCCAGGCATGCCACGGGCAGGTCACCACGCCGTCGCGCAGCGGTCCCGACGAGAGCGCGGCCCCCATGTGTGGGCACAGGTCGTCGAGCGCCGAGTAGGCATCGCCGTCGAAGAACACCGCCACGAGGCGGCCCGCCACCTCGAAACAGCGCCCGGCGCCGGCGGGGATGTCGCCCACGCGCGCCACGGCGGTAAAGGGAAAGTCGTCGGCCATCGTCGGCTACCATACACCATCATGCCGTCCGGTGAATCTCCGCCGTCCCCGTCCCGCGCCGCGATCCGGCTGCTCGTCCTCGACGTCGACGGCACGCTCACCGACACCCGCCACGAGGTGCCGCCAGAAACCCGCTCGGCCGTGGCCCGGATCAGGGCCGCGGGCATCGCCGTGGCGCTGGCCACGGGACGCCGCTACCGCGACGTGCTGCCGGTGGCCCATCTCCTCGGGATCGACCAGCCCCTGGTGACGGCGTCGGGGGGTCTGGTGAAGCGCCCCGGGGACCACGCCACGCTGTACGCCGCCCGGTTCGCCGACGGTGTTCTCGGACAGGTCCTCACCGCCATAGCGTCCCGCGGGCTGGAGCCGGTGGTCTACACCGACAGCTTCGCGGACGGGCACGACTTCCACTGCCGCCGCCTGCCGGCCCCCGACGTGGTCGAGCCCACGGGACTCGACAGCTACCTGGTCCGCAACCGGCATCTGGCCGACGTCCGTCCCACGCTCCTCGACGCGCCGCCGCTCGACGCCTTCGCCGGATTCGCCATGGGCCCCCGCGAATCGATGATGGAACTGGAGGCCGAACTCGCCACCGTGGGCCCGGGGCACCTCTCGTTGCACACCATCCGCAGCCCGCGCTACCGCGACTGGATGTGCGAGTTCGCCCCTGCGGCGGTCACCAAGTGGTCGGGCACGCTCCGCCTTGCCGACGCCCTGGGGATCCCGGCGGCGGCGATCTGCGCGGTGGGGGACGACGTCAACGACCTGCCGATGATCCGTGCTGCGGGCCTGGGCATCGCCATGGGCAACGCAACCCCGGAGGTCCTGGCGACAGCCGACCGGGTGGTGGCCAGCAGCGACGCCGGCGGACTTGTCGAGGTGGCCGAACTCCTCCTCGGCGACGAGGGGCGGGGGAACGCGGCGAAACGCTGATCCCACCCATCCTCCCCTGCTTGACCAGTGGCACTGGTTCTCGATGGGGCCCGGCCCGCGCTGCGGCGTCGGGACCGACCTCCGGTAGCGACGCGGCTTGTGTCCGCCGGGGCCGCGGCGTATATCCTCCGGCCCGCCCGAGCCGCCCGGCAGGATCACCGCGGCATGGACATCAAGATCGACCGTCCCCGCAGCAATTGTGCGCTCACCGGCCGACCGTTCGTCGCCGGCGAGACGGTCTATTCCGCCCTCGTCCGCGAGGGTGGCCAGATCCACCGCCGGGATGTGTGCGCCGCCGCCTGGGCCGGCCCGGCCGCTGCGACGCTGGCCTGGTGGCGGGCGCTCCACACCCCGGCGACCACGCACGAACCGGTCACGCCCGTGGACGTCCTCCTCGACCTGCTGGAGGGCCTCGAGGGGCGTGACGACGACGCGCCCCTCCGCTACCTGCTGGCGCTGGAGCTGGTGCGGCGCCGGGTGCTGCGGCTGGTCGACGCCGGGCCAGCGGTGCCATCGCCCGGTTCACTGCAGCTCACCTGCCGGCGCCGCGACAGCACCTACGACGTGGCGGTGGTCGCGCCCGACCGGCTCGCCGACCCGGGACTCGAACCGCGCCTGGCGGCCCTCCTCTGGCCAGCGGAGGCGGCATGACCCCCCCGGCCCCGCACGTCCCGGCCACGCGGCTCGCCACGCTCATCCTGGCGGTGTCGGCGGTGGCCTCCACCGGGGCCTCCTGCCCGAACATGCTCCGCGGCTACCAGGTGGGCACCATGCCGCTGCCGCGGACGCTCCCGCCCCAGTCGACGCTCGAGCAGGTGATGACCACCGTCCACGACAACACGCAGCGCGTGCGGAGCCTGATGGTGCCGCACGCGGTGCTCTCGGTGCCGGGCGTGCCGCGCCTCTCCGCGCAGCTGGCCTGCGAGCCGCCGCGCCGCTTCCGGCTGCGGGCCCAGACCGCCGTCACCGGCGGGGAGCTCGATCTGGGCAGCAACGACGATCTCTTCTGGCTGTGGATCCGGCGCCACGAGCCGCCCGTGATGCTCCATTGCCGCCACGACGCCTTCGAGCGGTCGGCCGCGCGAACGATCGTGCCCCTGAAGGCGGAGTGGATGCCGGAACTGCTCGGGTTGGTGACGTTCCGGCCGGAGGACCGCCACGAAGGGCCGGTGCCGCTGGCCGACGGCCGCCTGGAGATCCGCACGCGGATCCCCGGGCCCGAGGGGGAGCGGCTCAAGTCGACGATCGTCGACGGCACCACCGGGCTGGTGGTCGAGCAGCATCTCTACACCGCGGCCGGCGAGCGCCTGGCGAGCGTACGCACCAGCCGGCACCGGGTCGATCCCCAGTCGGGCGCCGCCCTGCCGCACCTGGTGGAGGTGTCGTGGCCGACGTCGCAACTCGAGTTCCAGCTCGAGCTGACCACCATCTCCACCAACCTTCCGGTGGCCGACCCGGGCCAGCTCTGGCAGATGCCGGCGTACGCGGGGTTTCAGCCGGTCGATCTCTCCGACCCCTCGGTCGTGCTCACGCCGGCTGGCGGACGCTAGCCGCCCGGGGCGCCGACCAGCTGCGTCGCGCCCCTTCCCAACGGGCCTTCGCCGTGACAGGCTCTGGCGACCGTGGCTCCGTCCACGCCCACCGAGGCCCAGGGAGTTGCCGCCGTGCCGCGCCGCCATCGAGCGATCGTCATCCCCGTCGTGCTCGGCATCGTCGCACCGTGGGGCCTCGTCCCGCCTGTCGTGACGACGGCCGACGAGCCCACCGTCGCCGCGCCGGAGGCGATCCGGTTGGAAGGGGTGCCGCCGGTGCCGCGGCGGATCACCGAGCGGGCCCGGCGGTTCACCGAATTCCGCTCCGCTGCGCTCCAGGACTGGCACCCGACCGAGCGGCAGATCCTCGTCACCACGCGTTTCGCCGACACGGCGCAGGTCCATGCCGTCAGGGCACCGGCCGGAGCGCGGACGCAACTCACCTTTGGCACCGAGCCGGTCGCCGCCGCGACGTACGACCCGCGCGGCGGACGGTTCGTGGTCTTCACCCGCGACACCGGCGGCAACGAGTTCACCCAGCTTCACCGTCTCGACCTCGCCGACGGGCGCATCGAGCTCCTCACAGACGGCGCCCGCGCCCAGAACGGCGGGCTGGTGTGGAACCGGGCGGGCGATCGCTTCGCCTACGCTTCCACCCGCCGCAACGGCGCCGACCGCGACATCTGGGTCATGGATCCTGCCGACCGCACCTCCGACCGGATGGTCGCCGAGCTCGCCGGTGGCGGCTGGTCGGTGGAGGACTGGTCTCCCGACGACCGCCAACTGGTGCTGCGCGAGTACCTGTCGATCAACCGCTCCCATCTCCACCTCCTCGACCTCGCCAGCGGGCGGCGTTGGCGTCTCACCCCCGACGCCGGTGACGTGGCCCACGGCCGGGCGCGGTTCACCGCGGACGGCCGCGCCATCCTCACCACGTCCGACCAGGAGGGCGAGTTCCTCCAGCTCTGCAGCATCGACGTGGCGAGCGGCGCACGGAGCCCCGTGGTGGCCGACGTCCCCTGGGACATCGAGGACTTCGAGCCGGCTCCCGGTGGCGGCGAGGTGGCCTTCATCGCCAACGAGGCCGGGGCGTCGGTGCTCCGTCTGGTCGACATGGCGAGCGGCCGCCACCGCACCGTCGCGGGGTTGCCCCCGGGGGTGATGCGCCTGGGACCGTGGCGGCGCGGTGGCGACGAGTTCGGCGTGACCATCGAGTCGGCACGCAGCCCGGCCGATGCCTGGTCGGTCGATGCCATATCCGGGGCGGTCACGCGCTGGACGGAGAGCGAGACGGGCGGCATGGTCGCCGCCGCCCTGCCGGAAGCGGAGTCGATCCGCTGGAAGTCGTTCGACGGCCGCGAGATCAGCGGCTTTCTCTACCGGCCGCCGGCACGGTTCCAGGGCCCGCGCCCGGTGGTGATCGTCATCCACGGCGGCCCGGAGGGGCAGTCGCGCCCGGTGTTCCTCGGGCGTAACAACTTCCTCCTCGACGACCTCGGCCTGACGCTCGTTTACCCCAACGTGCGCGGGTCGAGCGGCTTCGGCAAGACGTTCCTCAAGCTCGACAACGGCGTGGAGCGGATGGCGAGCGTCCGCGACATCTCGGCGCTGCTCGACTGGATCGCGGGCCGCCCCGAACTCGACGCCGGCCGGGTGATGGTCACCGGCGGGAGCTACGGGGGCTTCATGACGCTCGCCGTGTCGGTGGCGGAGGCGGACCGCATCCGCTGCGGGCTCGACGTGGTGGGCATCTCCCACTTCGGCACGTTCCTGAAGAACACCGAGAGCTACCGTCGCGACCTGCGGCGGGTGGAGTACGGCGACGAGCGCGACCCGGCGATCGCCATGTTTTTCGAGACCATCGCCCCGCTCAACAACGCCGACCGGATCACCAAACCGCTGTTCGTGGTCCAGGGGGGCAACGACCCGCGCGTGCCACAGAGTGAGGCCGACCAGATGGTGGCCCGGGTCCGCGGGCGCGGCACCCCACTGTGGTACATGGTGGCCACCGACGAAGGGCACGGGTTCCGCAAGAAGGCCAACGCCGACTACCAGTTCTGGGCCACCGTGTTGTTCATCGAACGTCACCTGCTCGGCGACTGAGCGGCCGACGCGGCCCGCATCTTCTCCCGGGCCCGCGACAGCGCCGGGCCGATCGATCCCAGCGGCAAGCCGGTGAGCCGACTGATCTCCCCGTAGCTGCGGGCCTCGAGATGGTGCAGGCGCACCAATCGGGCTTCGTCGGCATCGAGATGGCCGAGAAGGGCCTCGACCTCCTCGCGGTCGCGGACCGCCGGCCGGGGGTCGTGGGCCGGATCCGCCGCAGCCGCGGTGTACGCGACCGATTCCCGGCGTCGGCAGAGTGTCCGCACCGCCACCCGGCGGGCGATCACCGTGAGGTAGGTGGCGAGGCTGGAACGCCCGGCGAAGCCGCGCAGCGCCGCAGCGTCGTCATGGAGCAGTTGCAAGAGCACCTCGGCGACGATGTCGTCGCGATCCCCCGCGGAGAGGTCGAGGCCACGCTGCCGCGCGGAACGGTCTGCGGCATGGGCGAGCAGGCCGGCGAAGCGGCCCACGAAGGCATCCCAGGCGCCGGGCACGGCGGCGATGCAGTCCGCCACGAGGGCGGCATCGACCGGGGAAACAACCGGCGGCGGGCCCCCGGTCGCCCCCTCCCCGGGAGTCGCTTTCCCGGCCTCGGCGGAGCCGACCACGTCAGCCGCTCGGGTCATGGATCACCCCACGGACTCCTCTCGCCCGCTCCGGCAGGTACCCATCAGCAGACCCTATCCTAGCAGGCTGTGGGAAAAAGCCTGCCGCACCTCAGGGACGAGGTGCCGGAAGCGCAGCTCCCGTGAAAACTGGAAGTTTTCGTGTGGACAAAGGCCACGGATGGACTTTGTCCACGGGCTGTAAGTCCCGTGAATCACCTGCACCACACCCGCACCCACCGGAGGTTTTCGTTTGCACAGTCGACTTTCCCAGCCCCCGAAAACACCGCGGTTCATCGGGGCACCGGTTCCCCTCCTGCGACGATTGGCAGGGGGGCGGGGCTGAAGTAGCTTGTTTTTTATCATCCAATTCCTGGCACCAAGACGAACATGCCTTCGCTCCCAGATCGTCGCCTCAACGATCGTGCATGGCGATGGTTGAAGCGTCGGGCTTGGCAATTGACGTGGGTTCGGCCGCCGATCCGTTGTGACAGCCTGCGCCGGGTGGCGACCGCTGCCGGCGGTACCGTCACCGTCCGGCGGGCCCCCCGAGAACAGGCGTACCGCCTTCCGGTCCACGGCTCACCAACGCTGATCGAGTGGCTTGCCCAGCACCAGCGGCAGCAGTACGCCGAGGAAGTCCACTGCCGATTCGCCGGCGGACGGGTGGTGGGACCGGGTGTCATCCTGTCTCCCGACGGCCGGACGGTCGCACGCGATGTCTCGGTCAGTTTCGGAGAACCCCCCGACCAGCACTGGATGCTCCGCGAAAAAGGCATGCCGCGCCCACGCCGCCTTCACGGCGACGTGGCATCGGTGGCCACCCTCAGTGGCAAAACCTATTACCACTGGTTGATGGAAGAGTTGCCCCGATTCCACGCGGCCGTGGCGCGCGGGCACGACACGATCATCGCCCACCGGGCCCTGCTCGGCACCGTGCCGGCGATGCTCGGCTTCCGGGGGCGCGTCATCGACGCCGGGGAACAACACCACTGGCGGTGCGACAGCCTCACGGTGGAGAGTCTTCACGGGATCACCGGCAATCCGTCGCCGGATCAGGTCGACGCGATCCGGGCGATCGCAGCGCGGACCCCGCGCGTGGATGTCGCCCATGGCGAACGGTTGTTCATCTCCCGGGCGCACGCGAGCATCCGGCGGTTGGCCAACGAGGATCTGTTGTGGCCGGCACTCGAGGCCCGTGGCTTCCGCCGCTTGGCATTGGAGAGCATTCCCTGGCAACACCAAATCGCCGCGTTCGCTCGCGCCAAGGTGGTCGTGGCGCCCCACGGTGCCGGATTGGCGAACCTCGTTTTCTGCAATCCCCAGACCCGGGTCGTGGAGATGATGCACCCCGGGTTCTGTCACTGGGTGTTCTGGCAGTTGGCGAGTCTGTGCGATCTCGACTACCGCCCTGTCCTCGGTGCGGGTGACGGCCCCCTGCGTCACGACTTCAACCACAACCTCAGCGACATCACCGTCGCCTGGGATGCGATCGCCAACGCGTTGGCCGACTAGCAGCCCGTGGACACAGTCCCTCCACGACCATTGTCCACACGAAAACCTCCTGTGTTCAAGGACGCCGCGCTCCCGGCACCTCATCCCTGAGGTGCTGCACGCTGTCGGTCCATAGCCTGCTGGCAGCCTCCGGCTGTCCGGGGTGAAACCCGCCGGGACGAGCTGCCGGCCACCGCGCGCGGCGAAAACCGCCCGCTCTTCACCCCCCATTCCTCCGGGACTGCAGGATCAATCCGCAGGACGGATGCCCGGATTCGCCCCGACGGTGCACCGCGTTCACCGGGACGAGCGGATGATTTCCCGGCTCCCTGCCGGCGACAGCTCACGGACCAGGGGCAAAAAAGCTGATGGCTGGATTCGTTGACAGTACCGCGGGCCCCACCTAGGATTCCGCGCAACCGTCACATTCCAGCCAATCGCCAGGAGTCATCAGGACATGACCCACGTCGTCGCCGAACCCTGCTTTGCCTGCAAGTACACCGATTGCGTGGTCGTCTGCCCAGTGGAGTGCTTCTACGAGGGCGACAAGATGGTCTACATCCACCCGGACGAGTGCATCGACTGCGAGGCCTGCGTCCCGGAGTGCCCCGTAGAGGCGATTTTCCACGAAGACAACCTCCCCTCCGACTGGAAGGACTTCAAGCCACTCAACGCCGAAATGGCGGTCCAGTGCCCGGTGATCACCGAGAAGAAAGAGCCGCTCTGCTGAGCCGCTCTGCTGGGCCGCTCTGCTGGGCCGCTCTGCTGGGCCGCTCTGCTGGGCCGCTCTGCTGGGCCGCTCTGCTGGGCCGCTTTCCGTCAGCACGCTGTGGACAAGCAGCCTGCGGCACCCCAGGGATGAGGTGCCGGGAGCTCTGCGGCACCCCAGGGATGAGGTGCCGGGAGCTCTGCGGCACCCCAGGGATGAGGTGCCGGGATCGCAGCTCCCGTGAAAACCGGAGGTCTTCGTGTGGACAAACTCCTCAAATGGAATTTGGCACTCGGATGGAAGTTGTCCACGGGCTGTTAGCGGAGATCGACCAGCCAGTAGGCACTGTCGACGAAGCTCTTCCAACTCCGGTATTTGGGATTGCCGAGCTTCAGCGAGAGCAGGGGGCTTCGCTTTGGCTTGAGCGGATGACGGATCAACTGCATCCGGGCTTCGTGCGGCGTCCGCCCCCCCTTGCGCACGTTGCAGGCGACGCACGCGCAGACAATGTTCTCCCAACTGGTCATTCCGCCCCGGCTGCGCGGCACCACATGATCGAGTGAGAGTTCACTCGTGGGAAAATTCCGCCCGCAGTACTGGCACTGGTT
>RFRL01000116.1 GCA_009924545.1 Planctomycetia bacterium | reverse complement strand
GGGCGGAACGCGGTGTCACCGTCGCGGCAGAAGCTGCGGTTGCCGACACAGTCGGGACAGACCACGACGGCTCCCACCGCCATCGCCTCGAGGGCCGGCAGGTAGAAGCCCTCCTCGGGGAGTGGCAGCGGCACCACCACCTCCGCCCGCGCCAGGCGCGCGAGGAACGCCTCCCGCGGCAGCGGTGCCACGAGGCATTCGGCGCCGATGCCGGCGGCAGCCAGCCGCTCCGCGAGCGCGGCGGCGAAAGGGGGATTCTTGACTCCCGCCACGAGCACCGGGATGTCACGGTGGGTGGAAGGCGGGGGCAGGTCGGCCCGATCGAGACCGTTGTCGATCACGTGCACCGGACCGTTCACCAGTCGGGTAGCCGTGATCGCCGCGGCCACTTCGCCGCTGACACAGATCCGGATGGCCGGCCGGGAGAGGAAGGCGCGACGCGGATCGGCGGGGTGGGCATGCCGCACCCCCTGGATGAGGTTGATCACCGGCACCGTCACGCGCTCCGGCACGGCCTGCCAGTCGAGTCCGGCCAGGAACAGGGCGCCGGCCGCGGCGGGATCCCACGTCGGTAGCGGCGGTGGCACGATCCCCTGCCAGGGGTTGCCGGCATCGCGGATCGAGCCGGGGGTGAAGAAGATGCGCGGTGTGAACCGGCGCGACCCCGCCGCGTGGCGAAAGTAGTGCCAGACCTTGAGATGCCCGCCGGTGAGGCCGTGGAAGTCGCGGTGGAAGAGCAGGGTCGCGGCCATGGATCCGGTCTGCCCCGGGGACCGTCGCGCAATCGTGCCGGTGGAGTCGGGAGCGAGTCGGGCGGTCAGGGGGCCTTCACCGGCACGAGGCGGAGGTAGTCGAGACCGAACATCCAGCCGTGCGTGGCGCCGGGGTTCTCCCCGACGATCTCCACCGTGAGGGTGGCGGTGCCGGGGGCCAGATCGACCGTCGCGATCGGCACCTCCGTCGTGTGGACGACGCCTTCCTTGTGGTACAGGTCGAGCGGTGCCGACGCCGGGGCATCGTTCCACTCGAGCGACACGATCGCGTAGTCGTGGGCCTTGGTGCACACGGCACGGATCTCGTGCGGGCCGGTCGTGGTCACCGGCACCTCGAGCACGAGCCGGTCCCCCGCCTTGGCCCCGGTCCACCAGAGTTGCGAGTTGCCGCTCCAGCGGCCTGCCGTGAACGAGCCCATCGCCTGCGGCCGGACGTCGCCGGCGGTCTTCGACTTCACCGCGAGCTTCTCCCCCTCGAGTGCCCCCGGGATCCGCCCCTCGGCGGTGAACGGCGGCGGCCCCGCGCCCGGCAAGGGCACCTGCGTGGGGTGGCGGAGGTAGGCCACCAGCGCCACGGCCGATGCCTTGGGGAGCTGCGCAAGCTGGTTCTCCGGCATCAGCGACAGCGGCGAGAGGACCCGGCTGTCGATGTCGGCCACCGGCACGGTGACCTGCTCGGTCGGAGTCTGGAGCGTGATCGCCTCAGGGGACTCGCGGACCACGATCCCGGCGATCGACCGGCCGTCGGTGGTGAGGACCGTCGTCATCTGGTAGTCGCGGCCGACGATGGAGCTGGGGTCGAGGAGGTTGGCGAGCAGGTACTCGAGATCGCCGCGGTTGGAGCCGGTCAGTTCCGGACCGATCTTCGCCCCCGTGCCGTGGAGGGCATGGCAGGTGCCGCAGGTTTTGGCGAACACCTCGCGGCCGTGGGACAAGTCGGCCTGCTCCAGCGCCTTGTGTGCGAGCGCCTTGCGCCACGTGGCGAACTCCGCCTGCCGGTCGGCCGGCGTGGCCCGGATCGTGCCCCACACGGCATTCAGCTTGGCGAGCACCGCGGGGTCGGCGGAGCCGGCGAGTTGCTGCACCGTGAACGCGGAGAGGTCGCCGCGCGGCACCGTGCCCGCCGCGATCGCGTCGAGGAGCGCCACCGTCCACGCCGGCCGCGACACGAGCGTGGCCACCGCCGCGCGCTGTGCTTCAGCCGGCAGCCGGGCATAGGCCCCGAGGACCGCCGCGGGCGTGCGGTCGTCGGGCACGGCCGCCAGGGAGGAGACGGCGCGGGTGCCGAGGGCGGGGTCGTCGAGGAGCGTGTGGAGGACCGGTGCGGTGGCCGGATCGCGCGCCGCCGCGAGGGCCTCGAGGGCCTCGCCGCGCCGCTCGGTGGCCGCCTTCCGGTCGGCGAGCACGGCCCGCAGTCCGGGGAGGACGCGCTCGTCGCCGAAGCGCACCGCCACCAGGTCGGCGAGGCGGCGGACGTCGGCGTCGGCATCGCCGCGGAGGGCGTCGTAGCCCGCCGTCCAGGCCTGCGGCATCGGCATCCGACCGCGGGCGGCCAGCGCTGCCACGATCTCGTCGAGCATCCAGCGCCGGTCGGCCGACGGTGCCCGTGCCAGCCCGGCCACGAGGGCCTCGTAGCAGGCCTCCTCGCCGGCGGCCCGGCGGACGATGAACCGCGACACCGTCGGGATCTTCGACCGCGCCGCCAGCGCCAGCGCCCGCGGCGGATCGAGCGGCACCAGCGGCTCGATGCAGTACCACTCCATCAGCGGCAGGTTGTGGTCGGTGGCATCCTCGCCGTGGGTGACGAGGGCCTCGACCACCGGCCAGCGCGCAGCCGGCGGCAGCCGCAGCAGGGCGGAGCAGAGCTCGAGGCGGACGACCGGCGAGGGATCGTGGAGGGCGAGCTGCTCGCCGCTGGCGACGAGGACGTCGACGGGGATGTCGTCGCGCTGGCTGGCGAGGCGCACCGCCCAGCCGCGGACGGCCGGCTCGGGATCGGCGAGCAGCCTCTCGAGGCCGGCGGCGTCGAGGAGGCCGGTGACGTGCATGGCCCACACCACGCGCAGGCGCTTGGGCGCCGTGGGGGCCGCGGCGAGCGCCGCTTGGAGCGCGGCGCCGGTGCCGGGGTCGAGGCGGCCGGCGGCGGCGCGCTCCTGGAGGATCCGCCGGGCGTGGCGCACGAACCAGTCGTTGTCGTGGGCCAAGTGGGCGACGAGCTCGCGGTCGGGGAGCTTGCCGAGGTCGACCCGCACCGGCTGCGGCGTGCCGTAGCTGACCTTGAAGATCCGGCCGTTCTCCCGGTCGTGCTTCCCGAACTCGTTGTGGTGGCACTGCTGGGCGTCGTACCAGTCGATGAGCACCATCTGTCCGTCGGGCCCTGTCTGCAGGGAGATGAACTGCGACCAGGCGTCGTTGGCGAAGAGGAAGTCGGGGTCGCCGTCACCCACGTAGCCGCTCCCGGCCGGCTCGAGGCGGTCCTGGTTGAGCCGGGCGCCGTGGATGTTGTTCATGAACAGCTTGCCGCGGTAGCGCTCCGGCCAGGCGCCGCCGAGGTACACCATGGCACCGCAGTGCGCGTGCCCGCCGCCGATGGCGTCGGACTTGTCCCGGTCGGCGTTGTTCCACTGCCCGCCGGTCCAGTGGCGATGGCGGGCGATCGTCTTGATGTCGTCGTAGGTGTGGGGATTGAAGTGCTGCCCCGCCTGGCGCTGGTAGCGCGCCCCGGGAATCACGTGATACAGGTGCGGGATCACGCACGCCGTCTGGAAGGCATGGCCGAGGTCGTTGAAATCGACCCCCCAGGGGTTGCTCGTCCCCTCGGAGAAGACCTCGAACTGGTGGCGCGTGGGGTGGTAGCGCCAGATGCCGGCGTTGATCCGCTTCCGCTCGCCGTCGGGCGCGCCGGGCTTGCCCACGTTGGAATGGGTGAACACGCCGTGGCAGCCGTAGAGCCAGCCGTCGGGGCCCCAGATGAAGGCGTTGAGCGTCTCGTGGGTGTCCTCGTAACCCCAGCCGTCGAGGAGCACCTGCGGCTCGCCGTCGGGGCGGTCGTCGCCGTCGCGGTCGGGGATGAAAAGCAACTCGGGGGCCGCCCCCACCCACACGCCGCCGAAGCCCACCTGCAATCCGCTGACGAGGTTCAGCCCCTCGCGGAACACCGTGCGGGAATCGAGGCGCTGGTCGCCGTCGGTGTCCTCGAAGATCAGGATCCGGTCGCGGGCCTCGGCCGCGGGCACGCGCTTCGGGTAGGCATAGGCCTCGGCCACCCACAGGCGACCGCGGTCGTCGAAGCACATGGCGATCGGCTGCCGCACGTCGGGTTCGGCGGCGAGGAGCGTCACCTGGAAGCCGGGCGGCGCGCTCATCGCCGCGGCCGCCTCGGCGGCGGCCAGGCCGTTGGCGAGGGGACGGCGGCGGCGCGGCTGGGCCGCCTCCCAGTCGGCGCGGGCCACGGTCTGCCGCGCGACCGTGTGGACGAACGTGCCCTTCTTGTTCGACACGACGACGTCGGCCACGCCGTCGCCGCTGGCATCGCCCACCGTCACCTGGACCCCCACGCCCGAGTCGTCGTGGATCAGGTGGGGGACGAACTCGGGCCCGTCGGCGCCGCGCGTGCCCCGGAACCAGTAGACGACCGCCGGGGCGTCGGGCTCGGGATCCCCCTTCGCCCCGTGGGCCCACCAGCGCTTCCCGGTGACGATGTCGTCCTGCCCGTCGCCGTCGATGTCGGCCAGCGCCAAGGCGTGGATCTGCGAGAAGGCGACGCGGAACGGATTGTCGGAGGGCTTGTCGCCGGTGATCGGCCGGACGGAGAACGACCGGGTGCCGGCGGCGTCCTGTTCCTGCCGGTACCAGGCGAGGCCGTAGCCGTGCGCGGCGAGGCTCGTGACCACGTCGTTGAGGCCGTCGCCATCGACGTCGGTGACGAGCATCTGGGCGCCGCCGGGGCGGGAGAAGGCGACTTCATGGCGCTCCCAGGCCGGATCGCCGGTGAGCGACTCCGGCTGGCGCCACCAGCCGTTCTTGTCGAGGATGTCGGGCCGGCCGTCGCCATCGACGTCGCCCACGCCCAGGCCATGGGTGAACTTCCCGCCGGCCACCTGCGGGGAGATGCGGTGGAAGGTCCAGGGCGCCCGCGGATCGGCGCCGGGGGTGGCGTAGCCGAAGAAGCCGCCGATCGAGCCGACGATCTCCGGGATGCCGTCGCCGGTGAGGTCGGCGAACGTGGGCGACTCGTTGTCGAGCTCGGCGACGGCGACGTGCTTCTTCCAGTGGCCGGCCGCCGTGTCGCCGGGGTTCTCGAACCACGATGCGTCCTGCCCCGGGAAGCCGAAGACCACGATGTCGTTCCAGCCGTCGCCGCTGACGTCGCGGACCCAGGCGAAGAAGTTGTCGGAGTAGCCGGCCGGGTCGAACGGCTTGGGGGGCATGTATTCGTGCCGGGTGGCGAAATCGGGACCGGCATACCACCACGGGCCGGCGACGACATCGGGTTTGCCGTCCCGGTTGACGTCGCCGACGGCCGCCCCCTCGGCGACGAAGGTGCGGTCGAGGGTCCGCGTGGTGAAAGTCACCAGGGGTGGGGTGGCGTCGGCGGCCGGCGCGGCGGCGCAGGCCACCGTCATCCACAGGAGCGCCGCCACCGGCCAGCAGGAATGGAACCGCATCTGGAAGCTCCCCGGGGACGGGGCCGGCCGCGCGACACGCGGATCGACCACGCCGCGAGTCGCGTGGCCTAGCCCCGGCAGGCAGCGTATCCCGGGATGATTCCCCCGACAACGTCGGCGCGGGGGGCGTGGATGCCTGGTGGCCCTCCGTCGACGCCGTCACGCCCGCCGCGCGGCACGGTCGCGGTCCAGTGCCACGCCGAGCTGGGCGGCGCAGGCCTCGAGCAGCCGGCGCTCCTCCGGGTCGCCCAGGCGCGTGAGGTCGGTGGCACCCACCCCCAGCGCCCCGATCACGCCCGCCGCGCCCGGCAGCGGCACGAACAGCGCGCGGGCCGCCGGGAGCGTGTCGGTGCCGGCGCCGGCGAGGCCGTCGTGGCCGATCACCCAGTCCACGGCCGCCGGCGCCAGGGGATCGGCCGCAATCGCGGTCGCGCTCCCGGCGACGATCTCCGCGTTCCCGCCGTCGCCGCGCAGCCACACCGCCACCTCGCCCCCGACGAGCTCGCCGAGGGTCCTACCGATCACCTCCGCCAAGGGGCCGGGACCGGACGTGCCGCTGAGCTGGCGGCTGAGCGCGTAGAGGAGGGCGGTGCGGTGCTCCTGCCGGCGGCTCGTCGCCACCTGTTCGCGGAGGCGCGACGCCAGCGTGCCGATCGTCACACCGACGACGAGCAGCATCGCGAAGACGCCGACGTATTCGAAGTCGGCGACCGCGAGCGTGAAATGCGGCGGCACGAAAAAAAAGTCGAACAGGAGCACGGCGAGGAGGCTCGCCGCCAGTGCCGTGCCGAACCCGCCGCGGGCGGCGGCCCAGACGATGCCCGCGAGGAACAGCATGACGGTGTTGGCCTCGGAGTCGGTCCGGGGAAACCAGCGCAGCACGGCGGCGACCGCGGCCGCGATGGCGATCGGGGGCAGCGCCGCGCGCACGCTCGAACCGATGGCCGGGCGTTGCCGTGGGGTGTCGTCAGGGCGCGATGAAGGCGGCCGATCGTCGCCATGGACCACGAGGACGTCGATGCCGCGGCCCCGGGCGAGGAGCTCTTCGACCGGGGTGCCCACCAGCGCGCGCCGCCACCAGGGAACGCGGGGCGTGCCGATGAGGATCGTGGTGATGTTCCGTTCGCGGGCGCAGGCCACGACCGTGTCGGCGAACGAGTGACCCGACAGGGCGACGGTGTCGGCGCCGAGGTGCTCGGCGAGGCGGAAGTGCTCGGTGACCAGGCGCCGCTCCGCGTCGGTCGCACCACCGGGCGACTCGACGGCCACGGCGGTCCATTCGGCGCCCAGCGCCATGGCTAGGCGCTTCGCCGTGCGGATGACGCGCGGCGTCGTCGGTCCGGGGCCGACGCAGACCAGGAGCCGCTGCGTGGTGGCCCACGGCTCCTCCGCCGCACGCCCGCGCCGGGCCGCATCGACGTCGGTCTGCACCCGCCGCGCGGTCTGCCGCAGCGACATTTCGCGCAGCGCCGTCAGGTTCGGCCGCTGGAAGAAACGCTGCAGGGCCCGGGCCGCCTGCTCGGGGAGGTAGACCTTGCCCTCCCGGATCCGCTGGAGCAGTTCGTCGGGCGTGATGTCGACCAGTTCGACCTCGTCGGCGGCGTCGAAGACGTGGTCGGGCACCGTCTCGCGGACGACGATCCCGGTGATCTGGCCGATGACGTCGTTGAGGCTCTCGAGGTGCTGGACGTTGAGCGTGGTCCAGACGTCGATGCCGGCCGCGAGCAGGTCGGCGACGTCCTGCCACCGTTTCTCATGGAGACTTCCGGGGGCGTTGGTGTGGGCCAACTCGTCGACGAGGACGACCCCCGGGCGCCGCGCCGTCACCGCCGCGACGTCGACCTCGCGGAGCGTCACGCCGCGGTGGTGCGTCGAAAGCGGCGGGAGGATCTCCAGCCCCTCGACGAGGGCCATGGTCTCCGGCCGGTCGTGGGGCTCGACGTACCCCACGACCACGTCCTTGCCGGTGGCCCGGGTGCGGCGGGCCGCCCCGAGCATGGCGTAGGTCTTGCCGACGCCGGCGGCGTAGCCGAAGAAGATGCGGAGCCGGCCACGGCGTGACTGGCGCTCGTCGGCCTCGACACGGGCGAGGAGGGCGTCGGGGTCGGGGCGGCGGTCCGGCATGGCGGCCCCGTTTCAGTCGCCGGCGTCGAGGGCGAGGTTGACCAGGAGCACGTTCACCCGTGGTTCGCCGAGGATCCCCAGCGTGCGGCCGACCATGTGGCGCCGCACGACCTCGCGCACCCTGTCTTCGGGGATGCCCCGGGCCCGCGCGATCCGCGCGATCTGCACCGCCGCGGCGGCGGGGGAGATGTGCGGATCGAGTCCGCTTGCCGAAGCGGTGACGAGATCGACCGGCACGGCAGCGATCGCCGCGCCGCCCGCCGCGAGGGTGGCGAGCCGGGCCTCGGCCGCGGCGGTGATGTCGGGATGGAGCGGGCCGAGGTTCGAGCCACCGGAGGCATCCCCCTGGTAGGGCCGCGGGGCGGTCGCCGAAGGGCGGCCCCACAGGTAGCGGTCGCCGCGGAAATCCTGGCCGATGAGCGCCGAGCCCACGGCCGCGGCGGGCGGGGCCGGCCGACCGGTGCGATCGACGAGGCTGCCGGCAGCCGCCGCGGGGGCGACGAGCCGGGCGATGCCGGTGACCACCAGCGGATAGACGACCCCCGTGAGGAGCGTCAGGGCGGCGAGGAGGCGCGCGGCGGTGATGGTCTGGCGGAGCATGGGTTGGTGCGCGAAACGGGCCGCGGGGATCAGGCGACCCCGATGGCGGAGAGGAACAGGTCGATGGCCTTGATGCCGGCGAAGGGGACGAGGAGCCCGCCGAGGCCGTAGACGAGGAGATTGCGCCGCAGCAGTTCCGCCGCGCCCACGGGGCGGTAGCGCACCCCCTTCAGGGCCAGCGGCACCAGCGCCACGATGATCAGGGCGTTGAAGATCACCGCGGAGAGGATCGCGCTGGCGGGTGACGAGAGACGCATCAGGTCGAGGTGGCGGAGCGACGGGTAGGTGGCGGTGAAGGCCGCCGGCAGGATGGCGAAGTACTTCGCCACGTCGTTGGCGATGCTGAACGTGGTCAGGGCCCCGCGGGTCATGAGGAGCTGCTTGCCGATGTTGACGATCTCGATGAGCTTGGTGGGGTTGGAGTCGAGGTCGACCATGTTCCCCGCTTCCTTGGCCGCCTGCGTGCCGCTGTTCATCGCCACGGCGACGTCGGCCTGGGCGAGGGCCGGCGCGTCGTTGGTGCCGTCGCCGGTCATGGCGACGAGTCGGCCTCCCTTCTGGTAGTCGCGGATCAGCGCCAGCTTCGCCTCCGGGGTGGCCTCGGCGAGGAAGTCGTCGACCCCCGCCTCGGCGGCGATCGCGGCGGCGGTGAGCGGATTGTCGCCGGTGATCATCACCGTCTTGATCCCCATCCGGCGCAGCTCGGCGAACCGCTCGCGGATGCCCCCCTTGACCACGTCCTTCAGTTCGACCACCCCCAGGACCCGGGCGTCGCGGCTCACCACCAGCGGCGTGCCCCCCGCCCGGGCCACGGCGGCAGCCGCGGCGCGGACGTCGCCCGGGAGCTGGCCACCGAGCGTGGCGACGTGGGCCTCGATGGCGTCGAGGGCCCCCTTGCGGATCTCGTGCCCTTCCCAGGTGATGCCGCTCATCCGCGTCCGCGCGGAGAAGGGCACGAACGTGGCGTCGCGCCCCTCCAGGTCGCGGCCGCGGAGGGCGAACCGGTTCTTCGCCAGGACGACGATGCTCCGCCCCTCGGCGGTCTCGTCGGCGAGGGAGGCGAGCTGGGCGGCGTCGGCCAGATCCTCCTCGGTGACGTCGGCCGCGGGGATGAACCGGGCGGCCTGGCGGTTGCCGAGGGTGATCGTGCCGGTCTTGTCGAGGAGGAGCACGTCGATGTCGCCCGCCGCCTCGACGGCGCGGCCCGACATGGCGACGACGTTGGCCCCGCTGAGGCGGTTCATGCCGGCGATGCCGATCGCCGACAGCAGGGCACCGATCGTCGTCGGCGCCAGGCAGACGAACAACGCCACCAGCACCGTCAGCCCGATCGGGCGCCCCTGGCCGCTGGCGCGAACACCGAACGCCGAGAACGGCAGGAGGGTCGCCACGACCACGAGGAACACCAGCGTCAGGCCCGACAGGAGGATCGCCAGCGCGATCTCGTTGGGGGTCTTCTGCCGGGCCGCTCCCTCCACCATGGCGATCATCCGGTCGAGGAAGCTCTGCCCCGGCAGGGTGGCGACACGGATCACGAGGAAGTCGGAGATCACCTGGGTGCCCCCGGTGACGGAGCTGCGGTCGCCGCCGCTCTCGCGCACCACGGGGGCGCTCTCCCCGGTGATGGCGCTCTCGTTGACCGAGGCCACCCCCTCCACCACGTCGCCGTCGGCGGGGACGTCTCCCCCGCCTCGACGCGCACCAGATCCCCCACGGCCAATTCGGTGGCGGGCACGGTGGCCGTCACGCGCCGGGTCGCCGGATCGTAGCGCCGCGCGGTGACGGTGGTCCGGCTTTTCCGCAGCGTGGCCGCCTGGGCCTTGCCGCGCCCCTCGGCGATCGCCTCGGCGAAGTTGGCGAACAGCACCGTGAACCACAGCCACACCGCCACGCCGAGGACGAACCCCGGCGACTCGTCGCCGCCACCGCCCAGCGACCGCAGCCAGAGGAGGGTGGTGAACAGGCTGCCGACGTAGACCGTGAACATGACGGCGTTGCGCAGTTGCACCCGCGGATCCATCTTCCGGAAGGCGGCGACGACGGCCTCGCCGAGCACGGCCGCGGCGGTGGTGCTGGTGGCTGGGGTCATGTTGCGAGCGGGCGTGCGGCACCGCTGAACTCCAGTTCCTCGACGATCGGCCCCAGCGCGAGCGCGGGGAAGAAGCTCAGCGCCCCCACGACGAGCACCACGGCCACCAACAGCGCCACGAACAGCGGGGTGTGCGTGGGGAGCGTGCCCGCGCCGGGCGGCACGTGCTTCTTGGCGGCGAGCGACCCGGCGATGGCCAGCACCGGGAGCATGACCCAGAACCGGCCGATGAGCATGGCGATGCCGAGGAGGCCGTCGTAGAAGGGCGTGCCGGCGGCGAGGCCGGCGAAGCTGCTACCGTTGTTGTTGGCGGCCGAGGAGAATGCGTAGAGGACTTCGCTGAAGCCGTGCGGCCCGGGATTGGCGATGCCCGCCCTGCCGGCCGCGGTGGAGACGGCCACGGCCGTGCCCACGAGGGTCGTGATGCAGGGGAGGAGGATCGCGATCGCCGCCATCTTCATCTCGAATCCGCCGACCTTCTTGCCGAGGTACTCGGGCGTGCGCCCGACCATCAACCCGGCGAGGAACACGGCCACGAGGGCGAACACCACCAAGGCGTAGAGGCCGGAGCCGACGCCCCCGAACACCACCTCGCCCAGTTGGATGAGAAGCATCGGCACGAGGCCGCCGAGCGGGGTGAAGGAGTCGTGCATGGCATTGACCGCCCCGTTCGACGCCGCCGTCGTGGCGGCGGCCCAGACGGCCGATCCGGTCGGGCCGAAGCGCACCTCCTTGCCCTCCATGTTGCCCCCCGGCTGCTCGGCAGAGGGCGTGGTGGCGACCCCCAGGGCCGCCAGCCGCGGATTGACGCGCTGCTCGGCCGCGATCCCCACGAGCACCAGGGGGATGAAGAGCGCCGTCTTGGCGGCGAGGAGGGCCCACCCCTGCCGCTGGTCGCCGACCAGGGCGCCGAACGTGAAGCACAGGGCGGTGGGCACCAGGAGCAGGGAGACGAGCTCGAGGAAGTTGGTGAGCGGTGTCGGGTTCTCGAAGGGGTGGGCGGAGTTGGCGTTGTAATAGCCGCCGCCGTTGGTGCCGAGTTGCTTGATCGCCACCTGCGAGGCGACCGGGCCCACGGGCAGCGTCTGGGTGGTCACCGCCGTGCCGGCGCCATCCACGGCCGGTTCGACGAGCGCCACGGCGTGGGCGGGGGCGAACGACTGCACCACCCCCTGCCCGGCGAGCACCACCGCCAGCACGAGCGCCAGGGGCAGCAGCACCCAGAGGATGCCGCGCACGAGATCGACCCAGAAGTTGCCGATCGTCGCGGTGGACGACCGGGTGAAGCCGCGGATGAACGCCGCCAGCACCGCCATGCCGGTGGCCGCGGAGATGAAGTTCTGCACCGCCAGCGCCACCATCTGCGTGAGGTGGCTGAGCGTGGCCTCGCCGGCGTAGGCCTGCCAGCAGGTGTTGGTGACGAAGCTGACGGCGGTGTTGAAGGCCAGGTCGGGCGCGACCGGGGGGCGCCGGTCGGGGTTGAGGGGGAGCAGGTGCTGCAGGCGCTGGATCGCGTAGGTGAACAGAACACCGACGATGCTCATGGCGATCACGGCCGTGGCATAGTGCTGCCAGCTCATCTCCTCGTCGGGGTCGGCCCCGCCGAGGCGCAGCAGGGCCCGCTCGATCGCGGCACAGGCCCTCGTGCGCGAGGTGAACCGGCCGCCATGGACGGCCGCCACGTGGAGCCCGAGGGGGAGGGCTAGCGCCAGCAGGATCACGCCCAGGAAAAACGTCTCGACGAGCGAGGCCGCCGGCGGCAGGGCGAGAGCCAGCGGGAGGAGGCTCATGAAAAGCGCTCCGGCACGAGGAGCGCGGCGGTGAGGAACACCGCCAGGCCGGCCACGACCACGAAGGCCAGGAGCGTGATCGGGTCGGTCATTCGTCCTCCCCGCGCAGGCCGCCGAGCCCGCGCGTGGCCACGAGCGTGAGGACCAGCGTCGCGACGGGCAGTGCGCACCAGAGGAGGTCGTCCATGCTGCGATCAGCGAGCGGGGCTCGCGGCCTTGCCCGGGAGGCGGCGCATGAGTGTGTCGTGCTCGGCATGGGCCGCGCGGAGGGCGTCGTTGACCTTCTGGGCCAGGTCCATCGCCGTGGCCGCGGCGATCGACTCGCCGGCGTGGTGCTCGTGGAGCGCGGCGTGGCCACGGCGTGCGACCCCCAGCTTCCCCTCGATGTCGGTGAGGGTCTTCAGGGCCTCGCGGTCGTCGAGGGTGGTGGCCTGCTCGCGCATCCGGGTGACGTGCCGCTGGATCCGCTCGATGTCGTCGGCGATCGCGTCACTCGCTTCGCGGGCCACGACCTCGTCGACCGGTCCGTGGGTGGCGATCTGGGTGGCGTGGTCGGCGATCGGCGCGGGCGCGGCCGCCGGGGCCGCCGGCCGTTCGACCGCCACGGCCGCCGGTGGCAGGGCGGGATGGGGCGCGTCGTGCGCGGGGAGGGGGATGCCGTGGGTGTCGTTGAGGTAGCGCTGGTAGGTCTCGACGTGGGACCGGGCGCTCGACAGGGCGTTGTGCGTGGCGCGGTTGTAGAAGCCGTAGTCGCCGCGGGCCTTGGCGCCGGCGTCGGGGGCGGCGAAGCCGGTGGTGGCCGACGCGAGAGCGACACAAAAAAGGGCTACAAGGGCGGGAGCGCACCGCATGGGGAATCCGCGATAGGGAACGGGAATGGTCGATCCGGGGACGGGCCGTGCGGCGCATCGCGACCCGGCAGCCCACCGGATCGCCGCGGCCATCAACGCGAAGAAGTGTGCCGATTCGCCGCCGCATTCGCAACGGGCGCCGCCGTCGGAGGGGGCGCGACGGCGCTTTGGTGTGGTCGTTGCCGCTCGGCCGCTGCCACACCGGGGGGATCGTTGCGGCGGGGCGGATCAGCTCTGCTCGACCGTGAAGGTGAGCCCGGCCCGGAGCGAATCGAGCTTCGCCCGCGCGCGGCCGGCGATGGCCCCGCGCGGGTTGCCCCCGGGCCCGCCCGAGCCGTCGGCACCCAGTTCCTCGGGCGCCTGGTACGCCGCGACCTGGCCGACGAAGCTCGTGGCGCCGAAGACGACGATGTCAGGCATGGTCCGCTCCGTGGTTCAGGGGTGTTTGTACACAGAGCGGTCGCGGCGCTCGCCGCAGCAGCCCGTCGCGGCTGTGGTCGCGGGATGGCGGTTCATCCAGGATCCTCACGGCGGAAGCCGGGGGAACCCGTAGTCTGCCGCAGCGGACGGGGAATCCGACAACCAGCCGAGAGAAGCCAAGCGGGCGCCATCATCTCGAGCATGGGCGGTGCCGCTCCGGGAGGAGCGACCGGTCCTGCTCCCGCGGCGTGCACTCGCCAACAAGTCCGGATGGCATCTACAGCCGGCCGGGCCTGTTTGCCGGGTCAGCAGCCGCTCTTGGCCGACGGGCCG
>RFRL01000115.1 GCA_009924545.1 Planctomycetia bacterium | reverse complement strand
AGGCTCCGGTGAGGATGATGGCTCGGCCATCGCTCGCGGGGACGGCGGTGACGTCGGTTGGGTTGGCGGCGATGGCGAGTGGGATCCGTCGTGGACCTTCCGTTCCGACGCCGATGGGTCGGGCGCGGGCGACGACGCCGAGGTCGATCCAAGCACGCTGCCCCACTGCTGGGTGCCCGCGCCGTTGCCCGTGACGACGACCCTCGCCCCGAACGATTTCGAGTTCACGTTCGCCGGTCCGGGCCACGCGCCGACCGGGGTCGTCGCCACGCCGAGTGCCGACGGGATCGTCGTCACCTGGCAGGATGCGGCGCCCGCACCCGGCGGCGGCGACATCGCCTTCAGCAACGGCTATCTCGTCGAGATGCGGCGCCTGCGCGACGCCTCGTGGTCGCTCGCCGGCACCACCCGTGACGTCACGAGCCTCTCGGTCACGGGCCTCGACGCCGGTGCCCATTACGTGTTTCGCGTGACGAAGACGAACGTCGGCGCTCTCCAGGTGCTCTCTTCGCCGTCGCTGCCGTCGCGGCCGGTCACCACGGCGAGCGCCGAGGGGATCACCGTCGGCCTCACCGACGCCGGCGGGGCGCGGATCGCATGGGATGCGGTCGCGGGCGGTGGTGAACGGATCGTGGAATACCGCCGGCTGGCGTCGGCCGAGTGGACGCGGGCCGGGGCGTTTCCCGGTGACACGGGCGTCGCCACGATCGACGGCCTCGCCGGCGGCAGGCACTACACGTTCCGGATCCTCTCCCCCACCGGCGTCTACACGCCGCGCACCCGCGCCATCACCACCCCGGATCAGGCGAATTATCTCCTCGGCGCCGTGGCCGGGCCCTCCGGTACGGTGGTGAACTGGAGCGATCCGAGCGCGGCGACGCGCACCGAGACGGTGGTCGAATACCGCCGCCTCAAGGACGTGGCGTGGTCGGACCTGGGCAGCGTCGCGAGCGCCGCCGGGACGACGACGATCGACGGCCTCGTCCCCAACGCCAACTACGTCTTCCGCCTTCGCCAGCGCGATGCGAATGGCCAGTGGAGCCGGACCGTGGCCACGCGGCCGGTGACGGTGTCGCCCGACTGCGTGTTTCCGCCGGCCTGTGTCGACTATCCGCCCGCGGTGTCGGGAACCATGCTCGTGCTTTCCAATCCCCTTGATCGTCCGGGGGGCACATTGATCGCTGGTTTGCCGGCGGATGAAGGCACGGTCGATGCCCTCGTGGCGACGGGCAAGCTCGAGTTCACGGGCGCGCTCGTCGGCGGCGGCGCGCAGGGTCAGCCGGAGTATTTCCTGTCCGGCACCGGCGACGACCCGACAGCCTGACCGTTCAGATCCGCCGGACGATGATCCGATCGTCGGCCGCCCGTGTGTGTGCCCGCGCGTCACACGCGCTCCAGCTTCGTGACGCGCCCGGTGGCCACCCACTCGGCGACGAAGATGTCGCCGGTCGGCGTGAAGCAGGCGTCGTGCGGGTGGACGCTGCCCGGGGAGCCACTTGTCGGGCTGGCCGCGCAGGTTCTGGATCTCGCCGAGGCGGTCGACCGCGCGGCCGAGTTGCGCCACCACCTTGTTGTTCTCGTCGAGGAGCGTCACGCAGGCCTTCAGCTCCGGCACGAGCATGAGGTTCTGCCAGGTGTCGATGTTGGCCGGGAGACCGAAGCCGGTGAGGGTCTCCTTGTAGGTGCCGTCCATCGCGAAGACCTGCAGCGTGTCGTGGGCCCGGTCGGTGACCACGATCGTGGGCTCGCGCCCCGGGCGCCGGTCGACCCACAGTCCGTGCGCCGTGTTGAACGTCCCCTTGCCGTCGCCGGCGCCGCCGAAGCAGCTCACCCACTTCGCATCCTTGTCGAAGCGGTGGATCTTGAAGCTGCCGTAGCCGTCGGCGAGGAGGAAGCCGCCGTCGTCGAGGAAGGCGACGTTGGTGGGGAGGAACCCCTGGCGGTTCCAGCTCGGCTTGGTGGAGACGTCTTCCCCCGGGGCGTAGACGCCCGATTCCATCGGGGCCTTCCGGTACCACACCGTCTCGCCGTCGAGCGTGAGCTTGGCGAAGGCCTTCACCTGCTGGTAGGCGCAGACGTAGAGGAACTCCTCGTTGCCCTCCTTCCGGACCTCGATGCCGTGACCGCCACCCTGGAACTGGCTGCCGAACGCGCGGAGAAACTTCCCCGTCGGGTCGAACACGAAGATCGCCGGATGGTCCTTCTGCTCCTTGCGCCCCTCGTGGATCACGTACAGGTTGCCGGCGGCATCGACGGCGACGTTGTGCGTGGTCTGCCAGGTGTAGCGGTCGGGGAGGCGGGGGAAATCGTGTTTCACCCGGAAGGTGTGGGCCCCGCTGCCGACGATCGTCTCGCTGCCCACCTGGCGGACGGCGGCCAGGGCGGGGGCCGCTGCGGCGCCGGCGGCGAGGGCGGCGGCGCCGGCGAACGTGCGGCGCGGGAGGCGTGTCGGAAGGATGGAGCGGAGCGGATCGGCCATGGGAGCGTCCTCGCAATGCGGGGCACGCGCCGCGGCCACCCATCCCCCGGGGCGGCCCCGCGGCGGGGCGACGCCCACGGTTGTACGGGCGCGGCACACCCTCGCCAAGCGGTGCCCGCGGCCGGTTGGCTACACTCCCGGTCGCGCTCCTCCCCCGTGAGCCGATCATGACCGCCGTCGTCGACACCCTCGCCGCTCTTGTCGCCATCGACAGCGTCAATCCCGCCTACCCCACGCTCGACGGCAGCCCTGGCCCTGGCGAAGGCGCGGTGGCCGGATGGGTGGAGCGATTCCTCGTGGCGCGCGGGATCCGCACGATGGTCCAGCCGGTGCTCCCGGGGCGCGTGAACGTCGTGGGCATCGTGCCGGGGCGCGATCCTGCCCGGCGCGTCGTTCTCGAGGCCCACATGGACACCGTCTCGCCGGCGGGGATGACGATCGCGCCGTTCGCGCCGCAGGTGGTCGGGAGCCGCCTCCACGGCCGGGGTGCGTGCGACGTGAAGGGGGGCCTGGCGGCGATGCTCCACGCCCTGGCCGACCTCGCCGCCGGCCCGCCGCCGCCGGCGGAGGTGGTCCTCGCCGCGGTGATCGACGAGGAACATGCCTTCCGCGGCGTGTCGCGGTTCGTGGCCGATCTTCGCGCCGACAGGGCGGTGGTCGCCGAGCCGACCGACCTGCGGATCGTGACCGCCACCAAGGGGGTGCTCCGCTTCCGGATCCACGTCCACGGCCGTGCCGCCCACACCTCGAAGCCGTGGCTGGGCGCCAATGCGATCGTCCAGGCAGCGCGGCTCGTGCTCGCCCTCGATGCCTTCCATGCCACGCTCGCCCCGCGCACCCACGCGCTGCTCGGCAGCGCCACCGGCACGGTGTCGATGATCGGCGGCGGCGTGCAGATCAACATCGTTCCCGAAGCCTGCACGCTCGCCGTCGATCGGCGCCTCCTCCCCGGCGAGGCGGCCGGCGCCGCGCTCGACGAATACCGGCGCGTGGCGGCGACCGTGGAGACGGTGCCCGGGTGCCGCATCGAGTTCGCCGAACCGTTCCTCGTCGACGAGGCCCTCGACACGGGAGCGGAGCGGCCCGTGGTGGCCGCTGCCCGTGCCGCTGCGGCCCGGCTCGGCCTCGACACCGGGATCGTCGGGGTACCCTATGGCAGCGACGCCAGCAAGTTCGCCCGGGCCGGCATCGACGCCATCGTCTTCGGGCCGGGGAGCATCGACCAGGCGCACGCGGCGGACGAATTCGTGGAGGTGGCGGCGCTCGAGACCGCGCGGGAGTTCTACCGCGAGTTCGCCGCCGCGGATGCGTGATGAGCCGGGGCCATCCGTGCGCCCGGGCACCTGGTGCGCTCACGTTCGACGACCACAGGAGGGGCTGACATGGTGAAGCACGCACGGCGGGAGTGGCTCGGGGGGACGGCGCTGGTGGGGGCGACGCTCGCCGCCCCGAGCCTGGCCCGGGAGGCCACGGCGCGCGACGGCTTCGTCGACGCCCACGTCCATGTCTGGACCCCCGACACGGCACGGCATCCCCTCGCCGCCGGCTTCACCGTGGCCGACATGCACCCGCCGAGCTTCACCGCCGCGGAGCTCCTCGCCGCCTGCCGGCCGCACGGCGTGGGCCGCGTGGTGCTCATCCAGATGAGCTTCTACGGCTTCGACAATTCCTACATGCTCGAGTGCATCGCCGCTCACCCGGGGGAGCTGGCCGGTGTGGCGATCATCGATCACGATCGTGCCGACGTGGCGGCCACGCTCGGCGCCCTGCGGTCCCGCGGGGTGCGTGGCTACCGGCTCTATGCCGACCGGGCCCGGGCGGAAGGCTGGGCCGGTGCGGAGTCGATGCAGCGGCTGTGGAGCGCGGCGGCCGACGAGGACGTGGCGGTGTGCCTGCTCGCCGACCCCGATGCCCTGCCGGCGATCCGCGCGCAGGTGGAGCGCTTCCCGCGCACGCCCGTGGTCATCGACCACTTCGCCCGCATCGGCATGCGCGGCCCCGTCGCCGAGGCCGACGTCGCCAACCTCCTGGCGCTGGCGGCCTTTCCCCGGGTCCACGTCAAGGTGTCGGCCTTCTACGCCCTCGGGGAGAAGCGGCCCCCCTACGACGACCTCGCCCCGCTCATCCGCCGGCTCCGCGATGCCTACGGGGCCGGCCGGCTCATGTGGGCCACCGACTGCCCCTACCAGCTCGCCGCCGGGCAGGGCTATGCCGCGAGCCTGGCCCTCGTCCGCGACCGCCTCGACTTCCTCTCCGCCGCCGACCGCAGCGCGATCCTCGGCGGCACGGCCGCGCAGTTGTTTTTCTCCTGACGCCGGGAGCGTTCGGCCCGGTCGCACGGGCCGGTAACGCGGGAATGTCGCAACGGGAGGTGGCAGCGGTGTGCGGTAGGATGCCTTGGGAGCGTTTCTCCCTCACGCCCTGTCTGGCATGTGAATCCTCGGGCCTCGATCCCTGGTTGGAGTTGTTCCATGGACCGACTGGTGAACGGGGTGTGGCGACGCCCGACGACATGGATCGTGGCGGCGGGTGTGGTGGCTCTGTGGTGCCTCGTGTTCCGCGGCACGGCGCCGGGCGCCGATGAACCGGATGCGGTCGCAACGCGCGACATCGTGCGTGACGACAGTGATCCGTCGCTGCGCCTCGATCTTGCCGGCCATACCGGCGACGTGCTGGCGCTGGCCTTCTTCCCCGACGGCACGCGGCTGGTGTCGGGTGGACGCGACAAGGTGGCCCTCGTGTGGAGCCTGGCCGATGCGGCGGCCGCCGCGCCGGGAACCGGCGTCACGCAGACGATGGAACGGGCCCGACTTCGCGAGCGGGCCCTGCGCTGGCAGGTGCAACGCGCCACCCGGGGAGCGATCCAGGCCCTGGCGGTGTCAGCCGACGACGCGCCAATCGTGGCGCTGGCGGGCAACGGTGCCATGGGGAGCACTGGTGAGATCCTCCTGGTCAAAGCCGCCGACGGCACCCACGTGAAGACGCTCGGCGGAGGCGACCGTGTCGGCCACCGGCAGGCGGTGAACGCCGTCGATTTCACGGCCGACGGCACCTGGCTGGTGTCGCGCGACCTCGATGGACAGGTCTTCGCCTGGGAACGCGGCAATGACTGGAGGCCGGTGGAACTGGCGGCCACCGAGAGATCGCGACACGGCCTCGAGACCGAGCAGGAACTCCGGGAATTCGCGTCGCAGCGGCCCGTGGTCGCGCTGGGGACGGGTGCCGTGGCCTTTTCCACCCTCGTCAACCAGGCCGAGCGGGCCGACGCCCGTGCGAAAGAGCCGGCGGACGCCCCGAAGAAAAAGCCGTGGATCCCGCGGTGGCGCGTCCGCGTCGTTGATCTGATCGCCCCGGGGCGTCCCGCCCGCGACCTGCCCGACGAGCACCTCGGTGCCCTCCTGGCCCTCGCCGCCACCCCCGATGGGCGCTGGCTGGCATCGGCCGCCCGCGACGGCAAGGTGTTCGTCCGTGATCCCGCGGGCAATGATCCCGCGGGCAACGCAACGCGGCCGCTCCTGCAACTCGCCGATGGTGCCCACGGCACGGCCCTCGCCCTGTCGCCGGACGGCGCCCGGCTGGCGATCGGCGTGGGTGGCACGCCGGAGCGGAGGGTCGAGCTGTGGGACGTCGCGCCGGCCCGCCGTGTGGCAACGCGCGCCGTCGTCGGTGGGCCGTCAGCCGTGCGCTACAGCCACGACGGCACCTGGCTGGCGTGGAACGGCGGCGGAGCGCACGAGGTGTTCGTCGAACGGGTGGCGGGCATCGCCCGGGCGGGGACGGAGCCCGTGGTGCTCGGCGGTGTCGGCACGACGATCACGGCGCTGGCTTTCGATCGCCCCGGCGCCTGGCCCGCGCCACCGGAACCGGCCACGCGCGACATCACGCGCACGAAACAGCCCGTCGGCCCACCGCTCGGGAAGGTGCCCCGGCGGTTGGCCATCGCCACATGGCCGGTGAAGCCGGGGGAAGCGGCAGCGGCACCACCCGCGGCGCGGCCGACCGGGGAGCGCGTCTTCGATCGGGCATTCGATATCGAGGCCCTGGCGCCGATTCCGCCGGATGCCGGGCCCGCCACCGGAGCGTGGGCACCCGCCGCCGGCGCGGCAGCCGGCTGGACGCTCGACAAGGTCAAGGCCCCCCCGCTTTCCATGAACGTCGAACGCTGGCAACTCCGCCGCGCCGCCGGAGCGGGTGGGTTCATCGATCTCGAACGTGAATGGCAGGGAAGCGGCGGAGCCACGGCCGTGTCGTGGTTGTGCCGGCAGGGGCAGGCCGAGCCGTGGGGCGTGGCGCTCGGCACCGACCGCGGCATCGGCGTTTACCGGATCAGCGCCGCGTCCGACACCCCGTGCGGGCTCGTGCGCTGGTTCCGTGGTCACGAAGGCACCGTGACGAGCGTGGCGGTGTCGGAGGATGGCCAGTGGCTCGCCAGCGGCGGTCGCGACGGCCTGGTGATGCTCTGGTCGCTCGTGGGGATCGAGCGCCCCGACGCGCCCCTCCACGCCCGCTTCGGAGTCGATCTGGCCGTCGACGGGGGCCGCCTCGTCGTCAAAGCGGTGGAGCCGGCCGGACCGCTCGCGGGGCGTGACGTGCGCGTCGGCGACACGATCGACAGCGTGTCATGGGGCGGCCAGGATGCCGACGGCATCCGGAAGCGGGCCGAGCCCGCGGCGATCCTCGAGGCGCTGTCGACGGTGCCGTTCTCGGCGCAGGTGGCGTTCCAGACCTCGCGTGACGGCGCCCCGCGGCCCCTGTTTCAGCGGATGCCCGCCTGGGAGAACCTGGCCGCGCTCCACCTCGCCGCCGACGGCGAGTGGGCCTTCTGGACACCGCGCGGCTACTACGCCGCCAGTGCCAACGGCGACACGCTCTTCGGCTGGCTCGTCAATCGCGGTCTCGACAAACTCCCCCACTTCTACAAGGCCCAGCAGTTCCGCCGCCGCCTCGAGCGCCCCGACGTCATGGGGCGGCTGCTCGAAGCGGGCAGCCTCGACGGCAACCAAGCGCGACGTGCCGGAGTCGTCGGCGATCGTCCTCCCGCGCGCCGTCGCGGCGGCGCCGACCGTGCGCATCGTCGCGCCCCTGCCGGGGGCGGTGAGCGCCGGCGCCACGATCGACGTCGAGGCTGCCCGCTTCGAGCAGCCGCCCCATGACGTCGGGGCGCTCGAGGCGGCGGCGGAACTGCTGGGCCTTGTAGAAGTGGGGGAGTTTGTCGATGCCGACGCGGGGGCTCCGCGGATGCGCCACTACCGGTGGGAAGGGGTGCGGCTCCCGGCCGACACGCGCCATCTCCTCCAGGTGTTCGCCGGCACACGCGAAGGTTCGACCGACGTCGCGGCGGTGGAGATCGCCGTTCCCGCTCCGGCGGTGCCCGCGCCGCGCGGGCGCGTGTTCGTGCTCTGCGCCGGCGTCGACCGCTACCCGCAGGGGCGCGAAGGCGCCCTGTTCCAGATCCCCGACCTGAGCTATTCGGTCGCCGACGCCCGTTCGGTCTACGAGCGCCTCATCGGTGCCGACGATGGACCACTGGCCATCGGTCACGGCAAGCTCCTCGCCGATCCCCAGGTGACCCGCAGCGGGTGGAAGGACGCGACGCGGCAACTGGCCGACGCCTGCCAGGCCGCCGGTGTGGGCCCGGACGACCTCCTCGTGATCTTCATGGCCGGCCACGGGCTCATCAACGGTGGCCGGGAGCGCGAGTACCTCTTCCTCTGCCATGACCTCCAGGGTGGGGCGGTGAGCCTCGACGATGCCGGGCAGCCGGTGGTGCGGCCCGACGACGGCATCGCGTGGCGCGACTTCGCCGACCTGGAACGGATCCCGTGCCGCAAACTCGTCCTGGTCGACAGTTGCCATTCCGGTGGACTGGGCCGCGAGAGCCGCGGCGACGCGGTGCGCGAATTCCAGGAGAACATGATCGTGGTCGTGGCCGCCGCCGCCGACGACCAGTCGAGCCTGGAGTCGCCGGCCTGGGGGCACGGCGCTTTCACCAAGAGCCTCCTCGAGGCCCTCGGGGGCGCCGCCGACGGTGGCACAGGGGATCCCGCCGACGGCGTGGTGTCGCTCCACGAGGTGATCAACTACACCCTGGAAAACGTTCCGCGCCTGGCGGCGGGGGTGCAGAACCGGGGCGCGGGTGCGGTCATCAGGCGGCAGAATCCCACGGTGTCACCGAAGGCCCTCGTGCCCTATGTGCGAATGCCGTTGTCAAAGGCCGCTCCGGCCGCCCGCTGACTCGCGTACGGCCGACGGATGGGGCACAGCTTCGCGGCAAGCGACGGCAGGGGCACCGGGTCGTGACCGAGAGGCGTATTCCCCCTTGAGGTAATCCCCTCGCTGGTGGTCCCTCATCGGCTGTCCCCTCTGAGGTGGTGCATCGCGACCAGAGTCGATCGTTGGACCCCCCAAGGTTGTGGTGGTCTGGCAAAGGGATGCCGGGAGCTTCGCCTTTGACTGACCTCGGCGTTCTCGCAGGCCGATCCTTTACCGCGGCGGTCGGGCATGTTGCGGCAGCATGGTTCGGACAAGGGGGGCGTCCCCACGAAGTCCGACATGGGTCCTTGGCTGGTGGTTGAGCACATCGCGAGGAGGCCCCCATGCGAGGTTTGACCGTCGGACTGCCGGTGGTGCTTGTCTGGGCCGTGGCCTGGATGCCGATGGCGTTCGGGCAGCAAGCGTCTCCCGCGACCGATGTGGTCACCCCGCTGCCAGCGGTATCGAACCCGCTGCGTTCTCAGTCGGCTCCCCCGGATCCCGCGTCTCCGCAGGCCCCGGAATCGGGTCGGGCCGCTCCTGCAGCCACAACGGCGCCCGCCGCTGCCGCGCCCGGCGTCGCGCCGGGACCCACCCCGGCGCTCCCTGCGACTCCGCCTGCCGCCGCTGGGCCTGCCGCCGCTGGGCCTGCCGCCGCTGGGCCTGCCGCCCCCGCACTGCCGCCGCAGGTCGCCGCCCAGGCGCCTCCCGTCGCGCCCGATCTCGCCGACGATCTCGCGCGGCTCCGCGGGGGGAACGACGGCCTGCGCGAGGCGTTCACTTCGGTGCCCAACTTCGTCGGCGACGGCAATGCCCCCTCGTCGATGGGCTCGCAGATCGCCGTCGGCCGTCTGCTGATCCTGGCGCCTGCCCTCACGGCGGCCGGCTCGAACCTCGTCGGCAAGCAACCGGCGCAGATCCTCGCAGTGACCCAGGGGCAGTTCAATACCGTGCAAGCGGTGCAGGGGGCCGGCTATCCGGCGTTCACGCTGCCGGCACAGAGCCTGGGAAACGTGAGTGGCACTCCTCCCGCGCGTCTCGATGCCGGGACACCTTCCGGTGGCATCACACCGGTGGCGAGCCCCGGCCTGTTCCTCGCGGCAGCCGACAATGCCTTCGCCTCCGACCCGGCGATCGGCACGTCGCAGTACGCCGATCTCGGACCCACCACGCAGTATGACGCCACCAATTCGGGTGCCCTGGCCAACTCTGGCACGACGGCGGCCGGGACGGCCCCACAGGACGGATTCCTCTACTACAACTACCTCGTCGACTCGGCGGTACTCCTGCCCGGGTATGCCGTGGGGTTCGTGAAGCTCAACGAGAACATGAGCCCCATCCCGCGGGACCGGGTGTACATGAATTACAGCTACTTCGCCGGGGCCAACTTCTTCCCCACCCGGGCCGACGTCAACCGATGGATGCCCGGGTACGAGCGGACCTTCCTCGACGGCACCACCTCGTGGGAGATCCGCACGCCGTTCGCGGCCACGCTCGCCAGCGACCAGATGCTCACGGCCGGGCAAGGTGTGACGCAGTACCGCGACATCGAGTTTGGCAACATGTCGGTGATCTTCAAGACGTTCCTCTGGCAGGCCGACACCTGGGCGATCACCGGCGGCGTGCAGACGATGCTCCCCACCGCTGCCAACTCCGTGGTCGCGGGCACGAATCAGTTCGGCCAGTCGGTGCAGCAGATCTTCGTCGCCAATGAATCGGTGCACGTGATGCCCTTCGTGGGCAGTGTCTGGGCTCCCAACGAGCGGGCCTTCAGCCAGATCCTCTTCCAGATCGACCGCGACGTGAACGGCAATCCGTCGTACGTCAACAACCTCCAGCAGGTGGGGATCAGCGGCCGGCATCTCGATTTCGCCGGGCGTGCGTATTACCCCACGTTCATGTACCTGAGCTTCTCGACCGGCTATTGGATCTACAAGAACGACCGGGCCAGGTTCACGGGCTTTTCGCCCATCATGGAGTTGCATCTCAATCAGGCGTTCGAAGAGTTCCAGCCGGTCGTCTACAACACCTGGGTCCTGGGACAGAACCCCGGTGTGCTGTCGATCACCAATGCCCTGGTCGGCTGCAACTTCGAGTGGGGGCGGCGTTCCACGCTGACCTTCGCCTACTGCACCCCGTTGACTGGCGGCAGTGACCGGTACTTCAACGGCGAGTTTCGGGCCCTGTACAACCTCCGCTTCGGGCGGCAGAACCGGTTGACGCGGGCGCAGTTCTGATTCCGGGGCGGCACGGCTGCCCCATCGCGCTCCTGCCGCGGCCTGCGTCTGCATGGCTGGAGCCCGTTCCTTGACGGATGCCGATCCCCACGATACCCCTTGCATGGGTGGCCCTCGGCAGAAGGGGGGTCGGATCGGAAGGAAGCGACAACGGGTCTGCCGTCACCAACCGTCGGCTCCACGCCCGTGATCTTGGCAGGAGCACGACGCATGACGCGGCGTTTTGGCGGGTTTCCCCGGCGGCGTTCTTCGGGGGCCATGGACTCGTCCGCGCCGCCGGGAGCGATTGCCCGGCGAGGGCACCGCGCGCGGGGCCGCGACCGGCGGTCGGGTCGGGCCGCGGTCGAACACCTCGAGGAGCGGCGGGTCCTCGCGCCGCTGGTGACGGCGATGCTCGTCGGCTCCACGCTCGACATCGCCATCGCGTCGGCCGACACGTCGGTCGCCGTGGTCTACGACCCCGGTGGCGATACCTACATGGTCGAGTCGCTGGGATTGGCGACACCGTTCGTGGTTTCCAATGCTCTCGTGGATGCGGTCCGCGTGCGCGGCACCGACGAGGGTGGGCAGTCGTTCCAGTTGGCGAGTTCGTCGGCCAGTGGTGGCGTCGGCCTGTTCGACGCCCTCGACATCGGGGCGGACGTCGAAGAGGCAACGCTCTTCGGGGCCATCGAAGCCGGCGGCACGGTCACGATCGGCTCCCCGGCGATCTTCCTCTCAGCCGACGTGGCGACGCCCGCCGCCGACCAAGCGTATGCCGGCGAGGTGAAGCTGGGGGCCACGGCGAATCTCGCGGGTCGATCGATCGCCTTCTCCGGCGTCGTCATCGGCATGGGAAATGGTCTCACCGTGTCGGTCGAGCAGCCGCTCGCACTCGATGGGTCGAAGGTCGCCGAGATGCGGTCGCTCGCGGTCAACGGACCGGTCACCCTGTCCGGGGCCGTTTCGGCGATGGAGTCGCTGTCGTTCGCTGCGCCGACCGCGCCCAGTCTCCTCGCCGCGGACACGATCCTGTCGGCACCGGCCATCAGCATCACGGGCAATCTCGACGGCAACTTCCACGATCTCGCGCTCGACGGGGCGGTCTCCACGTCGGGAAGCCTGTACCGTCTCGGGAAGATCGAAAGCAAGGGCGCGATGCGCGTGGTGGGGAGCCTGTCCGCCGAAGAACACCTGTACACCGGCGTCGTCTCGCTCGCCGGCGCGATGCAGTACGGCGGTGGGGCGGCCGCTTTCGTCAACGGGATCGATGGCCAGGGCCAGGATCTCCTCCTGTCGCTGACTGCTCCCATCAGCGTCAGCGACGCCGGATTCAGGGACATCGGGAAGTTCCAAGCCGCCGCGACGACGGCCGTGACCCTGGGCACCTTCAGCACCCGGGGCTGGCAACTGTACGACGGACCCGTGCAGCTCACCGGCGCGGTGGCCCTCACTGCCACGCTCGTCGAGTTCCGTGACCGCGTCGATGGCGTCGAGGCCCTTTCGATCATCACGGCCGGAGAGGTCCCTTCGTTTTACGGAGCCGTCCTCCGGGGACCGGTCAACGTCGGCAGTCTCGACGTCAGTTCGGTGAAGCCCGTCTCGATCGGCTCCGCCGGGCCGATCACCACGGTCGGAATCCAGCGCTACCGCGGCGACATCTACCTCGATGCCTCGACCGTGCTCTCCGCCAGCGAGGTGACGATCGATGGCGTGCTCTTCGGGGGCTTGGGGAGCGTCAAGGGAGGCCTGCAGGTCGACGGTGCCGCGATCCTGCACAAGGGAACCTCGCACCTCGCCAATCTGCGCGTCACCGGGACGGCATCGCTGGCGGGCTCCGTCACGACCGACGCCGAGCAGGTCTACGACGGGCGGGTGACGCTCGCTGCCGACACCGTTTTCGGTGGAACGACCGGCAGCTTCGCCGAGGGTGTCGACGCCGGCGGGCACGTCCTCGGCTTGATGTTCAGTGGGCCGATGACGCTCGACCCCATGGTCTTCCGCGGCATGTCGTCGTTGTTCGTCGGTGGCGGCGGTGCGACGACCCTCGTCGCCGACATCGTCACCACAGGGAGTCAGACGTACGACGACGAGATGGTTCTCGCAGGTGACGTCACGCTGTTCGCTGGAAGCGCATCCATTTCGTTCAACGCCCCGGTTCGTTCCACCGGCGCACGCTTGCGGACGGTCACGGCCGGCGACACGAAGTTTGCCGAGGAGGTAGCGCTGGGTGCCCTCGACGTGGCGCTCGGCACAGCCGTCCTGGGACCAGCCGCGAGTCCCTTCACGATCAACACGTCGTTCGGCCAGCACTATGCAGCCGGGGTACTCGTCCCCGGCAGCGCGGTGCTCACGGCCGGCGGCGGGTTTTTCTTCGAGGGCTTCATGAGCGGGCCCGGGCAACTCACCCTCCGCACGGATCAGACGACGAAGATCGGCGGTCCGGTCTCCCTCGGGAGCCTCCACACCGACGCTGGCGGGACGACGGTCATCGAAACCGGCTCCGTCAGGACGACCGACCCGGATTCACTCGAATTCGGCGACGCGGTGATCCTCACGCAGGACACGGTGTTCGACGCCGGACCGGGGGCGCTGACATTCAAGTCGACCGTCGATGGGCCCTTCGGACTCACGGCGAAATCGTCCGGCGCGACGGTGTTTGCGGGTGCGGTCGGGGCGATGGCGAAGCTCCAGAGCCTCACGACCGACGTCGGCGGCACGGTGAGCCTGCGGAGCGTGGCCACGAGCGGCCCGCAGCGGTACAGCGACGACAC
>RFRL01000114.1 GCA_009924545.1 Planctomycetia bacterium | reverse complement strand
GCGGCTCTCCGGGCGGCCCCTCGCCGAGCACGTCCGCGAACGTATCTGCCGGCCGCTGGGGATGGTTGACACCGGCTTCCTCCCGCCGGCCGACCTGCGGCCGCGCATCGCCCCCACCGAGCCGCGCGACGGGGAATTGCTCCGTGGCGTGGTGCACGATCCCCGCGCCTGGAAGCTCGGCGGTGCCGCCGGCCATGCCGGCCTGTTCGGCACGGCCCCCGATCTGGCGGCCTACGCGGCGACGCTCCTCGACGGGGGCGGGAGTGGCACCCGACGGATCCTCGGCTCCCGCGCCGTCGCGGAGATGACCCTCCCGTGGCGCGTGCCGGCGGGTGCGTTCCGCGGTCTCGGCTGGGACAAGCGCAGCGGCTTCTCCTCCAACCGCAGCGACCTCTACACCGAGGCCGCCTTCGGGCACGGGGGCTTCACCGGCACGAGCCTGTGGATCGACCCGCGCCTCGACCTGTTCGTGATCTTCCTCTCCAGTCGCCTCCACCCCGACGGCAAGGGGCTGGTGAATCCGCTGGCGGCCCGGATCGGTTCGGTGGCGGTCGCGGCGCTGCGGTCCCCGGCTCCGGTGGCCGACCCACCCCGGCAGGTGCTCACCGGCCTCGACGTGCTCGTGCGCGACAACTTCCGCCAGCTCGCCGGCCGGCGCGTGGGGCTGATCACCAACCACACCGGGAGAACCCGCGACGGCCGGGGCACGCCGGCGGTCCTCCGCGCGGCGCAGGGCATGGAGCTGGTGGCGCTCTTCAGCCCTGAACACGGCTTCGCGGGGGCCCTCGACCAGTCCGACGTGCCCGACGCGAAGGACCCCGCGACCGGGCTACCGGTGCGCAGTCTGTACGGCAAGACGCGCCGCCCCACGCCCGAAATGCTCGCCGACCTCGACACGCTCGTCTACGACATCCAGGACATCGGCTGCCGCTTCTACACCTACGTCTCGACGATGGGGGAGGCGATGAAGGCCGCCGCCGAGGAGGGCAAGCGCTTCGTCGTCCTCGACCGCCCCAATCCGATCAACGGGATCGACTTGGCCGGCCCGGTGCTCGACGCCGGGAGCGAGTCGTTCGTCGGCTGGCACACACTGCCGCTGCGGCACGGCATGACCGTCGGCGAATTGGCCCGGCTGTTCAACGAGGAGCTGAAGCTGGGGCTCGATCTCGTGGTCATCCCCTGCGAGGGCTGGCGCCGGGCCGACGCCTGGGACGCCACCGGCTTGGAATGGGTCAATCCCTCGCCCAACATGCGGAGCCTCACCGAGGCCTTCCTCTATCCGGGCATCGGCCTGCTGGAAACGACCAACGTCTCCGTGGGACGGGGCACCGACACGCCGTTCGAGGTCATCGGCAGCCCGTGGATCGATGGCCGGGCGCTGGCTGCCCATCTCGCCGCGCGCCGGCTGCGGGGGGTGGCGTTCGTGCCCGTCGCCTTCACCCCCACATCGAGCACCTTCAAGGAGGAGCGCTGCGGCGGCGTGAACGTCGTCATCACCGACCGCGACGCGTTCGAGCCGGTGCGCACGGGGCTGGAGATCGCGGCGGCGCTGCGCCATCTCCACCCCGGCGACTGGAAGGTCGACGGCTACGGTCGCCTGTTGGGCAACAAGGGGGTGCTCGAGGCGATCCGCGCCGGGGGTGATCCTCAGGGGGTGATCGACGCCTCCACCGCCGGCGTGCGCGAGTTCCTCGCCCGCCGCGCTCCCCACCTGCTCTACGAGTGAGCCGACCGGAGCCCGCGCCGATGGTCCATCCCGCGCCGCTTCGTGGCTTGTGGCAAGGCCTGCTGCTCTGCGCCGCAGTGTCCATCCTCCACATCCCGGGCGCACCGGCCGGCGAGCTCGTGCTGCTCAGCTACCAGCATCCCGGGCTCGTGGTCGACCTGGGGGTGGGCTTGTGGGCGTGGCCGGTGCCCGCCGACGCAGACGGCGACGGCGACCTCGACCTCCTCGTGTCCTGCCCCGACAAACCCTCCAACGGTGTCTGGCTCTTCGAGAACCCGGGCCCCGCCGCCGCGGATCCGGTGTTCCGCGCCGCCCGCCGCCTCAGCGGCACGGTCCATTACGTGATGCCGAGCACGGTGGACGGCGCGGTGCGGGTCCTGGCGCCGGGCGTGGAGTTCGTGGACTTCCTCCACCGGGGTACGGCTGCGCCACAGCGCCTGCCGGTGGCCGCCGACTGGTATACGCCGCGCTACGGCCAGCCGCGCGGTCCCAAGGTCCGGCACAACCAGTGGCGGCTGGCCGATGCCGATGACGACGGGCGCGCCGACCTGGTGATCGGTGTCGAAGATTGGAGCGACTACGGCTGGGACGACGGCTACGACGCCTCCGGTCGCTGGACCCATGGTCCCCTCCACGGATTCGTCTTCGTGCTCCCGGCCCTGGCCGGTGGCGGCTACGGTCCCCCGCGGCAACTCGAGGCGGGCGGCCGACCGATCGACGTCTTCGGCTGCCCCTCCCCCAACCTCGCCGACTGGGACGGCGACGGCGATCCCGACCTGATCTGCGGTTCCTTCCTCGACGGCTGCACCTACTTCGCCAATTGCGGCACGCGCGCGGCTCCGGAGTTCGCCGCCGGGGTGCCGCTGCCCACGGCCGACGGCGCCCCTCTGCGGATGGAACTGCAGATGATCGTGCCGGTGGCCTGCGACTGGGACCGGGACGGCCGGCCCGATCTCGTCATCGGCGCCGAGGATGGCCGGGTGGCGGTGGCGCGCCACACCGGTCGCCTCGACGCCGCCGGCACGCCCGTGTTCGAACCTCCCGTGTTCCTCCGGCAGGAGGCCGACCGGCTCAAGTGCGGTGCCCTGGCGACACCGGTGGGCTTCGATTGGGACGGCGACGGCGACGACGACATCCTCGCGGGCAACACGGCAGGGTTCATCGAATGGTTCGAGAACCTCTCCGGGCCGGGGACGGCGCGCCCGCGGTTCGCCGCGCCGCGGCGCCTGGCGGCGGGGGGCACGACGTTCCGCGTCATGGCGGGCCCCGCGGGCAGCATCCAGGGACCGGCCGAGGCCAAGTGGGGCTACACCACCCTGAGCGTCGCCGACTGGGACGGCGACGGACTTCCCGACATCGTCCTCAACAGCATCACCGGCGATGTCGTCTGGCTGCGCAACGAAGGTTCGCGGGAGGCGCCGCGGCTCGCGGCCCCGGCGCCGATCGAGGTGGAGTGGGATGCCCCGCAGCCGCGCCTCGGCTGGGGCTGGCGGGTGCCGCAGGGCAAGGCGCTCCTCACCCAGTGGCGGACGACCCCGGTGGTGCACGACGTCACCGGCGACGGTCTCCCCGATCTGGTGATGCTCGATCACGAGGGCTTCCTCGCCCTCTTCCCCCGCGCCGTCCGTGACCAGCGCCGCGTGCTCCTCCCCCCGCGCCGGGTGTTCCTCGACGCCGACGGGCGGCCGCTGCGGCTCAATGCCGGCGCCGCCGGCAAGAGCGGCCGCCGCAAGCTCTGCATCACCGACTGGGACGGCGACGGCCGCTTCGACATCCTCGTCAATTCGCGGAATGCCGACTGGCTGCGGCAGGTGGCAGCCGACGACGGGGGCTGGCGTTTCGAGAACCGGGGGCCCCTCGCCCCCGCGAACATCGAGGGGCACGACGTCAGCCCGACGACCGTCGATTTCGACGGCGACGGGATCCGCGACTTTCTCGGCGGCGCCGAGGACGGCCGGCTCTACTTCCTCGCCAACCCGCGCAACCCGGGCGAGCGCTGAACAGGGCCTCTCGCCACCATTCGTGTCGTAATTCCCGTCGGCCGCTGCGGAACGGGCCCTCACGACATGCCCCGGACCCGACCTCACACCGTCAGCCACTGGCGCAGGCGAAACACATGGTGATGCTTCGCTGCCATGGGCCGCGGACAACGTGGCCGGATGGCCGAAAAAAGAGAGTGCCCCGTCTAGGACTCGAACCTAGAACCCTCTGATTAAGAGTCAGATGCTCTGACCAATTGAGCTAACGGGGCGACACGCAGTTTTCTACCGCTCCGGCGCGGGGGCGGCAAGGGGCCGGCCCGCGCTGCCGTTGAGGCTTCCCCGACCAACGGCTACATTTCCCCTCCCATCCCATCGGCCGATGAACGGCCGGACATGAGCGGATGGACATCCCCCCGCGGAGTCCCCTCCCATGGGTCGCTTCTCCGGAGCCTCGGGGCTCGTCCTCGGCGTCGCCAACGACCATTCCATCGCCTGGGCGATCGCCAAGGAGATCCTCGCCGAGGGGGGGCGGATCGGATTCTCCCATCTCCCCGACCGGCCCGACGACGAACGGCAGCGCAACCGGCGCCGCGTCGCCCAGCTCACCGACCCGGAGCCGAATGCCGTTTTCCTCGTGCCCATGGACGTGTCGAGCGACGAGCAGATCGCCGCCGTCATGGACCGCGGGCGGCAGGAGTTCGGAGCCCTCGACTTCGTCATCCATTCCATCGCCTATGCGCCAATGGAGGATCTCAAGGGGGAGACCACCAACTGCAGCCGGGAGGGTTTCCGCACCGCCATGGAGACCAGCGCCTACAGCCTCTTGGCGGTGGGCCGGCTGGCGCGTTCGATCCTCTCCAAGGATTCGTCGATCCTCACCCTCACCTACTTCGGCGGGGAGAAGGTGGTGCCGGGCTACAACATCATGGGGGTCTGCAAGGCCACCCTCGACGCCTGCGTGAAGTACATGGCCTACGACCTCGGCCCCGCCGGGATCCGCGTGAACGCCGTCAGTGCCGGGCCCCTGCGGACGCTGGCCGGCCGTGGCGCGGGCGTCGAGGAGATGCTCGGCCTCTACGAGCACATGTCACCCATGGGCCGCAACGTCACGCACGACGAGGTGGGGAAGGCGGGGGCGTGGCTCGTGTCGAAGGAATCGCTGGGGATCACCGGTGAGATCCTCCACGTCGATGCCGGCTACAACATCATGGGTTCGCCGGGGCGACTGCTGAACCTCGTCCGCAAGCCCGGCGAGTGAACGATCATGGCCGGGTCGGATGGTGACCGCCCGCTCGCGCCCACCGCATGCCCGTCGCCGGGCCACCGCCAATGACCGAGCACCATGACGCCGGGACCGAGGTGATCGCGGTGGCGGTGGCGGTCGTGTGCCGCGGCGATCATGTGCTGGTCGGCTGGCGGGCGGCCGATGCCGCCGACGCGGCCGGCCTGGCGGAGTTTCCCGGAGGAAAGCATCTCCCCGGCGAGGACGCGGCCACCACAGCGGCGCGGGAATGCCTCGAGGAAACCGGACTGAAGATCCACGTGGGAGAGGTCATCGGCCGGGTCCGGACGGCCTCCCGTCGCGGTGCCGTCGCGATCACGTTCGTCACCGCCACGGCTGTCGAACCGGCGCCCTCGCCCAAGCCGCCATTCCGCTGGGTCCGGCGAGCCGACCTCGGGGAGCTGCGTTTCCCGGCCGCCAACGCCGCCGTGCTCGCCGCGCTCGTGGCTGCCAGCAGGCTGTGGACAAACAGCCTGCTCCACGTCAGGGATGACGTGCCGGGAGCGCAGCGCCCGTGAAACGCGCAGCGTTTGGAGTGGACAAAGGCCAGGGATGGACTTTGGCCACGGGCTCACGCCATCAGCGCACGTGTGCGTCGGGAACGCTCTTTCCCGATCGCCGCGCAGGCGCGGTATTCGTGGCGCCGAATGGCTCAGCGGTCGTTTTCGGTGGCTTGCTCCCCGGCGATTGGTTTGGCTGAAGGAGAAGATTCATCCCCTCGTTGCCCGGCATGTTCGTCCAGAACGTCCCCGGGCCACTCTGGAAGAGGCGTAACCGCAGCTCGGGGCTGAGATTCTCCGAGAGCGCATAACGGAGGAACGACTGGCCGTCCCCCTGGAAGACGTCCATCTTCATTTTTGCCAGACCGCTGCGCGCCGTCTCCTTGAGTTTCTCCCCCTCGGCAGCCGCCTCGCCAGTGAGCCGGTCGCGCTGCCCCTCGAGCATCGCCACCTCGGCCTGCGTCACGGCCCGCATCCGCTCCAGCTCACCCTCGGTCGTCGCCTGGAGGTTCTCGACCTGGCTGTCGAGCACGGCCACGAGGCGCTTTGTCTCCGCCTCGACCTTCTTGACCTCCAGTTCGACCATCTGCTTCGCCTCTTCGACCTCGGCATGGGTCTTGGCGGTCGCCTCCTTGGCCTTGTTGGTGAGCGTCCGCTGGGTGGCGATCTGCTTGTCGCGGACCTGCTTGAGGTACTCCTCGGGGATGTCGATGCTGCGGATGAAAGCCGAGTGGACGGTGACGTTCTTCTCCGCACAGGCGCGGACGAGCTCCTTGGTGAAGTCCTCCTGGAACTTCGTCCGTTTCACTCCCTCGAGGAGGTCGAGCACGCCGTACTCCGACCCCTTGTCACGGCCGATGGCATGGGTCTGGAGGTCGATGACGTTCTCCTCGATCCGCGACCGCGAGCCGTATTCGGCCACGAGGCGCGGCATGTCCTCGGGGAGAATCTCCCACTCCACCGTGCAGTCGACACTGATCGGAAACCCACCGCGCGACGTGAAGGTGATCGGCGTGCGGAGCTGGTTGTCGGCGACCTGGAGGCGGTTCGACGCGTCATTCCTGGCGAACGTCGTCTGGAAGATGCCGACCTCCGACAGGATGACGTCGTATTCGTAAGGATTGATGTAATACAGTCCCGGCTGGAGGACCGTCGGTAGGAACCCCTTGCGATCCTCGGCGATGCGGCCGGTCGGATCGGCCTCGATGACCGGTTCATCGGTCTCCCGGCCGACCAGCCGCCGCTGCACACCGACGAACCCGACGGGAATCTCGGTCGCCGGCTTCTCCTCGACGGCGTTGCCGTGGAGGTTGATCCGGTAGCTGCCCGGCGGGAGGACACGGCGTTGGATCCCCTGCTCCCCCTCGTCGGCGAGCACCCTCCCCGCCGGCAGCGGTTCGCCGCCGAGCGCCGTCACCACCCCGACCTTTCCAGCCGTGATCGTCGTGTTCGATTCGAGCGTGCGCTCGTAGGCGATCGGCATCACGAAATGCCAGCCCTCCCCCATCACCTCGGCGAGCGGGCCCTTTTGGCCACTTTTGGCGAGCACGTGCCCCGCCGGGAGCGGCGCACCGTCCTTGGCGATGACCACCAGGTGCTGCCCTGGGGGCACGTATTCGAAGAACGTGTTCCACGTGGTCAGGAGTACCGCCAGTGTCGCCAGCGCCACCGCGGCCCAGAAGCCGAGCAGCCGTTGCCAGCGGGCGACCCGCCCGGGGGGGGTGAAGGTGATGGCCATCGGCGTTGCTCCGTGATCCGCAGGTCGTGCCAGCCGTCGTTCAAGGCCCCGGCGTCGTTCCAGGCGCCGGTGGGGGCGTCTCGACCACCGGCGCCGGAACGACCCGCGGCGGCGTCGACGTGAGCGGCTCCGGTGGCTGCTCCACCGGCACCGCCGGGGGCAGGAGCAGCGAGGTGAACAGCCGTCCGAAATCGCTGTCGTCGGCGGCGAAGATTTCACCGAGCGAAGGCGCCACCCGGGCGAGGACGGCGTTGCGGGCGAACAGCTCCGGGCTGCCGAACCCCTCGACGCTCGTCCTCAGGGCCGCAACCTCCGCCTCATTCTGCGCGGTGATCACCGCTGCCTCGGCCTCCGCCTTCGAGCGCACCGCCTTGGCCTGCTCCTTCGCCGCCTCGAGCTGGCTCTCGGCGACCGTCACCAGGGCCGTCAGCTTCTGCTTCTCAACCTCGAGCTGCTGCTGGGCCTGCGTCTCGGCCTGGACGAGGCGCGTCTCCGCCTGGACGCGTTCGCGCTTCTGCATGGCCTGCGCCTCCTGGGCCTTGAGTGCCTGCTCGTTGGTGTACTGCTTCACCATCTCCTTGTTGCGGAGCTGCTCGGCCAGCGCCGTCTCGCGGTCGGAGATCTCGCGGGCCAGCTCCGGCGGGGGCTCCATCTGGCCGACCGAGATCGCCCGGATGTCGACCCCGAGTTCCTCGCAGCGCGGCTTGACCGCCTCGAGGAGCGCCTGCCGGAAGCGCTCACGGGCGTTGATCACGGCGTCGCTGGTCTCACCCGGCACGAGGATGAAGTCGGTGGCGTTGAAGTTGCTCCCCTCGAGCCGGGCGAAGCCACGGATATGGGGGAGGACGACCTTCTGGAGGATCTCGTTGCGGGCGATGTCCTCACGCGATTGGTCAGCCTGGTAGATTTTTCCCTCGTCGGTGATCCGTACGAGAAGTTCCGCGGCCTCGTCCTTGATGACCGCGTACTCGACCTGGATGTGCGGCCGGAGCGTGAACCCGTCGCGCGACGGGAACGAGATGTCGTCGAAATTGACCTTGTGGCTCCGGACCTCGATCGGGGTGATCCCCTCGACGAATGGATTGACGTAATAGGTTCCCGGTGGCAGGTAGGCCTGCTCGACGCCCCGGTATCCTTCCTCGGCGACGACGTAGCTGCCTTGCCGTCTCTCAGGCGGGAGCGTGCCAGGATCCTTGCCGACCTTCCGCGTCCGCACGCCGACGTACTGTGCCTTGACCTCGATCGCGTCGACGACTTGGAGGTCGTAGGCGTGGGGATTGATCGAGTAGGTTCCCGGCGTGAGCGGCTCGGCGACGATTCCCCGTTCCGCGTCCCCGGCGAGCAACTCACCGGCATCGATCCGCTCCGGCGGAATCGGCCTGCCGAACTTCCGCGTCAACACGCCGCACTTGCCGGTGGGAATGTTGGTCATCGCGTGGACCTCGTGCCCGTAGAACAGCGGGTTGAGGAAGTGCCGGCCGGGCCCGCGGGTCTGCTCGAGGACCCCCTTGTAGGACTCGTCCGGGGCGAGGATCTCGGCGGGGGGCAGATTCTTCCCCCAGCGGTGGACGACGACGAGGAACTTCCCCGGCGGGACCTCGATCCGCTCGATCTCCCACCTCCAGCCCAGCAGGCCCACCGCCATGCCGGCAGCCGCGACGACCGCCCAGACGATCATTTTCCGGCCATCCATCGTTGGTTCCTCCCGCTGCCTGGCCATCGGCACAGGTCAGCCCCCCTTGCGGATCCGCTCCTTGAGCCCTTCGAGCTCGGCGTCGACGGCGGCGCTCGTCGCCGCGTCGGCGGCCGCGTCGCGCAGCTCGGCGTCGGTGCCGGTGACGCCATCGGCTTCCAGCGCCTTGCGCAGATCGGCCTCGACCCGGCCGATGACACGGGCGGAGATCTGCTTCTCCTCGACCATGTTCTCCGCCTTCCGCCAGTTGGCGACCGCGCTGAACGGGTCGAACTCGCTGGCGATCCGGTACTGCTGCTCGACCGACTTCGCCTCGGCGAGCTGCGCGAGGAGCAGTTCACGCCCGACCTCGTACTGCCGCAGTTGCAGCTCCGCTGCGTAGAGATTGCGGCGGATCTCGTCGATCTGCCGGGCATGGCGCGCACGCTGCTCGCGAAACGACTCGAGTGCCTGCCGCTCGAGCGTGCTTTTGAACAGCACCCCCTTGGCCGTGAGGTCATCGCCTTGCCGCGCGGCCTCTCGCGCCTCGCCGTCGAGCGTGGCGAGGTTGTTCTCGCTCTGGACGATGTTGCGGTCGAGCGTCTGGTCGGCGGCATGGGCCCGGCCGAGCGTCTGGTTGAGCGCAGCGACCATCTCGCGATATTGCTTCACGACCTGCTCGATGACCTCCTCCGGCTCCTGCTTCCGCGCCCACAACTGCGACCACAACCGGCCGGCGACCGCCCGGAACTTCGCGGGGCCGATGGCCAGCAACGCCAGGGCCACCGGGAGGCCGATGAACAGCAGCCCACGGAGGATCAGGTACTCGAAGAGCCGTGGCATCGACACCGCTCGATCGGAGGTCTGTCAGGGGCTACCGCGACGGGCTGTTTCTCCGCCTCTGGAGCCAATCTTACCCTCGTGACGGGGCAGTCGCGAGGACGGACCGTGATCCCGGTGGCCGGGGTCTCACCGGTCAACAGGCTGGCGCACCGCGCCCTGCTCAAGGCGGATCATGACCGCCCGGATGCCACGGGTGGCAGCGGCAGATCCGGGCGATTCCCCGGAGCGTTCCCGTCACCGCCCCGTCGCGCTCCACCACGGCTCGGAAGAACTCGCTGCATGTCGGCTGGAACCGGCAGGTGCGGCCGAGCAACGGGCTGACGCACCACTGGTAGACCCGGACCATGCGCACGAGCACGGCGACGGCCGCCCGGTCGCACCGCCGCACAGCGATCCGCAGCCAGCCCATGCCCTCACCTCCGCCGCCGGCGTGGGGTGGAGGGGGCTTCGGGGCAGCGCTCCCGGCGGCCCTCGGCGCGGTGTGCCAGCGCCACCAGCAGCGCTTCCACCGCCGACTGCCCAGCAGCACCGGCGGGAACCACACTCGTCCGCACCACCACGCAGTAATCGTGATCCGGGGCGAGGCGGGCCGTCACCCTGCGGAATGCCTCGCGCAGCCGGCGTTTCCACCGGTTACGGACCACGGCGTTGCCGACACGACGCGACACCGACAACCCGAGCCGTGGGCCGGCGTTGTCGTCGCGCCGGCAGACATGGAGCACCAGCCCCTCCGCGGCTGCCGTCCGCCGCGCGGCGAACACGCGGGCGAAGTCGGCCGGCGAACGGAGCCGGGCGGCAGCGGGATAGCGGGCCCGGCCGTCGCTCACCACTGGAAGCGCTGCCGCGGTGTGCCGCCGGCATCGGCGGCGAGCGCCGCGTCGCGGAGCCGAGTGAGCGCGGCCTCGTCAGCCCCCTCCGGCATCATCACCTGGACCACTGCGATGAGGTCGCCGCGGGAGCCGTTGGAATGGCGCACCCCCATGCCGGCGGCGCGGAGGCGCCGCCCGGAACTGGTGAGCGGTGGCACCCGGAGGCTGATCGTGCCCCACGGGGTGGGAAGATCGACCTTCGCCCCCGTCAGGGCCTCGGAAAGCGACACCGGCAGCGGCGCCTCCAGGGTGTCTCCCGCGCGCGTGTAGGTCGGGTGCGGTTCGACGAGTACCTCGAGGAGCAGATCGCCCGCCGGCCCGCCGCCGCTGCCGGGCAGGCCCTGGCCCCGGAGCCGCATTCGCGCCCCGTCGGGCAGGCCCTGCGGAATCGTCACGCTGATCGTCTCCGCCGTTCCCTCGCGGTCCACGCGGAGGTCGGTCTTGCCCCCCTCGATCGCCAGCCGGAAGGGGACGCTGAGGGTGGCGCGGAGATCCTCGCCCGGCGCCTGCGCCGACCGGCGCTGCCCCCGGGCCTTCCCCCCCGCGGCACTCCCGGTCGACCGGCCGCCGCCGAAGAGATCGGCGAACCCGCCCCCGCCGAACAGGCTCTCCAGGTCGATCTCGCCACCGTTGAATCCGCCTCCGGAGCCGCCACCGGCCCCGCCCGGGAAGCCGCCGCCGAAGGGGCCGCGGCGTGGATCGCGCCCGCCACCCCCGTTCACTCCTTCGAAGGCGCTGCCGTAGCGGTCGTACATCTCCCGCTTGCTCGGATCGTTGAGCACGTCGAAGGCGGTCTGCACCCGCTTGAACTTCTCCTTCGCCACCTCGTCGTCGGGATGGAGATCGGGGTGGTACTTCCGCGCCAGTTCGCGGTAGGCCTTGCGAATGTCCTCCGCCGAAGCCGTCCGCTGAACACCCAATGTCTGGTAATGGTCATCGCCCATCACGCACCACCTGACGAGTCACGCGGGGGTCGTCCGGCCGACGACGCATCCCGGAAGGAAAAATGCGGAAAATCGAGTGTAAGACGGGCCCGCAGCGATCGGCAAGCAAGGGTGGCCGCAGGCGGCGGATCGAACACCGGAAGGGACACTTGAACGGCCGACCGAACGGCGGTTCCCACACGCGCTGACCGCCCCGACCGCTTCAACGCTGCCGGGCGCCACGACGCTCGCGCCGTGGTCCGCCGGTCTCCGCACGGCGTCCCGAACGGCCGCCGCGGGGCATGGCGCTTCCCACCACCGGCTCGAGCGGCGCCGCCCCGCCCGGGGCCTCGAGAAACAGCGTCTGGCACCGGATCGGCGTCTCACCGGGAGCAGGCTGGCAGAGCCGGAACGAGCCCCCGGCATCCATCACCCGGGCGCGGGTGTTGTCGGCGAGGTACGCCGGGATGATCTCGCGCAGGATCCGCGTCACCAGTTCGGGGTTTTCGATCGGCACCATCAGCTCGACGCGCCGGAAGAAGTTGCGCGGCATCCAGTCGGCACTGGCGATGAACACCCGCGCCTCGTCATCGGGCCCGAAGACGTAGAGCCGGCTGTGCTCCAGGAACCGGTCGACCACGCTGCGCACCCGGATCGTCTCGCTCAGGCCCGGCACGCCGGGGCGCAGCGCGCAGATGCCGCGGGCGATGATGTCGATGGGCACGCCCGCCTGGCTGGCACGGTACAGGGCCGTGATCACGTCGTGGTCGACCAGGGCGTTGAGCTTGGCGACGATCCGGGAGGGGCGGCCGGCCCGGGCCCGGGCCGCCTGCTCGTCGATCAGCTCGATGGTCCGCCGGTGCAGGTCGCTGGGGGCGACGACGAGCTTCCGCCATGCGTGCCCCTGCGAGTAGCCGGTGAGGAGGTTGAACACCGCCGACGCGTCCTCGGCGATCTGCTCGTCGGCGGTGAACAGCCCGAGGTCGGTATAGAGCAGCGCGGTGGTGGGGTTGTAGTTGCCGGTCCCGAGATGAACGTAGCGCCGCAGCCCCTGCCCCTCGCTGCGCACGACGAGCGACAGCTTGCAGTGCGTCTTCAGGTCGAGGAAGCCGAACACCACGTGGACCCCGGCACGCTCCAGGAGCCGGGCCCAACTGACGTTGTTGGCCTCGTCGAACCGGGCCTTCAGCTCCACCAGCGCCGTGACGTGCTTGCCCGCCTCCGCCGCCGCGATGAGGGCGCGCGAGATGGGGGAATCGCCGCTGGTGCGGTAGAGCGTCTGCTTGATCGCCAGCACGCGGGGGTCGGCGGCGGCCCGGGTGACGAACTCGACCACCGGGTCGAACGACTCGAAGGGGTGGTGGAGGAGGATGTCACGGGTGGCGATCTCGGCGAACAGGTCGTCGCCGCGCCGCTCCAGTCCGCGGGGCATGCGCGGCGTGAACGGGCGGTCGTGGAGGTGCGGGTAGCCGGGCAGCCGGTGCAACTCCCACAGGCAGGTGAGGTCGAGCGGGCCGTCGATGCGGTACACCTCGCTGGAGCCGTCGTCGCTCCCCTGCTGGAGCTCCTCCTCGTCGATGATCGCCCGGGCCACAGAATCATCGGCGGCCCGCGCCGACACCTCGATGCGCACCGCCTGGCCGCGCTGCCGGGCCTTGAGCCGCTCCTCGATGAGCTTGAGCATGTCGTCCGACTCCTGCTCCAGCAGCTCCAGGTCGCTGTCGCGCGTGATCCGGAAGGTGGTCCAGGAGAGGACGCGGAATCCGCCGAACAACTCCGTGAGCCGGGCGGCCACCAGATCCTCGAGGAGGACGAAATGCTGCTGTCCCGGAACCGGGCTCCCGACATTCACGAAGCGCGGCAGCACCTGCGGCACCTGCACCACGGCGAACAGGCGTTTCGGCCCCAGCCCCTGCTGCCGCTCCATCTGGACGCCGATGTACAGGCCACGGTTGTGGTACCGCGGCGAGGGGTGCGCCGGGTCGATCGCCATCGGCGTGAGGATCGGCAGGGCGCGCTCGTAGAAAAAGCGGTCGATGCTCGCCAGCTGATCGGCGTCGAGGTCGGCATGGCGGAGGAGGACGAATCCTTCGGCTTCCATCGCCGGGGCGATGCTGTCGCGCAGGCAGCGATACTGCCGCGCCACCAGTTCCTGGGTACGGGCCGCGATGCGGCGCAGTTGCTCGACCGCCGCGAGCCCATCGGGCGCTTCGTCCTGCGGTGCGCTCTCCCCGAAGGCCTGCTCGCGCAGTCCCGAGACCCGCACCATGAAGAACTCGTCGAGGTT
>RFRL01000113.1 GCA_009924545.1 Planctomycetia bacterium | reverse complement strand
TCGTCTTCCTCGTCCTCCCCCTCGTCATCATCGATATCGTCGTCATCCTTGGCGGCGCGGACGGGATCGAGCGCCCCCACCGTGACGGTCAGGCCATCAAGCTCCTCCGCGGCGAGAAGTTCCGGGAGCTCCTCCCAACTGAACATCTCCGCGTTCGCGTTGCGGCCGCCACGCAGGCTCTCGACACTCGTCACGGCATTGACCTCCATCGGTTCCGTCCACGGCCGGCATGCCGCGAACGGTGATACGGAAACGAAGACGCCATGGACCCGCATGCACCACGAGCTGCATGCGATATGGAACGGAACACGACCGAATCACTCACCACCACGGAGCCAACTTGCGACGACCTGGCGACCGGCCGGACCACATCGACCGCACTGTGTGTCGACCAATTCTCTACCCGATCATGCGACTTCCGTCCAAAATCCCCACACCCGATTCGTGGTTCGGGAACCGGGATCCGGCGGAACACGCGCATCGGTAGTCCATGCGGACGGGAAAGTTTGTCGCCCGCCGGGATGGAGTGCAAGCGCCGTACGTCCCGGTTTGTCAGCCGGGCTCCCCCACCACCGGGCCGCCGCCAGGCAGCGTCCGGGGCGACGGGGGGGTGATCGGCGGAAGGTCTTCAATCCGGGCGAGGCCGAAGGCGCGGAGGAAGGTCCGGGTTGTGAGATAGACGTTGGGACGGCCGAGGTCCTCGGTTCGGCCGCCGATCGCCACCAGGTCGCGGTCGAGCAGGTGGCGGAGCATGTCCTCACTGCCCACGCCCCGGATGGCCTCGATATCGGCCCTGGTCACCGGCTGCCGGTAGGCGATGATCGCCAGGGTCTCCAGCGCCGCTGCGGAAATCCGCGTTTCGGGAGGGGTGGTCAGGAGCCGGCGGACCCAGGGCCCCAGCGGCGACCTCGTCAGCAACTGGAACCCACCCCCGATCTGCTCGACCCGGAACGCCGCTCCCTCGTCGTCGTGGATGCGCTGCAGTTCGTGGAGCAGGGCCCGCGCCCGCGACCCGTCGACCAAACCGGCAAGTTTGACCAGCCGGCGGATAGGCACCGGGTCCCGGGCTGCGAACAGCACCGCTTCGACGCGGGCAAGCTCCGGGGAGCGCAGATGGCTCCCGGTGGCCGGTTCGATCTCCGGAGCGGGCCGTGACCGCCGCCAGCGGTGCAGCGCCGTGGAGTGGGCGTGCGCCGGTCGAAGGCGGAGCCGCCGCGGAGCGAGGGTGGGCCGCTGCGGGCGCAGTGATCCACGCGGAGGTGGCTGGCAGCGTCGGATCATGCAGCCCCTCCCAGGCTGATGTCATCCGGGTCGGATCAGGAGCATGGCGACCGGCGGCTGGCAACCGAACCGGTGGCAGCTTCGCTCAGCGTCGGACCCCGTCGATCGGGGCGGGTGGAGCCGCCGCCGGGGCGAGGGCGATCATCCGGCGCTGCCAAGCCCGGACTTCGGCGAGAAGCTGATCGAGCGCCGCGCGGGGATCCTCGTCGGCAGCCTGGAACACCCGCTGCAACTGCCCGCTGGGGTCGGCCGGGAGCCGGCAGGAGCAGCGATGGCGCGGGCAGCCCGCATCGGCCGGCATGAACTCGAAGCCCAGGGCGCCGAGGGCGACGAGTTGGCGCTCCACGGCCGTCCGCGCGACAGCGATCGTCTGTGGTGTTCCCGCGGGCGCGCCGGCGACGGCCGGTGGGCCACGCACCGCAGTGTCCGGCGGCAGGCCGGCCGGCGCCCCGGGGGTGCTCGTGCCACGTACATGACCGGTCCATTCGCCGCGCGTGGAGGCCACGAGCGCGGCTGCGACTTCCTCCGGCGACGCGGTGCGGCGCGCCGGTGTGATGGGGCTGGTGGTTGCCGCGGCAGCGCCGCTCGGCGGAGGCGTGTCGAAGGAGACGCGCGCCACGGTTTCTGTCCCCGGGCCTGCGGGGGCGGTGGACGGCGCGGGGATCCCCACCATCTCGGCGCCCGGCGTGGCGGAGCGCAACGGCGCCGGGATCGTCTCCGTCAGGGCCGTGCCAATTGGTGCAGGGGCCGTGCTGGGAACGGCTCCCAGCTGAAGTCGGGCGACGTTCCCCGGATTCGAATCTGCTGGGAGCGGCGGACGGGGTGACTGCCGGGGCTCGGCAACGGGCCCGGACCATTCGGAATCGCTTTCATCCCCCACCAGCGCCCGGGCCACCTGCTCCACCGGCAGCCACAAGCCGGCCCGCGCCATGCGCCGTACACCAGCCGGTACCAGATGCGAGAACATCGCTACCAAGGGGACGACGACCAGGGCGGAGGCGAGCACACAGCTACGGAGTTTCATCGGAAGTCCACCGGTTGGACGGGGGTCGGTGAGCGCCGTCCCCGCGTTCTGGAGAGCGATCGCGGACGGGGCGAGACCGTAGCAAGCCCGCGGACCACCGCCAATCGCACCTGTTGCCGGAAGGGCGCGACACGCCGGCTGCCCAGGCTGGCGTGGATCAGCGACTTCCATCCGCCGGAACCGGGCCCCCCGCCGCCGGCCCCGGTTCGACGACCTCCGCTTCGTCGAGCACCACGACGACGTTCCCCGGATCACCACGGGAAAAATGCGGCACACCGGGAAAATAGGTGATCCGGGCACTGCGGCGCAGCCGCGCCACGAGCTCCTTGAGGGCGGTTGCCGCGACGTCCTTCCCGACTGCGTTGCGGACGGCCTCGAAAGTGGTTCGGCCCGACTCGATTTCCGTGACCGTCGCCAGGTGGATTCCCGATGCCGTGACGATCGGCCGGGATACGTCCCCCTTGGCGAGGGCGAAGACGGCGGCCGAGAACTCCTCGGTCATCGGTTCGTGGCGTCCGAGAAAGCCGATGTCGCCCCCGCGCTGGCGGCTGGGGCCCGCCGACCAGCGCCGTGCGGCGTCAGCGAAGGAGGTGTCCCCGCGGAGGATCTCGCGGCGGATCGACTCCGCCCGGTCGATCGCGGCGGCGATCCCCCGATCGCCGAGGGCCGTCTCGGGCCGCAGGACGATGTGACTGACGCGGACGCGCGACCCATCGAACTCGCGGCGCCGCGTCTCGAACACCCCACGGAGGGCATTGTCGGTCAGCCGGGGCTGCAGGAGCCGCTCCACCGTCAGATCGTGCGTCAACCGCCGCCGCACCTCATCCTCGTCGCTGCCCGTGGTCCGGAGGAACTCCTCGAGGCTGGGCTTCTTCGCCGCGGCCAGCAGCCGTTGGAGACGGTCGTCGATCTCCTGCGGATCGACGAGGATCGACTGCCGTCGGGCTTCAGCCACGATGAGCCGTTCCAAAATCAGTTGCTCCAGTCCACGGGCTTCCCACTGGAGACGCTGTTCGGCGTTCATCGTCGGCGGAGCCGGCTGGCGAGCCACGGCAAGCCGCAGTTGCGTCTGGGAGAGGGGTTCGTCATCGACGGTGGCCACCACGGCGGCGCTCTCGCCGGACGCCTTCGGGGAGGGCGCTGGCGCGGCAAAGGCGACGCCCGCCGCGAACACTCCCACGCCGGTCAGGAGGACCAAGCCCGGTCTGCGGTGTGGCATTCCCTGCGTCCTCACGAAGATCGTTGCACCGCCTCCCCCGAATGTACGGCATCGAGCGCGGTAGCTGAAGATCCCCTGCGAACGGTCCGGCGGGGCCGCAGGGCGCTACCTGACCGGTGGTGGTTCCCGTGCGGAGCCTACACAATATGGTGCGGCCCGCCCGCGGTGACGCTTCCCGGGCGGTGACGCTGACGGCATGGGGCCAACGATGGCACGGATCGCGATCAGCCTGTGTGGTGAAGGACGCGGCCACGCCACCCGGATCGCCACCCTCGTGGAGCGACTCCCGGCAGGACACCAGATCCGGATCTTCACCTCGGCCGATGCCCTTGCGATGCTCACCCGCCGATTCCCGGAGGGCGGGCCCGTCGAGGTCACCGAGATCCCCGGTATCCTGTTCCAATACACGGCCGGGCGGCTTGACGTGCCGCGCTCCATCGCCGCCGGTCTCGATTACCAGGCCCGTCACCTGGGGCCGCTGGTGGATCGCTTGACCGGCGAACTGGAGGCGTTCGGCGCCGACCTCGCGGTGACCGACTTCGAGCCGGCGCTCCCCCGCGCCTGTGCCCGCCTGGCGATCCCCTTGGTGAGCGTCGATCACCAGCATTTTCTTCTCGCGTACGACCTCGGCATCCTCCCCTGGACGCTGCAGTGGCATGCCTGGTTCATGAGCCATGCGGTGTGGCTGTACTCGGTGGGGGCGGCCGACACGGTCGTTTCGGCGTTCTTCCGCCCGCCGCTGAAACCGGGCTGGGAGCACGTGGTGCAGGTCGGTCCCCTCCTGCGTCCGGAGATCGTGGCGGCGACACCGGGCGACGGGGGGTATCTCCTCAGCTACCTCCGCCGGCACACGCCAACGCTGGCGCTCGACGCGCTGGCCGGTGCCGGACTCCCGGTGCGGGTCTATGGTCTCGGCGCCCGCGAAGCCACCGGCCACCTCACGTTCCACGACATCGACGAGCAGCGCTTCATCGACGATCTGGCCGGCTGCCGGGCCCTGGTGTCGGCCGCGGGCAACCAGCTCATCGGCGAGGCGCTCCATCTCGGCAAGCCGATGCTCCTGCTGCCGGAACGGGCCCATGCGGAGCAGATGATCAACAGCCACTTCCTCGTGTCGATGGGGGGTGGCGACTTCTGCCCGCTGGAGACCGTGGCGCGGCAGCGGGTGGGCGAATTCGTCGCCGGTCTCGACCGGTATGCGGCCGCCGTGGCGACCCATCGCGGACGAATGGACGGCACCCCCACCGTGCTCGACGTCATCGCCGCCCGTCTGGCGGCCGGCTGAGGTGCCGGACGAGGTCACCGAGGATGGCGCGGATCGCGCGGGCGCGGTGGCTGATCAGGTCCTTCACCGCCGGCGGCAGGGTGCCGAACGTGCAGTGGTACTCCGCCACGATGAACAGCGGGTCGTAGCCGAAGCCCCCCGCACCGCTGGGGGTGGTGGCGATCATCCCGTGGCACTCCCCCCGGGAGGTCGCGATGATCTGGCCATCGGGCCGGGCGAGGGCCGCGTGGCAGGCGTAGTGGGCCCGGCGGTCACCGCTCCCGGCGAGGCGCTGGAGGAGCAGGGCGTTGTTGGCGGCGTCGTCGGCCGGTTCACCCGCGAAGCGCGCCGAGCGGACCCCCGGGGCGTCGCCGAGGGCGGCGACGCACAAGCCGCTGTCCTCGGCCAGCACCCAGCTTCCACAGGCGGTGGCCTGGGCCGACGCTTTGAGCGCGGCGTTCTCCGCGAACGTGGCCCCGGTTTCCTCCACCGCCACGGCACGTGGTTCGTCGGCCAGGGAACGGCAGGTGATGCCCAGGGGCGCGATGAGCCGGCGCAGCTCGCGCAGCTTGCCGGCGCTGGTGGTGCCGAAGAGGAGCGGCTCCATGGGTGCCTGGCCCGCCATGGGGCGCCCCCGTCAGAAGCGCTGGTTGGCCGGGAGCCGCGGCACGCCGATCGGTTTGGGTGCCACGTCGAGGAGGATCCCGTCGATCGATCGCGGCAGCACGGTACCGGCCGCCAGTCGGGCCGGGTCGGGACCGAGCTCGCGGACGATCCGCGCCACCTCCGGGTGCATCGCAGTGCTGCCGTCCACCTGGCGGGTACGGATCTCGTCGAAGGCCCCCACGCAGACGATGCTCGATTCGCGGTCGTGGAACTCCCACGCCTGCCAGCCGGCCCGGCGCAGCGCCTCGGTGAGCCGGTGCGCCTGCTCGGCGGCTTCCACCAACCGACTGTCGGAGGGCGACTGTTCGCCGGACGACTCGATCGCCTTCTGGTCGAAGGTGCCCGCGCCGGTGAAAGTCGCCACCCGGACGCTGTAGGCCCCCGGGCAGTCGAGGAGGCTGTGCGTGACGTCGGCGTTCATGTCGAGAACGAACCGATCGATGCGCTGCCGGGCGAAATAGTCCTCCGGCAGCAGCGGATTGGGGATCACGAAGGCCAGATGCAACGGGCCTTTGCCCGCTCCACGGTCGAGTCCGACCATGCGGCGGAAATCGGCGAACGACTGGCTGCGGCCACCGCCGCCGGCGAGCGCTTCGGGGTGGAGCTGTTTGACGCGGGTGAGCAGCTTCTGGCCGCGGGGGTCGTCGAACGAGGCGAAGTCGCCGATCAGCACCGCCACCTCGACGACCTGTTCGCTGTTGGCATACCGCATCTTCTTGGGCGACCCGTCGGGGTTGAGCCCCAGCCCCTGTGGTGAGCCGGTGTAGTCGAACGATTTCTCGTGCGTGTAGGCCTTCAAGCCATGCTTGTGCCGGAGCTCCTGGACGAGGCGCCGGGCGTCGTCGCGAGCTCCGTCGCCCCGGAAGGTGGTGGCCAGCACGAGCCACGGACCGTCCTGTTCGGCGAGCGGGTACATCGCCTTCGGATCGGCTTGCGAGGGGCTGAACCAGGACGTGGGGAGCCAGCCCGACTGGGCGAACACGGTCGCGGGGGCGGTGGCCAACAGCGCCGTCAGCAGGCCGTGCACCACCAGCCGGCGGCATGGCCGCGTGGAGGCGCCGCAACCGCGGTGAGCAGTGATCGCCGCGGATGTCGCGGAGGCACAGTGGCGAAATGGGGATCGGCAGGTGACCACGCCGACAACTCCTTCGGGGGGACGCTGGCTCGGGTAGCGTGTGCGGGGCGGACGTTAGCGAACCGTCGGCAGCGCCGCCAGAGCGGTTGTCGGTCGCGGCAGCCGCGGCAGAATGGAGGGGTGGCGGGGATCCTTCCCGCCCCGGGGACGGTGTTCCCGGGGCCGGGCAGTTCCCGAACGACCGGGGTACGTTGTTCCCATGATCCCCTTCCGTAGCCGCCCCGTCCTCCTCGCCGCCGGCCTTTGGCTGGCGATTGTCGTCATTCCGCCGGTCGCCCTGTGGCGGGCCCGCAGGCCGTGGCTCGAGAGCCTCGATCGGCCCGAGGCCCAAGCGGCGTGGGATGAATTCCGGCGCGACATGGCCGCCCAGACCGGTCGCGAAGGCCCTGTGCAGCGGAAGATTCCCCGCAGCCCGGAACCACCGCTGCGGGTGTGGCTGCGGGATTACTTCGGCCTGGCGGTGGGCGCCTGGTTGGCCTTCGCTGGCGTCGCGGGACTGCTGATCCTGCTGCTGCTGTGGGGCAGCCTCACCGGCGCCGCTGCCGGACAGGTCCGCAGGCCGGCGCCATCGGCCCGGCAAGCGCCATCCAACCCGCCAGGGCCAGCCGATCGGCCTGAGCCATGAGTTGGGCCAGTCTGGTGCGCGGCAGGCGGCCGGCGAACCGGGCTCACTTTCCGAGCACGAGCCGCGCGGTGACCGCCACGGCGAAGAAAAGGATCACGGAGATCGCGAGCACGCCCAGGAGCGAGAACACAGGAATATCCTCGTGGTCACGGCCGATCCGGCCGGTACGCGAAGCCCGTGGCGACCGGACGACCTCCCGCGGATCGTAGGGGGCGAGCGGCGGGGGAATCAAGCCATCCGCGCGCGCCGCCCCCCCGTTGGGCCGCCTCACGACAGGCCCCGGCGCAGCGCCTCTTCCGACACGGTCTGGCACGCGGTGCGGCCGAGCTCCGTCAGCGTTCGCCGCTGCCCGACGGCGTGCCAGGGGGTGACGTCGGCGAGTTCGGGCATGATCTCCAGGATCTGCTGGATGAGCATGTCGGCCAGCTTGCCGAGGGCCCCGCCCGCCGCCTGTTCGCGGATCGCCGCCGCCGTCTTCATGAGCTTCACCATCCGGGAACGCGCCAGCACCGGTCCCGAGAGTTGGCCCTCACCTTCGACGAGCAACTCCGCGATCGGGACCTCGAGCACCTGCTGCCAGAGCATCAGGTCTGAGATCCGCAGATCGCAGTCGGGCTGCTCCTGCCGGCGAACGACCGCCAATTCCAGACCGAGCCGCCGGGCCACGTTCCTCTGGGTGACGCCCTGCTGTTCCCGCACGGCGGCGATCCGGTGAAGATCCTTGGCGGGGCGGGCGACGCGCCGTTCGACCCGCTGTCGGCCCGCCTGTGCCAGGGGATCGGTGCCAAGCATTTCCGGCGACCCGCGCGATCCCTCGTTGGCGAAGGTGCCCGGAAAGCGGCCATCGTCCTCGTCGAACCCGTCGCGGCACTGGCTTTCGAAACCCACGGTTGCCATCAGTCACCCCTCTTTCCAATCCCGGGCCACTTGCACGGGGGCCACGGTCACGGGAGCTCGCGGGCGCGCAGTGCGACCGCGGATGCACCAACGGAATCACCAGCGGGAGCCTCCCGCTCGCGGGCCACGGCCGGGGGAAACGACCCCTTCACGCCGCCGGCAAAACTCCACTCGGAACTCGACCGCGCCGTCTTCCCCGCCCGGCGCCACTGCCGTTTGCTGCGGGCCACGCGTCGCGCGGACTTGAGGCTCTACGGGGGTCGGCGGCAAAGCGTTCACCGCCGTCCATTTTTTCTTGCCGCCGTTTCCGCCGTGCGCAGCCGGCTGGTAGCCTCCCCTGAGACCCGGCGGGCCCGCGCGGGCTGTCCATGTCCCGCCGCCCGGCGCCGGGCGGGAGTGGTTCGCCGGCAGCGAGAGACTTGCTGGGGATGGTCGTGATGGACGAGTCACCGCCCACCGACATGCCAGCGCCCCCCGAAGGGTACGCCGCCCTGCGTGACGGTGCGGCCTTTTTCGTCATTCCCGGGACGACGATCGTGACCGTGACGGGGCCGGATGCCGTGCGGTTCGTCGACGGGTTCACCACGGCCCATCTGGCGGCCCGCGCGTCCGGCGAGAGTTGCGAGGGGTTGATCCTCGACGGCCGTGGTCAGGTGCTGGCGCTGGTCCATTTCCTCGTCCGCGGTGGCGGCGACGGCGTGGTCATTGCCGCCTTTCCCGGCACCGGGTTCGATCTGGCCGCCCATCTGGACCGGTACCACATCCGCGAGCAACTCGTGATCGCCGACGCTTCGTCGTCCTGGGAGGCGTGTGTCGTGGCAGGGCCCGCGGCGCCGGCATGCTTGGTCGGGCGAGCGGTTGCCGGAAGCGCCGCCTGGGGCGACCAGGCCGGCATTCCCGCGCTGGCACGGCTGCCGGGTGGCGAAGTGACCTTGATCGGCATGCCGGGAGTTTGGCCCGGGGGCCACCTCCTCCTGGTGCCCGCTGGCAAGGTGGGGGCCGCCGAGGCGGCACTTGCCGCGTGCGGCGCGGTGCCTGCCGGTGCTTCGGCCATCGACACGGTGCGCATTGAAGAGGGCTATCCGCTCCCGCAGGACATCACCGACCGCACCCTGCCGCAGGAGTTGGGGCGTAACGACCGGGCGATCTCCTTCACCAAGGGCTGCTATCTCGGGCAGGAGACCGTCGCGCGCCTCGACGCCCTCGGCCATGTGAATCGCCGGTTGGTGCGGCTGGTGGGCGGAGGTTTCCTGCCGGCCCGCGGTGCGGCAGTCCACCTCGTGCGCCCAGGGGTGTCGGACGAGGTGGTGGGCATGGTGAGCAGTGCGTGTTGGTCGCCGCGATTCCAGGCGGGGCTGGCGTTGGCGATCGTGGCAGTCCGTGGACTTTCCGGGGCGGCCTGCCTGACGGTCGCGGGCCGGCCGGTGCGCCCGGTGGACCTGACGGACGCGGGAGAATGATGGATCGGCCAGCGCGTGCCCGCTGCGGTGGCCGGCACGCGCTCATCCACGGGAGTGATCGGCCATGCTTGACGCAGCGCCCGACTTCGGTCCGTCGCGAGGCCCGCTGCTGTTTGCGGGACGCCGGTTCCGCGTGGTGCGCGTGGAGCAGCGCTGTGGCGACGGCGTGGTCCGCCAGCGCGAGGTGATCGAGCACCCGGGGAGCGTGGTGATCGTCCCGCGGCTGGCGGATGGCAGGGTGTGCCTCGTGGAGGTGGTGCGCGCCGCCGTCGGGACGACCCTCGTGGAATTGCCCGCCGGCACGCTCGACAGACCGGAACCGCTCGCCGTGGCCGCCGCCCGTGAGCTCGCCGAGGAGACCGGGTACCGGGCGGGGAGGCTCACACCTGTGGGGGCCTTGTGGATGTCACCGGGCGTGCTCCGCGAGCGGATGCACCTGTTCCTCGCCGAGGAGCTCGTGGCCGGTCCGCAGGCCCTCGAGCCAGGCGAGGAGATCCGCACTCGGGAGGTGCCGTGGGCCGAAGCCGTAGCGATGTGCCTCGATGGCCGGATCGAGGATGCCAAGTCGGTCGCCGCCCTGCTGCTGCTCGATCGGCTCGGCGACGGTCGGGTTGCCGTCGGGGACCGTCAAGGGGCTGCCGGTCACCCCGGCGGGGCCGGACGTGTTGCGGCCAGTTGAGTCAGCGGGACGGTGACCGGACGGCGATCGCCGAGGAAGCAGGCTCCGCCGATGAGGCCACAGATGATTGTGGTCAAGAACCACAGCAGCCCGATCGCCACGGCCTGGTCGCGAGCGACGCCGTGTGGCTCCAACAGGACCGCCAAGCCGCCTTCGCGGACCCCGACACCGCTGATGCTGATCGGCAGCACCATCGCCAGCGACACCAAGGGAATCGATCCGAACCACGTCGCCAGGGGCAGGTGCACGCCCACCGATCTGCCGACGAGCGAAACGGCGAACGCACCTCCCATCTGCACAAACATGCTCCAGCCAACCGCGCGCATGAGCAGGCTGGGGCGCATCTGGTAGGGCAGGAGGTGTCCGAGGAAGTGGCGCATGCGGTGGTGCTCCGGGAGCCACGCGAGCACCCTGTCGAGCATTCCCACCGCGAAGCCGAGAGGCACCATCACCGCTGCCAAGAGGAGGGCTCCCACCCCCAGGGCTGCCGGGGTCCCCAGTTGGTAACGCTGCACCAGGAGGGCCGTCGCCGCAAGCACGGCGAGGGCCGCGAAGCCGGTGAACCGGTCCGCGAGGATGGTGCAGCCCGCCAGCAGACGCCCCGTCGTGGAGTCGGACATCCGAAACGCCTTGATGACGTCTCCACCGATCGATCCGGGAAGGCAGAGGCTGAAGAACGAGCCCTCGAAGAATCGGCGTATGAACGTCGTGATGGGCAGTCTGAATCCGATCGGCCGGGCGAGGGCCGACCAGCGCACGGCGGCGGCCACCTGAACCAGGACGCCGGCGGCGAGTCCCGCCGTCCACCATCGCCAATCGGCCGTTTGGATCCGGGCCGCCAGATCGGACCATTCCACGGTTCTGAGGGCGAATGCCAGCAGCACTATCGTGCCGGCAGCACGGAAAAGGGTGCTGGCGATCGCGCGCACACGACCCCCCCCAGCGCGCTCCGCATCCCCATCGATAGAGGGGTTTTGGGCATCCAGCTGGATAGCTGCGGTCGTCGTCTGGTGACTGGAACCGTCGCCGCCGGGAAGCAGATCTCGCTCCATGAGTGGGGATGGAAGCTAGCGGAAGGAAAGACTCGCGAACGCACAACCGCCCGTGGAACCCCGGTTGGGCAGTTGGTGGGCGGACGCAGGGAAAAGGTGTGGATGGTACCACAGTTCCGGCGTTCTCCCGCAGAGTCCGCCAACCCGAAAACCATCCGGATGGGCCGCGCGGGCAGCCCACCCCGCCTGATCCGGTATCTTGACATGAGTTTTTGAAGAAACCGGACACGAGATCGGCGCTGCCTTTCGTGTACCCATTGACCACCGTGTAGACTACGACTGAAGTGACCGTCGCTGGGTGACCCGCGCGTTGGCGGGGCTGGACGCACGGGGTTTCGGCATGGCCGACTCGATTTTCCGGTACGGCCGCTGGACCGAGGGGCCCTCCCGAGTGGCGCCAGTTTCCACATCGATCGGCAGCCCACGTGAACGGCCGCGGGGAGAGGGTCCGGCCAAGGCAGGGGCGGTGGTGAGCCCGAAGGTCGCTGACCGGGCAGAGGCGAGACAGCCAGCATGAGCCAGGAGAGTCGCAACCCACTTGAATCGGCGGCGCCGGTTTCCCCGGGACCGGACGTGGCAAGCGGCCGATCGGCAGCCACGGCTGGGAGTCGGATTCCGACCGGCCCTGCGATATCCGCCCGGACTTCTGCAGACTTCAATGACGAGGGTCTGCTCGAAGGTTGGCGGAGTCGGTTGGCCGCCCTGTGGGGTGACCTGCACAGGCCCGATCAAGGCGGGCCTCTGGCCGCGTTCGCCGCGTTCGCCGCGTTGCTCGTCTATGGGTACTGGCCCGGTCTTCTCAACGCCAAAGCCAGCTGGAGCAATGCCCAGTATTCGCACGGCTGGATCGTGCCGCTGTTTTCCGTGGGGATCCTCCTGTGGTGGCGGAAACCGCTTTCTCCGGTATCGACATCCGCGCGCCTCGCGGGGCTGTGTTTGCTCCTGGCGGGCTTCGGCGTCCGTTTGTTGGCCGCCTGGTTCCGCATCGTCACCATCGACATGTACACGTTCGTGCCCGCCGTCGGTGGGGCGTTCCTGTTGTGCTGTGGGTGGAGCGGCATGCGCTGGGCGTGGGCGCCGATCGCGTTCCTCATTTTCATGTTCCCGCTGCCCGACGAGGCGACGCGGTATTTGCTCGGTCCGCTGCAAACCCTCGCCACCACGGTCAGCACGTTCGCCCTCCAGACGTTCGGTCTCGAGGCCTACCAAGAGGGCAACCAGATCGTCATCGGTGAGATGCACCTCGGTGTGGTGGATGCGTGCAGCGGCCTGCGAATGCTCACCATCTTCATCGCGTTGTCGGTCGCGTTGGTGATGCTGGGAGAACGCCCGTGGTGGGAGAATGCGGTCATCATCGGCAGCGCCATCCCGATCGCGTTGATCGTCAACTCGATCCGCATCACCGTCACGGGCATGCTCTACCAGATCGCGACCTCTGAAGTCGCCGAGATGGTGTTTCATGATCTTGCCGGGTGGATCATGATGCCGATGGCCCTGGCCATGCTGTACGGCGAGCAGTTTCTCCTCAGCCATTTGATGCTTGCCGAGGACGACGACGTCGGGGGGATCGGCTTCGAGCGTCATCTCGCCATGGGGGGAGGCCGGACGGCTCGTGTGAGTCCGGTCCCGCTCGCGGGTGCGGTTCCCGGCGGAGCGACCGAACGTGTGAAAGCCGCGAGCCGCACGGCCGGGGGCCGGGATCGGCGCGGCGAATCGACGGGTTCGCAGGGGCCGCTGGCTGCGGGCCCGAAGGCATCGGGGAAATCGGCCTTTCCCCGGTCGGCAAGCGATTCCGCCAGAGGTTCGCCCGACGGGTTGTTGCCCGGGATCTGACTGTATAATCGGGCCGCTGCATTCCTCGGCCTCGGTCCGCCGCACTCCAGGACTCGGCGGTGGGACGTGGAGGGATGTCGGCTCGGAACGAGGATTCTGTCGGACGGCTCGGCATCGGGTCGGGCCGGTCGCGGAGCCACCGGCGGTTTCATGTGGCGGGCGTCGGTCCCGGCCGCCGGAGTCTTGTGTTCGCGATGTCGGTTTGCACGTCTCGTATCGGCGGGGCATGTTCAGGCGTAGGAGTGAGAAGGCATGACCGCTTCGGATGCAGGGGGTGGGGCGTCTTCGGCCCCTGAGGTACCGGCGCCCTACGGCTCCGTCGGCGCCCTTGCCATCCGGGGCGAGACGGCCATAGCTCCGTTTCCGGAATACCAGCCCCCGGTCATCCAGTCCTCCGAGCAGCCTGCTGCAGGCTTTGACCCGAGACGGCTGCTCCACGCCCTCCGTCGCCGCTGGCTGCCGGCACTTCTGATCGGTGGCTTGCTCGCCCCCCTCGTCGCGGTGCCGGCTTGGTACTTGCACCCCAAGGGTTACGAAGCTGTCGTCTGGCTCCAGATGCGTTCCGAGTCGGGGATGCTCGGAAACAACATCAGCGGCTACGACCAGTATCGGAAAACCCAGATTCAGTTGCTCAAGAGCCCGTTCGTGCTCAACGCGGCTCTGCGGAGGCCGGGTATCGCCGACTTGCAGACGATCAAGGAGCAGCCGGCACCCGCCGAATGGCTGGCGA
>RFRL01000112.1 GCA_009924545.1 Planctomycetia bacterium | reverse complement strand
CCGCCAGTGAGAGCACACCGTTGTCGGGGGCGAGGAAGGCCTGCCGTTCGATCCGCGCCCAGACAAGCCGCCGGGCCGTGCCCACGCCCGGGTCGACCACCACGATGTGGAGCGTGTCGGGGGGAAAGGCGAAGCAACCGCGGGCCACCATCCAGGCGGCGGCGGCCATGTCGTGGGGCGGGATCTCGTGGGTGATGTCGACGAGGGTGATCGGCACCGCCGTGCCCAGCAGCCGCCCCTTCAACTCCGCCACATAGACGCTGCCGGAACCGAAATCGGTCGTCAGGGTGACGATGCGCGGGCGGGCGGGAGTGGTGAGGTGCATGGGCGGAGGATCGGGACGTGGGATGTCACATGGCGCGGATCAGGGTGAGGGCGACCTCGCGGACCTTCCCCGGGTTGACGTTGGGATTCTGCTTGCGGGCCTGACCGATGAGGCCGGCGGCGGCCTGCTCTTTGCCCCCCTTCACGTCGGCCACGATCTTCGGATTGGCGGTGAGCAATCCGCGCACCAGGTCGGTCAGTTCGTCGTCGCTCACGGCGGTGATGCCCAGCGCCGCCACGGCGGCCGCCACGTCGGCGGGGAGCGCCGCGCGGCCGAGGGTGAGGAGCCCGGCGAAGATCTCCCGGCCGCGCGCGGTGTCGAACTCGCCGCGGCCCACGCGGCCGATGAGGTCGGCCAGCGCCGCCGGGCCCACCGGGAAGTCGGTGATGGTGCCGCCGGTTTCGTTGAGCGTGCGGAGCACGTCCTGCTGGAGCCAGTTGGCGGCGGGCTTGCCCTCCCCGACGAGGCCCGCCACCGTCTCGTAGTAGGCGACGACGTCGCGCCCCTGGTTGACGATCACGGCGGCATCGGCGGCAGGGATCCCCCACTTCTCCGCAAGCGCCGCCCGCAGCCGGGTGGGGGGCTCACCCATCGCCGCGCGGATCGCCGCCAGTTCCTCCGCCGCCACCGTCACCGGCACGAGGTCGGGATCGGGGAAGTAGCGGTAGTCGCTCGACTCCTCCTTGTGGCGCTGCCCGCGCGTGATGCCGGCGGCGTCGTCCCACCCGCGCGTCTGCTTCGGTGCCTTGCCCATCTCGATCCCGGTCCGTTGCCATTCCTCCCACTGCCGTGCCGCCTCGTAGGCCAAGGCCCGCTCCACCGAGCGGAAGCTGTTCATGTTCTTGATCTCCACGATCGGGGTCTTGGCGGTGGAGCCGTCGCCCCGGGGAACGTGGAGATTGACGTTGGCATCGACGCGCAGGCTGCCCTCCTGCATGTTGCAGTCGCTGACGCCGAGGTACACAAGGAGCAGCTTCAGTTCGTTGAGCCAGGCCCGCGCTTCCTGCGGGCTGCGCAGGTCGGGCTGGCTGACGATTTCCACCAGCGGCGTGCCCGCGCGGTTGAGGTCGATGCGGCTGTCGGCAGTGCCGGCCGCCTCGTCGTGCATGCTCTTGCCGGCATCTTCCTCGAGATGCACGCGGATGATCCCCACGCGCCGCGGTGGAAAGGCCCCCTTCGGATCGACCACCTCGAGGCTGCCGTCGCTGGAGAACGGCAGGTCGTACTGGCTGATCTGATACCCCTTGGGAAGGTCGGGGTAGAAGTAGTTCTTGCGGTCCCACTTCGTGAACGGCGCGATCGTGCAGTCGAGCGCCAATGCCGCGCGGAGAGCGAGATCGAAGGCCCGGCGGTTCATCACCGGCAGCGATCCCGGCAGGCCGAGGCACACCGGGCAGACCTGCGTGTTGGCGGGGGCGCCGAAGGTGGTCGGACACCCGCAGAACAACTTTGTTCGGGTGAGGAGCTGGACGTGCACCTCCAACCCGATGACGGTCGTGAACGGCGAGGCGTCGGCTGGCATGGGCCAGATCCTGGGCGTGACGGGGCGGTGGGCGGTGATCAGACGCTGCATCCGGCCGGGCGCCGGCGGTGCCACTCGGTGAGATGCTGGAAGCGGTCGGCCGCCCGGAGGAGGAGCGGCTCGGAGAGGGCCGGTCCCTGGAGCTGGAAGCCGACCGGCAACCCGCTCCGCGTGAAGCCACAGGGGAACGAGATGCCGGCGATGCCGGCGAGGTTGGTCGACACGGTGTACATGTCGACGAGGTACATCGCCAGCGGGTCGCCCGTCTTCTCCCCGAGCCGGAAGGCGGGGGTGGCCGACACCGGGCCGCCGATGACGTCAACCGTGGCGAAGGCGTCAAGGTAGTCCTGGCGGATGAGGTGCCGCACGCGCAGCGCCTTGGCGTAGTAGGCGTCGTAGTAGCCTGCCGAGAGGGCGTAGGTGCCGAGCATGATGCGGCGCTTGACCTCCGGCCCGAAGCCCTCGGCGCGGCTGTGGCAGTACATCTCCACCAGCGGCGAATCGAACGCGGTCGCCCCATCGCCGGCCGACTTCCCGCCGGAGGCCGGGCCGCAGCGATGGCCGTAATGGGCGCCGTCGTAGCGGGCCAGGTTGCTCGCCGCCTCGCACGGGGCGACCAGGTAGTAGGTCGGCACGCCGTAGCGGGCGTGGGGCAGTTCGACGTCGTGGATCGTGGCGCCGGCGGCCTTGAAGACGGCGAACGCCTCCTCCACGCCCCGGGCCACCTCCGTGTCGAGACCCGCGGCGAAGTGCGCCGCCACGCGGCCGATCCGCAGGCCGGCGAGGGGCTGGTCGAGCAGTTGCGTGTAGGGGGGCACGGCGGTGTCGAGCGACGTGGCGTCACCCGGGTCGTGCCCGGCGATCGTCTCCATGAGCAGACCGCAGTCGGCCGCCGAGCGGCACATCGGCCCCACCTGATCGAGGCTCGAGGCGAAGGCGATCAGCCCGCGGCGGCTGACCCGCCCGTAGGTCGGCTTCAGGCCGGTGATGCCGCACAGTCCGGCAGGCTGGCGGATCGATCCGCCGGTGTCGGAGCCGAGCGTTGCGGGGGCCATGTCGGCCGCGACCGCCGCCGCCGACCCCCCACTCGATCCACCCGGGGCCCGGTCGAGATCCCAGGGGTTGTGAACAGGGCCGAAGGCCGAGTTCTCGTTGGACCCCCCCATCGCGAACTCGTCCATGTTCGTCTTGCCGACGATCACCGCATCGGCGCGGCGGAGTCGCGCCACCACGTCGGCGTCGTAGGGAGGCCGGAAGCCGGCGAGCATCTTCGAGGCGCAGGTGGTGGGCAGGTCGGCCGTGCAGAGCACGTCCTTCACCGCCACCGGTAGGCCGGCGAGGGGACCGAGCGGCTGCCCCGACTTGCGGCGGCGATCGATCTCCGCCGCCTTCGCCAGGGCCCCTTCGCGATCGACGACGAGGAAGGCGTTGATCGAGCCGTCGAGACGGGCGATGCGATCGAGGAACGCGGTCACCACCCGCTCTGCCGAGACGTCGCCCTGGCGAATCGCCGTCACGATCTCGACGCTGGAAAGTTCGACCGGTTGCATCGTGGCGGTGTGGGAGGCGGTGTGGGAGGCGGCAGCGAACGGCGACGACGTCACGGCCGACCAGCTGCGGCAGCGTCAGGCCGCCCCGGTTTCCCCCAGCACGGCGGGAACGAGGAAGCACTCGCCATCGTGCCGGGGCGCCGACTGGAGCGCTTGGTTTGTGGTCAGGCAGGTCTGCGGCACGTCGTCGCGGAACACGTTGCGGGTGTCGAGCGGATGGGCGAGGGGCTCGATGCGGGTGGTGTCGAGCTCCTCGAGCTGGGACACGAATCCCACGATCGACGACAACTGGCGGGCCATCGCCTCGACCTCTGTCGGCGACAGGGCCAGCCGGGCAAGCACGCCGACCTTGGCGACATCGGTGGCGGAAAGACTCATGGGGCGGATACGCGCGGTTCATCGCGCGTCGCGGCGGCGCTTCCCACCGCCGGCGCCGGACGGCGGGAACTCGTGAAGCAGGGATGAACCAGGGGAACCGGAACGCAGGATGAGGAACACCGGCCGGGAGCCCGTGTCACGGCCGGGCGCGGGGGCCGGACGGCACCGCGTCGTCGGCCGAGGTCTTGGGCTTCTCGAGCGTCGGGAGGCGGAACGGCTTTTGCCGCACCAGTTTCGTCACCTTCCCGGAGCGGATGCACTGGGTGCACGTCAGCAGCGTGGTACTCGTCCCCTGCCCCACCGTGACCCGCAACCGCTGCAGGTTCGGCTTGAACTTCCGCCGAGAAATCCCCGTGACCTTGGTACCCACGCCGCCGAGGTACTTCGCCTTGCCGCGGATCGTCACGGTGTTCCCCATCGAGAACCCTTTGCCGCAGACCTCGCAGGAACGTGCCACGTTGGACCAACCTGTTCAAAACGGGGAAGGAACTTGCCAGACGGGGCAAACCAGCCCTGAAATCATAGTCCGCGGCCTGATTTCCGCAAGATGGAACCGGTGCCCGCCCGACCCCGCCAACGGTGGCGGGAAAAAACCCGATGGCCGGGTGGCGTCAGCCGAGCAGTGTGAGGACCGCGTCGTGGACCAAGCCATTGGTCGCCAAGCCATCCCCGCCGTCGATGCGGGGCTGTCCGGCCCAGTCGCTGAACCGTCCGCCGGCCTCGGTGATCACCGGTTCCACCGCCGCCGCGTCCCACGGATTCATGAGCGGGTCGATCATCACGTCGGCCCGGCCGGTGGCCACGAGCACATAGCCATAACCATCGCCCCAGGTGCGCGCCACTTGGCAGCCTTGTTCCAGCGCCGCCCGGGCGGCGGCCCCCGCCAGCGGGTCAGTGCGGCGCAGGAACGACGTGAAATCGCTCGTGCAGACCAGCGCCGTCCCCAGAGTGCCACGCGTTGACACCCGCGCCCGCACCGGCGCCCCTCCCCGCGACACGTGCCACGCACCACCGCCGCCGCTGGCGTAGACACACTCGTCGAGAGCGGGGATGGCGATCACGCCGAGGATCCCCCGGCCAGCGTGACGGCAGCCCACGAGCGTGGCCCACAGCGGCACGCCGCGGATGAAGGATTTCGTGCCGTCGATGGGGTCGACGATCCACTCGTAGCCGCTCGTGCCGCCGACCGCGCCGAACTCCTCCCCCAGAAACCCGTCTCCAGGAAAAGCCGCCAGGAGCTGCTCCCGGAGGAGCATCTCCGCCGCCCGGTCGGCGGCGGTCACGGGCGACTGATCGGCTTTCGTGGCGACCGGAAGTTGGGGATCGCGGAACCAGCGGAGCGTCACTGCTGCCGCAGCGTCGACCGCGTCGAGCGCCGCCGCCAACCGCGTGGCCACACCACGCTCTCCCCCGAGGTGCGCGGCCGCCGTCATGGGAGAATGCCCGGCATGACCGTGCGGCCGTGCGGTTTCATGATCACCGCCGGCGGGCCGTCGGGGCGAACGCCGCCGTCGGAGGGGGGCTCATCCGGCGGGAGGCGTGTCGGCCGAAGGGAGATCCACAGCAGCACTGCCGCGCCCAGCACGAGCCACGAGTCGGCGAGGTTGAACACCGGCCAATCGATGATTCCCTGGAGGCGGAAGTGGATCCAGTCGCGCACGGCGATCACCGGCAATCCAGCCCGGGCGGGCGGTTCGTGCCACACCAGGCCAGGCAGGCCGAGACGGTCGTAGAGGTTGCCGATGATCCCCCCGCAGATCAGCCCGAGGGCCCCGATCAAGCGCCCGTCGAGGTGCGTGGAAAAACGGGACATCATCAGGAGTATCCCGAGGATCGCCACCACGGAGATGGAGGCGAACAACACACCCATCCCCTGACCCAACCCGAACAGTGCCCCCTCATTGAGGTTGGTCTCCAGCGACAGCACGCCGGGCAGCAGTTCGATGCCAGGCTTCTCCCCAGGCATCCCCAGCGAATCGAAGAGGATCTCCTTCGACACCAGGTCGAGCGTCGCGGTGAGCACCGCCAGGAGACCGAACGCCGCCCATGCCTTCACCGCCGCGGACATGATCGCTATCGCTCGCCTTCCCGCTGCGAGTCCGTCGGCCGGGCGTTGTCTTCCTCGTCGCGAAGCCCGCGGCAGCGGTACCCTCGGATCACAGCCCTTCGAGAGCGGCCCGCAGCGGTCAAGGTCGCAACGCCGGTATACCGCGCCGCCGCGAGAAAATGTGACGGCGAAGCTTTCAGCCTGGAAAGATGTGTGTGTTACACCGGCGTTTCCGCAGTCGACCCGGCCTCACGGCGGTCAAACCGGGCCCCCGGGCTTCTCATCAGCCGCCCGACATCAACGCGACAGGCGGGGTATCAACGCGGCAGGCGGGGGCGGGCTGCCCCCCCGGATTCGAGCCGTTCGGCACAGCGGATGCAGGTTGGAGCGAACGGCAGGGCCTCGAGCCGCTTCTTGGCGATCACCCCACCGCATTCCTCGCAGCGGCCGTAGGTCTTGGCCCGGATCCGCTCCAGGGCCGCTTCCACCAGTTCGAGGGTGTCCTCTTCGCTGGCCATGAGGCTGAGCGTGAATTCCTGCTCATAGGCGTCGGACCCGATGTCCGCCATGTGAATCGGCATCGTGGAGAGGTCGCCGTTCGACTCCGCACCGGTCTTCCGCAGGGCTGCGTCGGCCATTGTCGTCACGTCACCACGCAACCGCGCACGGATCGCCTCGAGAAGGGCTTCAGTTCCGCCGCCTTCATGGTTCGCATGCCACTTCTCCGTGGGCGTACACGAATCTGGTGCCGATCACTGGGCCGCCTCGCCCGGGCGCGAAACCGGGCCGCCAACGGCGAAAAACCTCCTGATGGTATCCACCACTCCGGGTGGGTGTCAAACTGGCAGGCCCCGACGGGCGCGGAACGAGAACGGAGTCGAGTAAGTCGAATAGGCTGACGCCCGGATCCCTCCCGTCAGGGACCCGAGGAACGGGCATTGCTTGCCGGCCAGGAGATCCTGACCTAGGCTCCGCTGTGTCCCCGGGTCTGCCCAAGAGTCAGGGTCGCTCCTGCCGAAACAACTGTCGGTACCCCGGCGGGAATTCCCGGGGTGACGGAGAGCCGCCCGTGCCCGTAGCCGCCCGCACCGACTTGGCCTTCCAGCGGTGCATCGCGCCCGCCTGTGCGGCGACCTTCTCTGTGGACGAAGTGCTCACCAGTTGCCCGGCCTGCGGCAACCTTCTCGACGTGGCCTACGACTGGGACCGGCTCCGCCCGCCGACGTCGTTCGAATTTTTTGAGCGGAAGTGGATGCGGCGCGGCGATCCGCTGGCGGTGAGCGGGGTGTGGCGGTTCCACGAGCTCCTCCCGTTCGTGCCCCGGGAGACGGTGGTGACGATCGGCGAGGGCCAGACCCTGTTGTCGGTCTCCGACGGCGTGGGGGGCTACGTCGGCCTGCGCCCCGGACGGCTCCACCTCCAGTACGAAGGTCTCAATCCCTCGGGGTCGTTCAAGGACAACGGGATGGCGGCCGCCTTTTCGCACGCCCGACTCATCGGGGCGCGGCGCGCGGCGTGCGCTTCCACCGGCAACACCAGCGCCGCGTTGGCCGTCTATTGCGCCGTTACCCGGCTGATGCGCGGGATCATCTTCATCGGCTCCGGCAAGATCTCCTACGGCAAGCTTTCGCAGGCCCTCGACTACGGGGCGCTCACGATCCAGATCGCCGGCGACTTCGACGACGCCATGGCCCGGGTCAAGGAGGTGTCGGGGCGGCTGGGCATCTACCTGGTCAACAGCGTCAATCCCTTCCGGCTGGAGGGGCAGAAGACGATCATGTTTCGGGTGCTCGAGGGGCTCGGCTGGGAGGTACCCGACTGGATCGTGGTCCCAGGGGGCAACCTCGGCAACTCGAGCGCCTTCGGCAAGGCGTTCGCCGAGTTGCGTCATCTGGGGCTCATCGATCGGGTGCCGCGTTTGGCGGTCATCAACGCCGCCGGTGCCAACACGCTCCACGAGCTCTACCACCGGCGCGGGCTGCGTTGGGAAGGGGGGCGGGCCGACCTCGCGCCCGCCTGCCACTATTACGACGAGCTCGATCGCGACAATCGCCGGGCCGACACCATCGCCAGTGCCATCGAGATCAACCGGCCGGTGAACCTCAACAAGTGCCTCCGCGCCCTGGAAACCTGCGATGGCGTGGTCCGTCAGGTCAGCGAGCAGGAGATCCTCGACGCCAAGGCCCAGGTAGGGGCCGGTGGACTGGGGTGCGAGCCGGCCAGCGCCGCCAGTGTGGCCGGGGCGAAGCAGCTCGTGGCAGAGGGGGTGATCGGCCGCGACGAACGCGTGGTCTGCATCCTCACCGGCCACCAGCTCAAGGATCCGACGGCGACCGTTGCCTACCACACCACCGACCAGAAACTCTTCAACGAGGTCCTCGGTAGCCGCGGTGTGAGCCGGGCCAGCTACGCCAACCGGGCGGTGAGCGTCGGCAATCGCATCGACGAGATCGTCCAGGCGATCGACCTCTACGGCTGAGAGGCCGGCCGTCGCGGCCGCCCGATGCCCGTCCCTGGGTGACGGGCCGATACCCCAGCGGAGGCGGGCCTGGTCCCGCGCGAGGCGATGAACCGCACGACCCCTTTTGGGCCGCTCGATTTGGTGATGCACGGCGCCGCGGGGCGGATGGGGCAGCGGATCGTCGCCGCCGCGCTCGGCGAGCCGGAGCGGTGGCGGCTCGTGGCCGCGATCGAGCGGTCCGGCCACCCGCGCATCGGCACCGACGCCGGGGCCCTCGCCGGGATGCCCGCCGCCGGCGTGGCCGTGACCGACGGATGGAGTTGCCCGGCCGACGTGGTGGTCGATTTCTCCCTGCCGGGCGCGGTGGCCGGCGTCGCCCGGGCGTGTGTGGACCGCCGTGTGCCGCTGGTGGTGGCGACCACGGGCCTGGAGGCCTCCGACCAGGCGGCGATCGACGCCGCAGCACGGACGATCGCCGTGCTCCAGTCGCCGAGCATGAGCCTGGCGGTGAACGTGGCGATGGACCTCGTCGCCCGGGCCGCCGCCCTGCTCCACCGCACCGGCGTCCGGACCGACGTCGAGATCGTGGAGTGCCATCACCGCCACAAGGAAGACGCCCCCAGCGGCACGGCGCTGAAGTTCGGCAGCCTCGTCCAGGCCGCCATGGGGCAGACGGCGGCCGCCCACGGCCGGGAGGGGCGGCCCGGCGCCCGGCCGGCCGCGGAGATCGGCTACCACGCCGTCCGCGCCGGCGACAATCCGGGTGAGCACACGATCCTCTTCGGGCTGGAGGGGGAATCCCTCGCCGTGAACGTGCGGGCCACCAGCCGCGACTGCTACGCCCGCGGGGCGTTGGCTGCGGCTGCTTTCCTGGCTGGAAAACCGGCGGGCCTCTACTCGATGCGCGACGTTCTCGGGATCACCTGAGGGCCCGCCGGCCCCTGGCAACTCCCATCGTCTGGCCCGCCGCCACCGGCTGACCCGCCCCAGGACCTTGCCGAGAGGGGGGCGGAAGGCGGATTGCCCTTCTTTCGCGGCCACCCGTCGCCCTTCGGGCTACCCAGAGGGCCGGCGTCACCTGGATTGTGTGGCCTCACCAATCTGGTGAGGCGTGGTTCACCACGTTGGTGACCACAACGCGTGCCCCAGCTCGTCGATGGTCCGGTGACTCGGCTGGAAAAGTCTGAAAAACAGGCACTTGCCGTTTTTTCTTCGGGGGTGCGGTGCAATTGGCACGGCCCGTGCTCCTCAATGGGTTTCATCAGGGCTCGTCCCGGGATCGTCCCGGGAACAGGGGCCGAAGTGCCCGGTTTCAACCGGGGGGCCGCCGAGGTCGTCGATGGACATCCGCACGATGAACAGTCGCACTCCATCCCGAACGGCGTCCCGGTCCAGCACCGCGTGTCCGCAGTCCCCTGCCCTCTCCGGGCGGCGGTCTGCGGGGGCACGACCTGACTCACGGCTCCGCCGTGATCGTCGATCACCACGTGATTCACACCGGCGTCTACCTCAACAGGATGCACAACCATGCGTAGGGGATGTCTTGGCGGCGCGGATGCTCTTCGTACGGCGGGGGAGCTGAACTGGCATTGCCCCCGGTTGAACACGCGGCCCGGTGCGTCGCGTGACCACAGGACGGGTTTGCCTGACCGGAAGACCGGTTTGCCTGACCGGAAGACCGGTTTGCCTGACCGGAAGACCGGTTTGCCTGACCGGAAGACCGGTTTGCCTGACCGGAATACCGGTTTGCTCCTCGCATGGCTGGCACCGCCCACGATGGGGGCGATGGGGCGCGGTCTCCGGGCCGCACTTGTCGTGGCTCTGCTGGCAACGGCGTGCGCCACGGCGCCACCGGCCCTCGCCGAGACCTACCAGATCACCGATCTGTTCGGTACCGGTGTCGACAATAGCGGGGCGCTCATCTCCCAGGGACAGAGCGATCCCCACTACACGATCACGAAGGTGCAGTTCCTCTCCGGCACCACCGGACCGGGCTACCCGCCGCCGAGCGACAGCACATGGCTCGGGGCCCCCAAGGCCTACCGCATCGACCAGTGGGCGCCCAACAACATCGCCGCGGCGCGGCCGTCGCAGTGGGTCGCGCCCAACGGCGCGACGGAGGCCCTCCCGCCGTTCACGCCGACGGGGCAGTACGTCGACGCACCCGTGGCCCAGTACTACGCCTACCAAACCACCTTCACGATCCCCGATTCGAAGTGGGAGTCGGCCACGATCTCCGGTCAGTGGATTGCCGACAACATCGGCACCGGCATCTTCCTCAACGGCTCGCGGATCGATGCCCTCGCGTCGTGGTCGTACACCAGTGACAACACGACGGGCACGCTGTTCCGTTCCGGGGTCAACACGCTCGAATTCCGGGTCCGCAATCTCATCGAGTCGCCGGGTGACTTCGCCAACCCCACTGGACTCCAGGTGACGATGACCGCCGCCTACTACCTGGCAACGCCCGTCCCCGAACCCTCGGTGGCGATCCTGGGGGCGATGGGAGTGGCCACGGTGGTGGGATTCAAAACTCCGTCAGTGCGACGTCGGCTGACGGGACGCTCCCGGGGCAAGCAGTCCCACGCGGCTCCGCAGCAGCGCTCCCAGCGAGGTTTCGGCAGCCGGTCGTGGCACCGCAGGCCTGTGTCCGGTACTGCGGATCTCGCCGCTGCCGAAACGGGCCGGGTGAGCGGATGGCAGCCACCATCGGCCCCCACATGGGCTCCGCAGCGAACCTTGTGGGGCGCCCGTTCGTCTTCTCCCCGGGCCGGCCGCGGTCACTGAAGCGGATCGAGTACCGGCCCGCGCCGAACGACTCCGGCCCTCGATCAGGCCCTGGCGGCAAACCGCCGCCGCTCGACGAGGGCCAGTGCCACGGCCACCACGGTCAGGCCGCCCGCCATCGAGGCGGGGTCCAACTCCGGGACCACGGTCGTCTGGTAGTAGGCCCCGGTCACCGTCACCTGCATGCCGGTGGGGTTGGCGAAGTCACCATCGTTCTCGATCACATTGCGGACACGGAAGTCGAGCGTGTTGGTGCCGACCTGGAAGAACGTCCCGCCGACATTGCTGCTGGAGTAGGAGAACGCAGTGCCGGCCCCGAGCGTGAGCTGGTTGCCGTTGAGGAAGATGCCGGTGCCGATGTTGTCGGCTTCCCACAGACCGGCGATCTCGGCGAAGACCCAGTCGGCCGCCCCGAGCGTGAAGGTGGTCTGGTAGTTGTAGAACCGGGCGACCGGAGCGTCGACGAACTGCCCGGACGGGGTGAACGGCGGCACGGGGGCCTCCGTCGCACCGTTGGGAGCCACCCACTGCGACGGCCTGGCGGCACCGGTGTTGTTCGGCGTCCACTGGTCGATGCGATAGGCCTTGGGGGCGCCGAGCCAAGGGGAGTCGCTCGGCGGTGGGTAGCCCGGACCGGTCGTCCCCGTGAGGAACGCGACGGAAGTGACGGAGTAGTGCGGGTCACTCGCGCCTTGCGAGATGAGGGCGCCGGCGTTGTCCACGCCCGTACCGTAGAGATCGGTAATCTGCACGGTGGCGGAACGGGCAGGCATCACGCAGGCCAGAGCCAGCACGAGCCCCGACACCGCCGACACCATCCGCCGTCCGTCGCCCGCCATGCATGCCGCAAAGCCGCTCCCGGGAGTCATCCCAGGCAGGACGCGCTCCGGGGCCCGAACAACCGATCCCTCTGCCGTTCCGTGCAGCGCCATGACTCTTGTCTCCGCCTGGTGCAAAGCCCACTTCACCGTCCGAACCGCGCCCGCTCCGAACTGGGGCGAATCGCCCCAATCCCTTCCACCACCTACTCAATGTGCAAGTCTCGCGCCAATCTCTACCGTTTGTCCCGGAAGGTAGGGACTCGGTCACAGCTTGGTGCAATAAAAAGGGGTATTTTCCGAGTCAAAGCCGTGCTTCACGCCCTTGTTGCGAAGCCACGTGGCGACGATCATTTCCCGACAAGAGGGCCGATGCCCTTTCGGGGTTGGGGTGAAACACTCCAGGTGTTCGCTGGGTGAACGGATCGAATCAACGCATGCCGATGCCGCGGAAAGGCTGCGCTCGCCGCGGCTGTTGCAGCGGCGAGCTGCGCACCCAGCCCCGGGCTTGTGGTTGCACCGGCTGTGTGTGGCGAGTCCTGACCAATGCTCTCGCGGGGCTGGGCGTGCTGCTGGGAGGGGGGCTCGCCGCTCCCCGTTCCGCGGACTGCGCCGAAGGTGGACTGGACACCGCCGCCGGCGCTTCGTCCCCGGCGGCGACTGCTTCCCACTCGACGGTGCGGACACTGCTCTCGCGGCGCTGCCAGGCTTGTCACGGCGGCCTCGCCAAGCAGGCCAACCTCCGGCTCGACACCACCGCCGGGATGCTCTCGGGTGGTGATTCCGGCGCTGCCGTGAACCCCGGCGTTCCCGCGGAGAGCCTCCTTCTCGCCCGCGTCAGTGATCCCGATCCGGCGCGACGGATGCCGCCGCCGGGAGAGGGGGAGCCGCTCTCCGCCGACGAGGTTGATCAGATCCGCGCCTGGATCGCGGCGGGCTGTCCCGCGCCCCCCGATGAGCAGCCCGAGGCCGATCCGCGCGACCACTGGGCCTTCCGCCCGGTGCAGCGCCCGCCGCTGCCGGGGCCCGAGGGGGGGCATCCGATCGACCGTTTCCTCGCTGCGGCGCGGGCCCGCGCCGGCGTCGGGCCCGTGGCCGCCGAGGCGCCTGCCGAGATCCTCGTGCGGCGCGTGTACCTCGACCTGATCGGCATGCCCCCCAAGCCCGAGGATCTCGCGGCAATCGTCACCGTCCGTGCGGACGGATGGTATGAGCGCCTCGTCGATCGCCTGCTCGCCGATCCGCGCCATGCCCAGCGCTGGGCGCGGCACTGGATGGACGTGTGGCGGTATTCCGACTGGTGGGGCCTCGGCGACCAGCTCCGCAACAGCAGCCCGCACATCTGGCACTGGCGTGACTGGATCGTGGAGTCACTCGCGGCCGACGTGCCCTACGACGAGATGGTCCGGCTCATGCTCGCCGCCGACGAATTCCACCCCGACGACCCTGCCCGGCTGCGTGCCACGGGATTCCTCGCCCGCAACTGGTTCCTCTTCAACCGCACCCCCTGGCTCGACGAGACGGTAGAGCACGTCGGCAAGGCGTTCCTCGGTCTGACCCTCAACTGCGCCAAGTGCCACGACCACAAATACGACCCGGTGCGCCAGACCGACCACTATGCCTTCCGTGCCTTCTTCGCTCCCTACCATGTCAGGCTCGACGCCGTGCCCGGGGAGACCGACACCCAGCGCGACGCCATCCCCCGGGTCTTCGACGGCGAACCAGAGGCCCCGACCTTCCTCCTCGTTCGCGGCGACGACGCGCGCCCCGACCGGGACCACCCGATCGCGCCGGGCGTGCCGGCGCTGTTCGGCGTGCCCCTGCCGCCGATCGAGCCGGTGCCACTCCCGCCATGGGCTCACCAGCCCGAGCGAATGCCGTGGGTCGTGGAGGCCCATCTCGCCGCCGCCGCGAAGCGCGTGACCGCCGCCGAAGCGGCCGTCGCCGCCGCCACGGACGACACCCGGGGCGCTGCCGCGGCCCGGCTCGACGTGGAGCGCGCCGCCGCGGTGGCCATCGCGGCCCGTGCCGCCGCGATGCGCGCCGCGTGGGCCGCCGCCGACTCCCCCGCCACCGCCGAATCGAGTGCGGCCGGCGCCGCCGCCCG
>RFRL01000111.1 GCA_009924545.1 Planctomycetia bacterium | reverse complement strand
GTCGATCCCGCCGCGGTGCTGCCGGCGCACGAGGCGGGGGCGCGGTCGTCGACCACCGCGCCGGTCGCCGCCGTCCTTCCGCTGACGCGCTTCCGCCGTGGCCGCGTGGTGCGCTGGCGGACGAGTGATTGGCCGGTGGAGGGCCGTGTGGAATTGGTGCCGGGTGACTCGCCCGCCGGGCTGCGCCTGCCCATGGCGCTCCTCCCCTGGCCCGAAGAGCGGGCGACGGCCGCGGGCACTGGAATCGTGCGCACGGCACTGGTCGTCGAGGTGCGTGGCGGGCGGGTGCACCTCTTCCTGCCGCCGCTGGCCGAGCCGGAGGGGGCGGACCACGACGTGGCGATCGGCGACTGGCTGGAGCTGGTGCGGCAGGTGGAGGAGGTCGCCGTGGCGGTGGGGTGCCCGGTGGTGCTCGAGGGCTACCCACCTGCCCACGGGGCGCTGCTCGGGCGGCTCGCCGTCACCCCCGATCCCGGTGTGATCGAGGTCAACGTGCCCCCGGTCGGGTCGTGGGGTGAGCTGGTCGCCCTCCGCGGGGCGCTCGACGAGGAGGCGCGGGCCTGCCGGCTCGTGGCGGAGAAGTTCGAACTCGACGGCCGGCACGTCGGCACCGGTGGCGGCGACCACCTGGTGCTCGGCGGCCCGACCGTCGCCGAGAGCCCGTTCCTCCGCCGGCCCGACCTGTTGGCGAGCCTGGTCGCCTACTGGAACAACCATCCCGCCCTCTCTTACCTGTTCGCGGGCGCTTTCATCGGACCCACCAGCCAGGCCCCGCGGGTCGACGAGGCGCGGCACGAGAGCCTCTACGAGTTGGAGATCGCCATCGACGAGATGCGCGCTGCCGGCCGCGCGTCGGGTGGCCGGCCGCCCCCGTGGCTCGTCGACCGGCTGTTCCGCAATCTCCTCGTCGATCTCACCGGCAACACGCACCGCGCGGAGTTCTGCATCGACAAGCTCCATTCCCCCGACACCGCCGCCGGGCGCCGCGGCCTGGTGGAATTGCGCGCCTTCGAGATGGCCCCGCAGGTGCGGATGGGCCTGGTGGTGCAGTTGGTGGTGCGGGCGCTGGTGGCGTGGCTGTGGCGCGAACCGTGGGAGGGGCGGCTCGTCCGCTGGGGCACGGCCCTCCACGACCGGTTCCTCCTCCCCACGTTCGTCCGGCAGGACTTCCTCGACGTCCTCGCCGATCTCGCCCGGGCCGGCTTCCCCTTCGAACGCGCGTGGTTCGACGCCTGGTTCGAGTTCCGCTTCCCCACCCTCGGCCGCGTCGTCCACGACGGCGTCGGGCTCACCCTCCGCGGGGCACTGGAGCCGTGGCACGTGCTCGGCGAGCAGCCGGTGGCCGCGGCCACGTCGCGGCTGGTCGACAGTTCACTGGAGCGGATCGAGGTGCATGCCACGGGGCTCGTCGCGGGACGGCACGTGATCGCCTGTAACGGCCGGAGCGTGCCGCTGGCCGCCACCGGCGTGACGGGGGAGGGCGTGGCGGGCGTGCGGTTCCGCGCCTGGCAACCGCCGCAGTGCCTCCACCCCTCGATCCCGGTCCACACCCCGCTGGTGTTCGACGTGGTCGATCTGTGGAATGGACGGAGCCTCGGCGGCTGCACCTGGCACGTGGCCCACCCCGGGGGGCGGGCCTACGAGACCCGGCCGGTCAACGCCCTGGAAAGCGCGAGCCGGCGCGCGAGCCGGTTCTTCACCACCGGCCACACCCCCGGGCCGTTCGTGCCGCCGCCGGAGGAGACCAATCCCGAGTATCCGCTGACGCTCGACCTGCGGCGCCGGCCACGCGGGTGAGCGGCGCCACGCCGCCCCCGGTCAGCCGTCGCGCGAGTGGAGGCCGCACTCGGTCTTGGCGGTGCCGCTCCAGCGGCCGGCCCGCTCGTCCTCGCCGTCGAGGATCGCCCGCGTGCAGGGGGCGCAGCCGATGCTCACGTAGCCCTTGTCGTGGAGCGGGTTGTAAGGGATGTCCTCACGGATGATGAGGTCCCACACCCGGGCCTTCGTCCAATTGGCCAGCGGCGACACCTTGACGACGCCGAACTTGTGGTCCCACCCCACGATCGGCGCCGCCTGGCGATCGGCGCTCTGGTCGCGGCGGATGCCGCTCATCCAGGCGTCGAACGAGGTCAGCACGCGGCGGATGACCGCCAACTTCCGGTCGCCGCAGCAGCGATTGGGGTCGCTGCGGTACAGCGGCCCGCCGTGGAGCCGCTCGTATTCCTCGACCGTCGTCATCGGCCGCTCCAGGGCGACCTCGATGCCGTAGCGCCGGGCGAGCTTGTCGCGGAGGGCGAGCGTCTCCGGGAACTGGTAGCCGGTCTCGAGATTGAACACATGGGTCCGCGGCGCCACCTGTGCGAGCCAGTGGATGATGAGGCAGCCCTCGGGACCGAAGGCGGTGGCCATCGTCAGCCGGGGGCCGAACCGGTCCGCCGCCCAGCGGATGATCTCCGGCGGCTCGGCGCCCTCCAGGCTCGCGCTCGCCCGGGCGAGCTCTTCGAGGAGCCCGTCCGTGGTTCGCCGGAGTTCGCCTTCGGGATCGACGTCAGCCATCGAGGCGGGTCCGCCACTCCGGGAAACGGCGCCGGAAACGTCTCCGGCGACCGGCCGCCAGAAGCCTTCACGATAGAGGTTCCGCAGCCCCTTGGCGACACCGCTTCACCACCGCCGGCAGTGGGTTCCGCAGGGTGACGGGCCATCGGCCGGCGGTCTGCGGCCAGGGCCTTTCCCGCCTTTGCCACGGAGGGCAAGCTAACGCCTGCGGCGGCATTGGTCCGGGGCGGGCGCGGGGGTCGAGGCATGGCACGCAGGGTGGCACTGGCGGTCGATCTCGGCGCGTCGGGGGGCCGGGTCGTGTCGGGGGCGTTCGACGGTCGGCTCCTCGAACTGGAGGAGATCCACCGGTTCGAGAACGGGCCGGTGGCCTTCGGCGGCCAGCTCGTCTGGGACATGGTACGCCTCTGGCAGGAGGTGGTCGCTGGCCTGCGCACGGCGGCGGCGCGCCACGGCCGTGCCGTGGAGAGCGTGGGGGCCGACACGTGGGGGGTCGATTTCTCGTTCCTGGCACCCGGGGGGGAGTTGCTGGGCAACCCCGTGTGCTACCGGGACCCGCGCACCAGCGGCCTGCTCGCCGCCGCGGAGCGGATCGTGCCCCGCGAGGAGATCTTCGCCGCCACCGGCCTGCAGTTCATGGAGATCAACACCCTCTACCAACTCCTCGCCCTGCACCACTCCGGCTCCGACCTGCTCGGCGGCGCCGGCCGCCTCCTCATGATCCCCGATATCGTCCACTGGCTGCTCTCCGGCGTGGCCTCCAACGAACGGACCAACGCCACCACGACGCAGTGCTTCGACCCGCAGCGCGGCGAGTGGGCGCTGGCGATGCTGGAACGCTTCGGCCTGCCCCGCCGGATCTTCGGTCCCGTCGCCGAGCCGGGCACCGATCTGGGGCCGCTCCGTCCCGAACTCGCGGCCGACACCGGGCTGGCCGGGGTCCGCGTCATCCTCCCCGGCACCCACGACACCGCCAGCGCCGTGGCCGCCGTGCCGGCCACCGATCCGCCCGGCAGTCGGCCCGACTGGTGCTACGTCAGCCTCGGCACCTGGGCCCTGGTGGGAGTGGAACTCGACCGGCCGATGGTCACGCCCGCCTGCCGGGAGCTCAACTTCACCAACGAAGGGGGCGTGGGGGGGACGACGCGTCTGCTCAAGAACGTCTGCGGCCTGTGGCTGGTGCAGCAGTGCCGCTCCGCCTGGCAGCGGGCCGGCAAGGAGTGGACCTGGGATCAGCTCACGGCACTGGCCGCCGAGGCCACGCCGCTGGCGACGCTCGTCGATCCCGACCATCCCGCGCTGATGGCGCCCGCCGACATGCCCGAGGCGATCCGCCGGCTGGCTTGCGAGACGGGGCAGCCGGCGCCCGAGTCCACGGCGGCGGTGGTACGCTGCGCCTTGGAAAGCGTGGCTGCGGCGATCAGCCGCCGGTTGGCGGAGATCGATACCCTCCTCGGGCGGCGCGTGGGGCGGATCCACGTGGTCGGGGGTGGGGTGAAGAACCGGCTGTTGTGCCAGTGGATCGCCGATGCCACCGACCGCGAGGTGCACGCCGGCCCGGTGGAGGCGACGGCGATCGGCAACCTCCTGGTGCAACTGCTCGCCCGTGAAGGGCGGGTCGATCTCCGCGCGGTGCGCGCGGTCGTCCGCGACAGCTTCGAGATCGAGCGCTTCCAGCCGCGCGACGCGGCGCGGTGGCGGCAGCGCACCGCTGTGGGCAGGGGATGACCCCGTCGGGCCAACGACGGGATCAGGAGCACGATCTGCGTCCGGTGAATCGGCTCCACGGCAGCGGCACCCACCGGCGTGTTCAGGTGCCCACAGGCCATGGCGGGAGTTTGTCCACGGGCTCCGCGGCCGTTTCCGGCGCCGGGGGCGCGTGGAGTCGACGGAGCTCGGTCACCGTGAGGATCGAGGCGGCGATGTAAAACCATCGGTTCCAGTCGTTGGCCACGAGGAACAGCACCGCGACTCCTGCGAGACCCACGCCCGGGTGGGTGAGGAGCGCCGCCATCGTGTCCCCAGGGAGCCGAACCGTGTCGACTGGTTGCGGGCGCCGCCCGATCCACAGGGGTGTGAGGCCGATCGCCCCGATGAGGAGTTCCTTCACGGCTGGCCAAATCGCTCCATAGCGGCTGATCACTCCACGCACGCCGTCGAGTGCCGTACCCTGCAGCCAGGCGATGGCGTTGGGGTAATGGTCACCGATCCGCTGTTGGTACCACGCGCCGGGCTCGAGCCGGTCGATCGCCGCGCACATGGCGTGGAGATCGGCCCGTGGAGTCAACGCCAACTGCAGCGCCAGCATGAGGAACGCGGGAATCGCGATCGCGAGAAGCCGGGTCCCATTCCCTGGCTTGCGGCCCGTTGCCGACAGGTGCAAGCGGAGGCAGAGTGGCAGGAAGAATGGGACGCTGTCGCATCCGAGCGTGACGATGGCGTAGACCGCGGACCACGACAGGGCACGCCGCCACGTATCGACCGCGGCGAGCGATCCCAGGCAACCGACGCTGAGGATGGCCAACAGGGCGACCTCCTTGCGCTGGCCTGCGATGCCATGACAGGCTGGAAACATCAAAGCGACGGGTGAGAGGAGGAGGATGGCCTCCCTCGGCGTCGGTCGGGCCAGGCGACGGAACAGGATCCACGAGACGGTGAACATGACGGTGTAACAGGCGGAAACGAAGACGAACAGGGGTAGTCGCGGACTGCATCCGGTGAGGCCGGCGATCCACAGGGCAAGGCTTCCGAAAAGTCCACGACGGACGAATCCCCCCTCGTAATTGATCAGCCAGTCGGCCACCACGGTTTGGGTCGATACCACATCCGTGGTCGACAGGAAGCGGATCGCCGTGCGGTAGATGGTCACCACGAAGCCGAGCACCACCACGACCAGGCAGCCGAAAACAGACGCCGGGAACAGCGGTGTGTTGGCGATTCGGCCCCACGGGCCCGAACGATCATTCCCCGGCGGCGGAAAGGTGTGGATGTTCATCGCGGGCGTCGGTTTCACAGGATCGATACGGTGGTCACGAGGGACGTCGTCGTGCCGGCGAGGCACCACGTTCGAGCGACTGGTACCGCGCCCGTACCGACGGGGGGACGCGGATCCGGTCGTCCGCGTGCATGTTGCATCCTCGTGTCGGGAACGAACGGTCGACAACCCCCTCGTCGCGCCACCGTGGTCAGACAGGGGCAGGCCGATGCCGAACGGGCATCTCCCCGCGATTCGGCACAGTCCGGCCAATCCCTCACATCCGCAATCGCTTGAAAACGGCTTCCGGTAGCGCCCGGATGATCAGCAGGATGGGGCGCCAGTACCACGGTGTGTACAGGATGTCGGCTCCGCGCAGGATGGCGCGATCGATGTCGTCCGCGACCCGTCGCGGCGTCGCGGTCAGGACCGAGTCCTCGGCGGGGGTACCGGCGATCATCGGCGTCGCGACGAACCCGGGTTTGATGGTGAGGACGGGAATACCTTTGACAGCCAGGCGATTCCGCAGACCGCTGAGGTAGGCGGTCAAGCCGGCCTTGGCGGCACCGTAGTTGTAATTGCTTTGACGCCCCCGATCCCCGGCGACCGAGGAAATGGCTGCCAGGAAGCCTCCCCCGCGCTGCTCGAGGTGTGCGGCGGCGGTGCCGAGAATCACCGCGGCGGTGGTGAAATTGACGTCGATGAGATCCCGGATCTCCCGGGGGCTCAAGAACCTGTCCTCCTCTTGGATCAGCTTTCCGTGGCACACGACCACGCCGTCGATGCCTCCGGCCACGGCGGCATTGGCACGCGCCACGCATTCGTCCGCCGCTCCGGGGTCCTGTGGGGACAGTACCAGCGTTGTCACCTCGATCGGCCATCGCACCCGGAGATCGGCGGCGATCTCCTCGAGTGCATCACCACGCCGTCCAGCGAGAACGATCCGCCAGCCGCGCGCGGCGAAGCGGCGGCACAACTCGCGAGCGATGAGCGACGTGGCGCCGACGACGAGGATGACCGGGTGCGACGGCAATTTCGGCGGGTGGCTGAACAGCGGCCGGAAGGGCATGATTCGCCTGGGGATACGAGAGCTGTGAACGCGATCCGGCATCACTCGATGCCGAGGCGACGCGACTGCGATGACGAAAACAGGTGATTCGGGTCGTACCGTCGCTTGACGGTGAGGAACTCCGGCAATCGCGGGTACATCGCCCGGAACGTGGTTGGCCCCATCATCGCATCCTTCGCCAGATACAGGCGGCCACCATGGTCGAGAAGGATACGATCGAGTCGGTGACAGAGGTCATCGATGGTGCCCCTGGCATAGGGTATGTCGAGGGCCAGTGTGTGTCCCGGTTCGAGGTACGACAGCAGGGCCCCATCCGCGGGCCCGCAACTCTTCAACACGGCCAAGAACGACGCCGCGCCACTGCGCACGATTTCGCCGAGCAGTCGCCGCAAGCCCGCATGGGAGGACTCCCGCGGGAAGAACGCCTGGTATTGGATGAACCCGGAAGGGCCGTACATGCGGTTCCAATGGTGAATGCCGTCGAGCGGATAGAAGTAGGAGTGGATGTCGACGACACGTCGCCCGGAGCCGTGGGAGTGGTAAAACAGCTCGTTGAAGATCCGCACGGTCGTCGGTGAGAGCAGGCTGCAGGGCGGGGTGAACGGGAACGTGTGGGCCCGTCGTACGGAAAGGTCCCAGGGGCGGCCGCGCCATGGCACCGGCAGGTCGGAAGCGGCAGCCTCGGAACCGTGCATGGCGATGCTCCGGCCCAACCGTCTCCCCCGGGCCATGCAGTCGATCCAGGCCACCGAATGCTCGTACCGCGCGTCATGCTCGGCGAAGGTGGCGAGAGTGTGCTCCAGATCACGCGTCCGCCGATAGTCGACGTTGACCCAGGCAGAGGGCACCGGTACGAGGCGGAACGTGACGGCGAGGATCAGGCCGGTCAGGCCCATGCCGCCGAGGGTGGCGAAGAACAAGTCTGGATGCTGGTCGCGCGAGCACCGGACGACGGAACCGTCGGCGAGGCAAAGTTCGATCACGTCGACGAACCCACCGAAAGATCCGCGGTGGTGATGATTCTTCCCGTGGACGTCGGCCGCGACCGCACCGCCGAGCGTCACTTGGCGCGTACCCGGCGTTGTCGGGAGAAACCAGCCGCGAGGCAGGAACGTCCGGATGATGGCGTCGAGCGAGGTCCCGGCTTCCGCTTCCAGAAGTCCGGTCCGCGGATCGAATGACCGGAACCTGTCGAGGCGCTCACACACCACGACCCGTCCGTGATCGTTGCAGGCCGAGTCGCCGTAGGCACGCCCCAGACCGCGCGGGATCAGGCTTCCGCCGTGCGCGGGGGCGATCGACTCCCTCGCGACGGCCAGCGTCGTCGGTTCCGATACGGAGCCGACCGTCCGTGGTTGTCGGCCCCATCCCGCCAGCGACCGCTCGCCGGCGCTCATTGACCCACCATCCATTTCGAGAACGGGGTGGCCATGGTGAGCAGGAGCGACAGGAGCATGATCACGAAACTGACGCGATCCTTGAGGGCGAATACGACCGGATCTTCGTCGAGCTGACCGCGATGTGTGAGCAACCACACCCGCATGATCCAGTAGAGGAAAAGCGGGCAGATGAGCCACGGGAGGCGGGAGTTGCCGTAAAGCATCTGCATCGGCGCGCTGTCCATGTAGAGGGCGAGAACGAGCACGGAGACGAAGCCACTGGCGGTTCCCAACGACTCGATGAACAACAGGTCGTCCGCGCGGTATCCGCGTCCGGTGACGCGCTTACCACCGCCGTTCACGAGGCGCCGCAGTTCGGTGAAGCGTTTGCTGAATGCCAGCGAGGTGAAGAAGAAGAATGAAAAAATGAGGAGCCACGTGCTGATCGGTGTCGCGGTGGCGACGGCACCGGCTTCCAGTCGGATGAGGTACATGCCTGCGAGGAGCATGACATCGACGACGGCCCGTTGCTTGATGAATTGAGAGTAGAGGATATTCGCGACGAAATACCCCACGAGGATCAGGGCGAATTCGGGCGGGAGCGCCAGAACGGCGAGCGACAGGGACAGCGACAGGAGGCCGATGAGCGTCCAGATCCCGGTGGTGATGCTCAATTGTCCGCTGGCCAGCGGGCGCTCCCTTTTTTTCGGGTGCTCGCGGTCGCTCGGCAGATCGGCGAGGTCATTCAGGACATACACGGCCGAGGCGGACGCGGAGAACGAGAGGAAAGCGATCAGGGCGGCGGTGATGCGGGGGAAGTCAATCGCGTGGGCGAGCACCATCGGGACGAACAGCAGCACGTTCTTCGCCCACTGGTGAGGTCGCAGCGCCCTGATGATCGTCCGGAGCATGTCGCGTCGGGGCCCGAGGACGGTGACGGGCTTCCCGAGTCGTTCGACCCGCCGCTGGAGTGCTCCGGTCGGCGTGACGACGATGATCGAATCGGCCGCTGACCAGACGGGGAGATCCGCGTAGGAATCACCGGCGTAGGTGAATCCGTCGCATCCGGCACGCTCTACCCAATCCAGGATCGCGGTTCGCTTCTTGTCGCCCTTGAGGTTCAGTTCATCGGTGCTCGCCAGAACATCGTCGAACAAACCCGTGTCACGGGCGACTCGGGTCGCGATGTGTCGGTGCGCCGCGGTGGCGAGAAGGACGGGACGGCCCGCCGCCCGCGCCGAGTCGATCGCGGTGACGACCTCGGGACGCACCGGCCAGCGCTCCCAATTGTCACCGGTCAACAAAGCGACACGGCCCTTGCAGTAGCCGCGACCGCGCAGCAACCAAACCACGACACTGGGAAGGAGCCAGGGCGCGCTTCTGAGGATCTGCAGCAGGCTCTCCACGAACACGTCGGTGGAGAGCACCGTCCCATCAAGATCCCAGACACTGGCAAGACGGGGGGGTGAGGGACACTCGGAAGGTTCCATGTGTCTGGAGTATACCCACACGGCAGTGGCCTCGGGGCGGGGGCTCACCCGAGCCGGGCCGGCCGTCAGGCGACCTGCAACTGCCGGGCGGGGCGCTTGCGCACCTCACCGTGCTCCACCTCGAGGATGGTGTCGGCCAGGGCCAGGGTGCTGGCCCGGTGGGTGATCATGATCACCGTCCGGTTCTCCACGTAGGCGGCGAGAGCCTCGTGAATGAGCCGCTCGCTCTCCACGTCGATCTGGCTGGTGGCCTCGTCGAGGACGAGGATCTCGGCGTCGCGGAGGAAGGCCCGGGCCAGCGCGATCCGCTGCCGCTGGCCGCCCGAAAGCCGGAAGCCGTTGGGGCCGACCATCGTCCGGTAGCCCTCGGGGAAGTCGGCGATGAAGTCGTGGGCGTGGGCCTTCTTCGCCGCCTCGACGATCTCCTCCTCCGTGGCATCCCAGCGACCGTAGCGGATGTTGTAGAGGATCGACTCGTTGAACAGCTCCGTCTGCTGCGTGACCAGCGCGATGCGCCTGCGGAGGTCGCGGAGGGCGAGGTCGGTGAGCGGCACGTCGTCGAGGAGGACCCGGCCCTCGGTGGGGTCGTAGAACCGGCAGATGAGGTTCACGAGGGTGCTCTTGCCGCCACCGTTTGGACCGACGATCGCCACGCGCTCGCCGAAGGCGATCGCCACGTTGACGTCCCGCAGGACGGTGTCGATGCGGTCGTAGCTGAAGGAGACGTTCTCCAGGCGGATCTCCCGGTGCGGCGCGGGGAGGTGCCGCGGCTGGGCGGGCTCGGCCAGCTTCGAGGGGGTGTCGAGGAGCGGGTAGAGCGACTGGGCACCGACGATGCCGACGTTCACGCCGGTGAACACACCCGAGAGCTTCCGCACCGGATCGCTGGCCCCGATGAGCATCCCGAAGAACACCATGATCCCCGGCACCGTCATCGGTCGCTCGGTCATCGTGAACCCGAAGATGTGCGTCTGCTGGTTGATCACCAGCCAGGCTCCGACGGCGATGCTCGTCGCCACCATGCCGATGCCGAGGATCTCGGTGATGGGGTTGGCGAGGGCGAAGTAGAACGTGTGCCACATCCCCGTCCGCATCACGTCGCGGGTGCAGGTGCGGAACTTGTCACGTTCGAAGTCCTCCATCGTGTAGGCCTGCACGGTGAGGACGTTGTTGAGGGCCTCGAGAAGGACGTGGTGGAACCCCATCGAGCGGGTGAGGATCCGCTTGGAGACCCCGCGGATCCGGCGGTTGAGCCACACCATGAGGAACCCGACCACGGGGGCGAGCGTCAGGCAGGCGAGGGTCAACTGCCAGGAGATGCAGAAGGCGCCGGCCAGGCAGGCGAGGATCTTCAGCGGTTCGGTGACGGCACCGCCGAACACGCTGGTGATGCCGCTGGCGAGCATGTCGGAGGTGCCGGTGACCTGGGCCATGAAGCCGGCCGATCCGTTGCGCATGAACTGCGTGCGGTCGAGGGCCAGCGCCTTGTCGAACACCTTGAGGCGGATGTCGCGGCTGATGTTCATCGCCACCCAGGCCACCAGCAGCGTGCTGATCATGAGCAGGCCGTGCTTGACGAACGTGCTGACCACCACGAAGGTCACCACCCACAGCACTGTGGTGAAGGGGTCGGTGGGGAGGAAGCGGTCGAGCCAGGGGGTGAGTTGCTCCGACGTGGCCAGCAGGGCCTCGTCGCTGCGGAGGGCGAGAGTGAACCGCTCCTGCTGCCCCTTCACCGTGGCGGCATCCGCGGGGGTCGCGGCAAGGTGCGCGTCGAGGTTGGCCAGTGCCTCACGCGAGCGCTCGATGTTCTGCCGGGCGGTGTCGATTCGGCGGGCGTTCCACGACTGGAGCGAGTCGCCGTTGAGCGTCACCTCGATGATCGGGAACAGGGCGGCGATGTTGGCCCCCCACAGACTGGCCACGCCGGCCGAGCAGAGGAAGGAGGCCACGAGGAAGGGCCACATCCGACCGGCGTCGCGGAGGGCGCGGAGAAACGAGTGCATCGAGGATTTCGTCCCAGGACCTGGCGGCATCTTGTCCATTGGGAATCGGTCCAACTGGCCCCGGCCGGCCATGGCTGGCAGCCGTTGGACCGGAGGGGAAGACTGGGGCGTCCGGCGAAGACGGGTCGGGTGGAGGTTCGGGCGACTCCTTGCGGCCGCGGAGGGTAGAGCGGAAGGGACCGGGGAACAAGGTCAGCGCGACCCGGGGTTTCCCCGGGATGGCCCGACGGGCCGCGCCGCCCCCCCAGACTCGCCAGACGCTCCCGGGGCCGACGGCGACACGCCAGGTCAGCGGCGACCGATGCGCAGCTCCGCGGCAAGCAGCGTGTTGGCCAGGAGCATGGCGACCGTGAGCGGCCCGACGCCCCCCGGGACCGGCGTGATCGCCCCGGCGACCGCCGCGACGGCGGCGAAGTCGACGTCGCCGACCAGCCGCGATCCCCCGTCTTCCCCCACCCGATTGATACCGACGTCGATCACGGTGGCGCCGGGCCGGACCATGTCGGCCGTGATCAGCCCCGGTTGCCCGACCGCCGCCACGAGGATGTCGGCGGCACGGCAGTGGTCGGCCAGGTCGGTGGTGCGGCTGTGGCACAGGGTGACCGTGGCGTCGCCGCCGGGGCCGCGCGAGGCGAGGAGCAGGGCGAGGGGTTTGCCGACGATGTCGCTGCGCCCCACGATCACGGCATGGCGCCCCGCGGTGGCGATTCGCGCGTCGACGAGCAAGCGCTGCACGCCGGCGGCGGTGCAGGGGATGAACCGCGGCCGGCCCTGCGACAGGAGGCCGGCGTTCTCCGGATGGAATCCGTCGACGTCGAGGTCGGCCGGGACGGTGTCGAGGACCGCCAGGGTGTCAACCTGCCGGGGGAGGGGGAGTTGCACGAGGATCCCGTCGACGGGGCCGTGGCTGCCATGGGCGATCCCGCGGACGAGTGCCACGAGGCTCGCCGTGTCGCACGAACCGGTGGCCCGGACCACCTCGGCGTCGATCCCCACGCGGGCCGCGGCCCGGGCCTTGGCGGCGACGTACGAGGCGCTGGCCGGGAGATCGCCCACGAGCACCACCACCAGCCTTGGCGCCCGGCCCGAGGCGGTCGCGAACGCCTCCACCTCTTCATGGAGCGAGCCCTCGATCGCGGCGGCGAGCGCTTTCCCGTCGAGGATCCGCGCGGTCACTGGTCGGCCCCGATCCAGCGGCGGTAGCGGGCTTCGATCCCGGCAGCCGCGGCGTCCCCTTCATGCAGGATCACCAGGTAGCGGAACGCGAGCGTGCCGCCGGCGGGTATCGTGTGCGCCCCACTCCCCTTCTCCGCACCGCTGAAATCGTGAGCCCCGAACGGGTTGGCGGCGAACAGCCCGTAGTCGCGCGCGTGCCACCAGGTCGGGTGGCGGAGGTTGGTGGGGTGATCGAACATCGCGATCCCGACGACGCGGCCGTCGATGGTCCCGGAGTAGTCCACCCACCGGGCCCGCTTGCCCCACGCCGCGCCGTTCTCCTGGCCCTCCGAGTTGATGATCCGCCCCGCGGCTCCCGCCGAGCCGTTGGCGTCCTTCGGTTGGAGCGCCGTCGCCACGCGCACGGCCATGGTCCCTTCCTTGGTGTCGCCGAGCGTCACCGCACCGCGGTCGGCGCGGAGCGTGACGTGCACCTCGATCGACCGCGCCGTGGCGTCAGCGGTGAAACGGTAGCGGCGCTCGTCGGAGCAGACGACCGTACCGTCGGGCGCGCACCAGTCGTTGATCGAACTGACCACCACCGGCCCGTCACCCCCGGCGGAGGCTCCCACCTCGCGCACGACGAAGTGGGGAATCGGTTCGGCACCCGCGGGGAGAGGCCAGGAACCCTTCGCCTTGGCCCAGAAGTCGATGCCGTTGACGTCGCCGTGGGTGAACCACAGCGATTCATGGTGGGGGTGGTCGTGTGCCTCACCAGCGACACCCTCCTCCAGCGGCCAAGCACGCGACAGACGCTCACCGTGCGGGCCGAGGAGGGAAAACAGCACCGGTTTCGCCCGTCCCCCCCACCGGTACTCGGCGACCGGTTGGCCGTCGGCGAGGACCCGGTATCCCTCGGGAAGGGGCCGACCCGGCGGCACGGCTTCGTAGGTCATCACGGCGGGCACGGGCGGGGCCTGCCGCGCCTCGGCGGCCGCCGCGGGGCGGCCGGAAGGGATGGCCAAAAGCACACCGATGGCGGCGGCCGTGGCCTGGATTGTCGCGTGCGACACGGGCGTCATGACGAGGCGCTCCCGGGGTGTTCAACGCGCGGCTGCCCTGACTCCTGGAGCAACTGCATCCGGAGTTGGTGCTGGACCTCGTCCAGGAGTCGGCGTTCGTCGGCGGACAGATTGCCGGCTGTCTTCTCTTCCAGGACTCCCAGCATCTCGATGAAGTGCCGCGCCGCGGCGACGTTCTTCATCGTCTGTTTGGTGATCGGGTTGGGGATCCGGCCGAGGGCCATCAGGGCCTGGGTGAACAGCGTATGGACGAGGAACTCGAAGCTCGCCGACGGGGCGTGGGCGTCCCTGGAGGCGTCGTCGGAGGGGGC
>RFRL01000012.1 GCA_009924545.1 Planctomycetia bacterium | reverse complement strand
CGCGCTCCCCCGATCCGGCCGCGCCCCTCCGCGACGCGCACGTGACCGTTGCCGGCGACTCCTGGTGGAGCCTCGCCGAGCGGGCCTACGGTGAAGGCCGGTACTACCGGGCGCTCTACGCTTGGAACCGCACCGTGAATCCCCAGGTGTCGCTCGTGCCGGGCACACGGCTGGAAATCCCCCCGCTGGGGCGGCTGGAGGCCGCCTGGCCCCGGCTGGTGCCGGCGCGTTGACACGGTGCGCCCGTCCGATCGTGCGATCGCCTGATTGACGAGCACCCCCGGCGCCGACCATGCTTCCGCGGCATGGAACCGCTCGCCGTCCGCCCGCTCCGCATCGCCCTCGTCGCGTTGCTCCTCGGCGCGTTTGGCGCCCGTGCGCCGGCCCAGGGAACCGCCGCCGACTACGCCCGGGCCGCGGCCCTCCCCGGCATCTTCGACAAGCACCGGCCGTTCAATCCCCGGGTGCAGTGGCTGCCCGACGGTGGCGTATGGTTCGAGACCGCGGGTGCCGGGGGCAAGCGCCTCGTGGTGGTGGCGGCCGACGGCACGCGGCGCGAGGGGGCGACGGTGGAGGCGTTGGGGATCACCCCGGTGCCGGCTCCCGATCTCGAGCCGCGCAGACGCTTGCGCCCGAGCCGGGGCGGTGGCGCCGAGACCGAGATCGTGCTGGTGAATCGCCATGACCGACCGATCCGCCTCTTCTGGGTCGATCCCGAGGGGCGCCCGCGGCAATATGGCACCCTCGACCCCGGCGCTGAAAAGCGGCAGCACACCTTCGCCGAGCACGTGTGGGTCGCCGACTTCGCCACCGACGCCCGTCCCTGCGTCACCGACGAAGTCGCCGGGGTGTTCGTCGCCACCATCGCACCGGGCCGGGCGGTGTTCGACACCACCGCGCGGCAGCGGGTGAACGCGCCGGCGCCACCAGCGCCGGCGCCGTCAGCTTCCGCGGCGCGGCGCGTCTTCGTCCGGGACCATGATCTGTTCCTCACCGATGCCGGCGGCGAGCACCGCCTCACCACCGACGGCTCCGCCGCCGACAGCTACGACGGGGATTGGCACCTTTCGCCCGACGGCACCCGCGCCTTCGGCTTCCGCACGGTGCCCGCCGAGCGCCACGAGGTGCTGCTCGTGGAGTCGGCACCGGTCGATCAGGTGCAGCCGAAGGTGCGGCGGCTCGACTACCTCAAGCCCGGCGATCGGATCGCCGTTCCCCGGCCGCGCCTCTTCGATCTCGTGGCCCGGCGCCCGATCCCCGTCGACGAGGCCGCGTTCTCCGACCCGTGGAGCATCGACCGGGTCCACTGGGCAGAGGACGGGCGCGAGGTCCACTGCCTCTACAACCGCCGTGGCCACCAACTCCTCCGCCTCGTGGCCATCGACGCCGCCACGGGTGCCGTCCGCACGGTCGTCGAGGAGTCGAGCCCGACGTTCGTCGATTACTCGCAGAAGACGTTCCTCCACTGGCTGCCCGGTGGCCGCGAGCTGGTGTGGATGAGCGAGCGCGACGGGTTCAATCACCTCTACCTGGTCGACGTCGCCACGGGGGCGACGCGGCAGCTCACCAGTGGCCGGTGGAACGTGCGGCAGGTGGAGCGGGTCGACGCCGAGCGCCGCGCGGTGTGGTTCACGGCGCTGGGGATCCACGCCGGGCAGGATCCCTACCACCGCCACCTGGCGCGCGTCGGGATCGACGACGGCCGCTTGTCCGTCCTCACCGCCGCCGACGGCACGCACCAGTGGACCTTTTCCCCCGACGGCACGCTGTTTGTCGACCGGTGGAGCCGCGTCGATCAGCCGTGGGTGACGGAGCTCCGGCGTTCCGCCGACGGGTCGCTGGTGGCCGAGTTGGGCCGGGACGATCCCGCCGATCTGTGCGCCGCCGGTTTCGCCCCTCCGCAACCCTTCGTCGCCAAGGGGCACGACGGCACCACCGACATCCACGGCATCATCATCCGTCCGGGCACGTTCGTGGCCGGTCAGCGCTACCCGGTGATCGAAGACATCTACGCCGGCCCGCACGACCACCACGTGCCCAAGGAATGGGGCTTTCAACAGCGGCAGCGCGCGCTCGTGGAGCTCGGTTTCATCGTCGTGCAGGTCGACGCCCCGGGAACCAACTGGCGGTCGAAGGCCTTCCACGATGCGTGCCACAAGAATCTGGCCCATGCCGGGTTCCTCGACCGCATCGCCTGGCTGCGGGCGGCGGCCGCAGCCCACCCCGAGCTGGATCTCGATCGGGTGGGGATCTTCGGCGGCAGTGCCGGGGGGCAGAGCGCCCTCGCCGCCCTGCTCCACCACGGCGGCTTCTACGACGCCGCCGTGGCCGACTGCGGCTGCCACGACAACCGGATGGACAAGATCTGGTGGAACGAGGCCTGGATGGGCTGGCCGGTGGGGCCCGAATACGCCGCCAACTCCAACGTCACGCACGCCTTCAAGCTCACCGGTCGCCTCCTCCTCACGGTCGGGGAGCTCGACACCAACGTCGATCCCGCCTCGACGCTCCAGGTGGCGAAGGCGCTCATCGACGCCGACAAGGACTTCGAGTTGGTGGTCGTGCCGGGGGGCGGCCACGGCGTGGGTGAGTCGCCGCACATGGTGCGCAAGCGCCAGGACTTCTTCGTCCGCGCCCTGCTCGGCCGCGAGCCGCGCACGCCACTCGACTGATCCGCCGCCCGCGTGCGGCCGGCACCTGCCGGCGACCGCCGCGACTGGGCCCCGGGGTCAGCCGCCCCGTCGCCGCGTGGTCACTTCACGCCGAACTTGTAGGCCGTGTTCCGCGGGTCGAAGTCGGCGTCGGTGAAGCCGTTGTTCACCTTCACGTTCATGTAGGTGTATTCCTCCATGAGCACCGGCTGCCCGCCCGGCTCGAGCGGCCAGTCGTACGACTCGTAGCGGATCGGGATCGTCAACTCGTCGTCGATGAAGACCCGCGCCAGGTGGAAGCGGAAGTTCTTCCGCGGCACCGGGTGGGCCACTTGGATGCAGGTGCAGACGCGGCCGTTGACTTTGGCCCCGGGAAAGAAGTTGACCTCGCACTCGTCGAACTGCTTGTCGTGCTCGGCGACCTCGACGAGACGCTTGGTGAGGTTCTCGACCCCCAGCTCGGTGATCGGATAGCGCTGCCCCGCCATCGCCAGCATGCTGTGCGGCTTGAGCGACACGGTGCCCACCATGGCACGCACCCCGCTGCCGGCGTGGGCGAGCATGTTGCCCTCGTTGCGACCATCCACGTAGAGCACCTCCTGCCCCTTGACGCTGTCGGGTCCGAGGAAGTGCAGGTACACGCTGAACGGCTGGTGACGGATCTTGGCGAACATGTACTCGTGTTCGCCCAGCTTGCCGTCGATCCGCTCCCGCTTGACGACGGTGGCGGAGTAGTCCTGGATGTTGGTCTGGATGCCGGCGAGGCCCTTCTGGGCGACCTCGAGCGCGGCCTGGAGCGGATGCACGCCCGGCTTGGCCGGCACGGCATCGGGGGCGCCGATATTGCCCTGCGGCATGCCGCCCTGCGGGAGGAGGCTGGGGCCGGAAGGCGCCTGCGCTCGGGCGACCTCGGGGAGCACGGCGGCCGCGGCCAGCACGGCGACCACGAGGATCAGGGTCGAACACCGACCGGCGGCCGCGACCAGTGCCGCGGTCCACCCCCGACTCTTCCGCACGCGCTGCCGAGCCATCGAGGAACCCTCCGTGGAGATCGACCCATTGTCCGGCCCACCACCATCACGGCGACCATCCTTGGCCCCGCGTCGCCCCGATCCGCCAGCCGCACCTGCCCGCCCACCGCCGTCCTATCCGTTGTTCATCGCCGCTCCCGTCGCAGGGCATGAATCGGTCGGGCGACGGCCGGCAGGGTCGCCCGGGTGCGGCCCACCCCGACCCTTCCGGCGGCGAAGAGTCTAGCGGTGACCGCATGGCGAAACCATGCCGCTTTGGGCCGCTGGCCGGGGGCAGAACAGGGATTTCCATCCCCGCCCCTTGCCCCTGCCCGACGCCATGAGCATGCTCGGAGAGACTCCCTGCCTTCCGCCCGCCCCACCATGGCCACGGTCAGTTCACTCTCCCCCGCCGCCGGTGTCGTCATCGCCTGCATCGAATCGGCGCCGTTCGCGGAAAACACGTACGTGGTGCGGCGTCCGGAACGGGACGACTGCGTCGTGGTCGATCCCGGCTTCGAACCGGGGGCGATCATCGAGTGGATCGACGGGCAGCGCCTCACCCCGGCCGCCATCCTCCTCACCCACGGCCACTCCGACCACATCGCCGGCAACCACCGTCTGCGGCGCCGCTGGCCCGGGCTGCCGATCCTCGTGGGGCGGGGCGACGCGGAGAAACTCGTCGACCCGGTGGCCAACCTGTCGGCCGCGTTCGGCAAGGCGATCACCAGCCCGCCGGCGGACCGCCTCCTCGACGACGGCGACCGCGTGGAAACCGCCGGCTGCACGTTCGAGGTGATCGGGCTGCCGGGGCACTCGCGGGGCCACGTCGTCTTCCGGTTGCCGGGCTCGCCCGACCTGGTTCTCGGCGGCGACGTCCTCTTCCGGGAAGGGATCGGCCGCACCGACTTCCCTGACGGCGATTTCGCCGCGCTGGCGGCCGGCATCCGCGGCCGGCTCTATCCCCTCGCCGTCGACACGACCGTCCTCCCCGGCCATGGGCCCATCACCACCATCGGCCACGAGCGCTGCCACAATCCCTTCGTGCCGGCCGCCGATTGACCGCCGCCCCGCCCCGTCCAGAGAATCGGTCCATGCTTTCCCCGGCCGACATCACCGCCCAGCCCCGGCACGCCCCCGAGGGGCCCAGCGCCCGGACCACGCGGTCGCCGGTGTGCCGCGCCGCCGGCCTGACGCTCGCGGCGCTGGCCCGTCTCCTCTCGGGGGCCAGCGCCCGGTGGATCGCCAGCCAGCCCGACACCTGCCAGCGCGTCTACTTCGCCAACCACACCAGCCACCTCGACGCGCTGGTGGTGTGGGCCTCGCTGCCCCAGCCGGTACGCGAACTGACGCGGCCGGTGGCCGCCAAGGACTACTGGTCCCGCGGGCTGCTCCGCCGCTGGCTGGCGGAGGAGGTGTTCGACGCCCTGCTCATCGACCGCACCGACATCAAGGTCCACCAGAGCCCGGTCGATCTCATGCTCCGCGAGATCGGCACCACGAAGTCGCTCATCGTGTTCCCCGAGGGGAGCCGCAGCGTCACCGGCGAGGTGGGGGAGTTCAAGAGCGGGTTGTACTACCTGGCGAAGAAACGGCCCGACATCGAACTGGTGCCGGTCCACATCGACAATCTCAACCGCGTCCTGCCCCGCGGCGAGTTCCTTCCGGTGCCGCTCCTCTCCTGCATCAGCTTCGGCGCACCGATGTGGCTGGAGCGCGACGAGATGAAGGCCGACTTCCTCGCCCGCGCCCGTCGGGCGGTGCTGGCGCTGAAGGAGTAGCGGGTGAACGACCTGCACACGGTGGTCCTCGTGACCGGGGTGCTCGGCCTGTTGCTCGTGGCCACCGCGGTGGGTCAGTTCCTCGCCCGGCGACCCGACCGCGGCCTCGATCCCGGCGCCGTCCGCGCCTTCAACCAGCGGCTCCGCGGCTGGTGGATCATGGGCGCGCTGATGGGCGCCGCCTTCTGGCTGGGTGTCACCGCCACCGTGACGCTGTTCGGGCTCGTCTCGTTCTGGGCGCTCCGCGAGTTCATCACCCTCACCCCCACGCGCCGCGGTGACCACCGGGCGCTGTTTTGGGTGTTCGTGCTGTTCACGCCGGTGCACTACGTCCTCGTGGCCTACAACCGCTACGACGTGTTCAGCGTGTTCCTGCCGGTGTATGCCACGCTGTTCGTCCTCGCCCGGGTCGCTTTCACCGGCGATTACACCCGTTTCCTGGAGCGGACCGCCAAGATCCAGGCGGGCCTCGTGGTGTGCGTCTACTGTGTGTCTTTCGCCCCCGCGCTGCTCCAGATCCCCACTGCCGCGACGGCGCCGGGCAGCGGCAACTTCCGCCTCCTCTTCTTCCTCATCCTGCTTGTGCAGTTCGCCGACGCCATGCAGCACGTCTGGAGCCGGCTCATCGGCCGCCGGCTGGTGGCCGCCGAGGTGAGCTCCGATCGCTCGTGGGAGGGGCTGCTGGGCAGCGCCACTTCCACCGCCCTCCTGGCGGCGGCGCTGTGGTGGGCGGCTCCACCCTACGAGCCCTGGCAGGCGGCCCTGGCGGGATTCGTCATCGCCCTGCTCGGCTTCGCCGGCGGCATGACGATGGCCGCCATCAAGCGCGACCGTGGTGTCAAGGACCACGGCACGCTCGTCGTGGGCCACGGGGGAGTGCTCGACCGCATCGACTCGCTGTGCTTCGCCGCGCCGGTGTTCTATCACCTCACGCTGGCGGTCTCCGGAGCGGCCACACCCGTCGCCGGGGGCTGAGCGGTGACGGCCGTGGCGCTGCCTGGCTCGCTGGGACGACGGGCCTGGAGGGCGTAGATCGAGCGCCGACCGGGAAGGCTGGCCACGGCGGAGGGCTGCGGTGCCGGATCGGGGCTTTGCCCGCGGCCCCGTGCCGACCAGTCGCCGGCCGGCCCGGTCGCGGGAGGGGAGACGGCGACCAGCGCCGCGGGTGGTGCCGGGCATCCCTGGCGCACCCATTCCAGCCACACCCCTTGGAGCTGGGCCACGTCGGGCAGGCCGTAGTGCCGCCCCAGTGCCCCCGACCAGTCGTTGCCGCCCAGCCCGTCGCCGACGAAGGCCACGTACCGGCGCCGCCCGCCCCGTTCGATGAGGAACCGCGCCAGGGAGTACCCCTGCGCGTAGAGCGGGAGGACGTCGGCGGGATACTCGCGCATGGCGAACATCTCGGGGAAGGCGATGCCGCGCTGCGTGGTGAGGAACTCGATGAGGAGGCGGTGCTGCCGGGCCCGCTCCACCGGATGCTCGACCGTGGTGCACGCCCCCTCGTCGGCCCAGCGTGGCAACGGCCGGCGGAAATGGCTGGCGAAGATCGTGTGCGTGATCTCGTGGGGGAGCACCGAGTCGAGGATCCGTTCCTCGCTGCCCTGGATCGACATCGTCCACCCGAACACTTCGCCGGCGTCGAACACGAAGCTCGTCGCCCCTCCGGCCCCGAGCTGCGGCGCCACCTGGGCGCGGATCGGGCACGGTCGGCTCCACCGCGGCAGCGGGCCACCGAGCCACTCGACCGCCAGATCGTGCCGGTATTGCTCCGCGGCGTCACCGATCCGCCGCGCCTGTTCCGCCGTCGGGGCATCGACGACGAAGTTCGCCGTCCGGTACCCGGCCGCTGACACCGGACCAGCCAGGAGGGCAGCCAACCAGGCCAGGCACAGCCCTTCGAGCGAACGACGCAGCATGACCCCGCCGCCTCCGTGTGAATCGGTCCGCCGCGGACGTGACCCAAGGCCCCGATGCCGCCGCGGCGAACCGCGAACCGCGCTGTCACACGGGGTGCCGCGGCCCACGAGCGGGACGGACACTAGCGGAGCCCCGTCGGCCGGGGCCAGACCGCTTTTCAGCCGGTTTTCGCCCGCGTTCGCCAGCGCCGCACGGTGACGGCGACCGCGGCCGTGAGGAGCAGGACCAGCGAGGCGACGGCCCGCCCCGGCGCGGTGCCATCGGCCGCCCTGACCAGTCGGATCTCCACGCGCTCGGCGCCGGGTGGGGCGATGATCGTGGCGCCGGTCACGAACACCGGCGCGCCGCCGGGGCCGGGCTCCGCACCCGGATCGGCCGCCGGGAGGGAAGGAGGTCCGCGCCGCGCGCCGAGGAGGTCGCCGAGCCGGGCGGCCTCGCCCGGGGAGGCGACGGCGATCGCCCGGGCGAAATCCCCCGCCAGGCGCTCGAGCGCCGCGGTCCGTTCGACGGCGGCGCCCGGAGCCTCGACGACGGTGGCCGGTGGGGCGACCCGGACCTCGGTGCCGCGCGGCACGGCGATGGTCCACAGGCACCGCGCGGCGGTGAGGCCCGCGATGCCGGGGGCCTCGAGTGCCGTGAGGCGCCCGCTGACGGCGGCGGATCCGAGGTCACCGGCAAAAACCGCCTCCAGCGACCGGGGCCACCGGACATCGAGCAGTCGCAGTTCCCACAGTGGCGCGGCCGCAGGTCCCACCGGCCGCGGATCGACCGCCGCCCGGCCATCGACGAACACCTTGAACGGCCGCATGCCCGCGGGCAACGACAACCGCACCACCGGGTCGCTCGCCACGAGATCGATCCGGGCGGTACCCCAGGCCCGCCCGCGGGCATCGATCGCCAGATGCACGTCGACCAACTCCAGTCGGGGACCGGCGGGTTCCGCCCCGGCCTCGGGCACCACGGTCACAGCGGCGGTTGTCGCCTGTCCCCCGGTCGGGTCGAGCGGGGGCAGTGGCACGCCGACGAGCCGGTACGGCGGAGCCTCGTCGTCGGCCGCCACCTCGACGACCCCGGCGGCAGCTGCTTCGCCCCCCGCCACTTCCGCGGCCAAGCCGTCGGCGGCCGACCATGACACCACCACCGGACCGGCCCCGTCGAGGGCCAGACGGATCACCGGCAGCGTACCCTCGGCGGGTGCCGGGCCCGGAAGGATGGCCTCGGCGTCGAGGCGCAAGCGGCCGGCACGCGGCTCCTGCAAGACCACGGTAAGGCCGCCACTGCCCGGCGCTGGATCGGTCGGCACCAGCCGCACCAGGCGGATGTCGAGCGGCTGCCGCGGCCCTTCGGTCGATGTCTCGTCGGTGAGAATCACCTTCCCCAACTGGACATCGGGCGGGAGCCGTAGCGGCAGCCCCACGACGGCTGCCTCTGCCTCGATCCGCGCCTGGAGCGCGATGTCCACCCGACGCTGGCCGAGTCCGAGCCGGAGCTGTTGGCTGGCACGGACCACGGCGGGGGCGCGGGTCACCGACACGCGGGTCGCTCCGGTGGTGGTCAGACCGGGTGGCAGCGCGTCGACGGTGCCGGGGGGCGCGTCAGCGACCGCGGTGTCGGCCCGCCAGGAGATTTCCCCGCCTGGGATCGCCGGCCGGGTTCCTCCACCGGGACCGGACGAGGGCAGGAGCCCGACCCGCAACCCCGCGTCGGGCTGCAGCCGGACGACACGCTCATCGGCGAGCGGGGCCTCCAGCCACACCTCGGGCACGGTGAACACGCCGGTCGGTTCGTCGAGCGGCATCGTCCAGGCCACCTCGACACGGAAATCCCCCGCCAGCGGTTCTTGCCGTACGACGCGGAAGCGGCCGGAGCCGATGCGATCGATCTCCACCGTCGGATCGCCGGCCGGCAGCGGCACCAGCCGGGGATCGGCGCGCACGACGACCGCCGGCAGCAGTGCCTCCCCGGCATCGACGTCGAACCGTGCCACCACGCGACAGGCGTTCGCCCCCCATGCGATGTCGTTGCGGCTGCGCGCCGCACGCGGCGCCGCGGCCAAACGGACGCCCGGTTTGGCCGCCGTGATCACCGCAATCCGATCGGCACCGGCGACGTCGAATCGTGGTGGCTCCCCCACGCTCCAGGCCGCGTCCGGGAGCGCCGCCATGAAGGGACCACCCGGCCCGGCCACCTCGACCAGCGGCTCCGCCAGCCCGCCGGGCGCGGTCGCGAGCACGGCCTGCGGCGCGGGGGGCAGGGCGATCATGGAGACGACGATGTCCCCCTGCCGGACACGGATCGGCGCCATGGTCCATTCCACGCGATGGCGCCCCGCCTCGGCGATCGGCAACCGGGCCGCCCCGGGGCCCGCCGCAAGCACCCTGGCCGGGCGACCGTCGATCAGCATCCCGTCGGCCGGCCCGGTGGCCTGCCCCGGGAAGGGGAGCCACAGGCTGGTGCCGGCGTCGGCATCGATCTCCAGCGTCACCCGCCAACCCGGATCGGCCTCCGGCCCCCGGATCTCGACGCGCGCTGCCACCACCCGCGGCGTGGTCTCGTCGGTCATCGCCCCCAACCGGTCGAAAAGCCGCTCCGGCACCAGCGCCGTGGGAATCCCGCCCACCGGTGTGATGAACACGCGCTCGACCGTCCCGCCGTCCGCCGCCCGGGCGGACCCACCCGCCCATGCCGCCCCGATCAGCGCCAACAGGGACACCACCGGCGTCGCACGGCGGCGCGTTCCCGACGGGCGACCGGCGACGAGCGTCGCCACGCCCACCGTGAGCGTGGCCCACCACACCGCGCGGGCCGGCACGTGCCACGGGGAGGGCACCCACAGCACGACCAACCCGGCGACGAGCGGCACCACGACGAGCAACCCCGGCCTCCACGCCGCAGCCAGCAGCAGGCAGCCCGCCAGGAAGGTGCCCGCCAGGAGCGCCAAGCGCTCGATGTCCCGGCTGGCGACGAGCCGCAACCGGTCGGCGGCAGGCCGGCCCGGCAGCGGCACGAACACGTGCTCCACGCAGCCCGCCACGAGCCCTCCGTGACGATCGATCTCCTCGCGGTCGGCCGCCGCCGCGGGATGCTGCAGCGGGAAGCCGCACAGGCGCTGGCCCCAGTCGATCTCCGGTGGGGCCACCTCGCGATGATGGGCCGGGCCGACGGCGATCTCCACACCGGGCGGGAGGCAGACGCGCCACGAACGCTCGAGCACGGGAAGATCGACCGTTCCCCCCGCGGAGTCGATGGTCCAACCCGACTCCGCGTCCTCCTCCGCCATCATCCGCACCGCCAGGGTCAAGCGCCGGCGTTCGATCGGCAGGTCGATCGTCACCTCGCCGCCGACCGTCTCCGCGTCGAGCATCACCCGCCGCCCATCGAGGAGGATCCCGAGGAGCCGTTTGCCCGGGGGGAGCACGAGCGCGAGGGTACCGCGCCCGTGGTTCTCGATGTCGAAACGCGATTCGAACTCCGTCCGTCCCGACAGGTGGCACCAGCAGTCGACCACCTCGGACCACACCCACGCGCGCGCGGCGCGATCGCCACCGCCGGCGTCGGGGACGATCTCCAGCGCCGCACCGTCGGTGGAGGCCGACTCGGCAGCGGCGGCATCGAACCCGAACTCGGCGATGACGTCGTCGGCGGTGCCAGGGGGCGACGGCCCGGGGGGCAGTTCCGTGAGGCGACGATTCACCACCGCGGGACGGCGCCGGCCCGTCGTGCGCACGACGATGTCACCCACCAGGTCGACGGCCCCGTCGACGCGCACCAAGGGCACGGCCGTGGCCCCGTCGAGGGCCACGCTCCGCGTCGCCCGGATCGAGACCGGCTCCCGTACAGGCGGCACGAACTCCACCAGCCACGAAGTCTCGCCGCCGCGCCGGCCCGCCATCTCCAGGGGCCGGGCCACGACGCTCCCCACCGCCGGCGGCAGGAGCGCCCACTCGAGCTGATCCTCGATCGGCTCGGAGAAATGGATCACGGCGGCATCGAGCGGCGCCTCGCCCGGACGGCACTCGAGCGTGAACGACTCCACCAGCCGGTCGTCGCGCACCGACAGGCCGATCCGCGCGTGGACAGCGATCGGCGGCCGACGCTGCACCAGGCGCGCCTCGGCGGCAGGGAGGCCCACCCCGGCCGGCAACCATGACCGCACCGGTCCCTGCCCGACGAGAGCTTGCAACCTCGCGCCCGCCGCCGGTGTGGCCGGGGGCGCGGGGTCGATCTCCAACGTGGTGTCGGGCGCGGCGCGCAGGGCGAGGGCGGTCTGCCCGTCGGTCTCGCCGTCGAGGACGACCATCTCCAGGTCACGGACGGGGAACGGCAACCCGACATCGGCGCCGGCCCGGTGACCGGTGATGCGCAGCCCGAGCGGCCGCTGTGGCGTGGCCGCCGCAGCCAACCCCATACGGAGCAGGCTGCCGCCAGCGTCGGCGCTGACCCGCCAGTCGAGTAGCTCGTCGCTGAGCCCCGTCAGCGACACGCCCGTGCCGACCGCCACTTCGTCACCGGGCGTTACGGGCTCGACCCACTCCACGGCGTCGATGATCCAACCGGGGCTGACGCGGCCGGAGAGGGCGAAGGCTTCGCCACGCTCGACCCGGACGTCACACATGGCCACCCCCAGGACGCGCGCCGCGGCCACGTCCACGGCCGTCACCCGGGCGATGTCGAGGCTCGGTCCCCGTGGCTCGAGCGTCATGAGTCCCCCGGCCCGCGGCCCCTGGGCCGCCAAGTGCACCAGTGCCCCGGGTTCAGGATCGGCTTCCCGCGGCCAGGGCCACGTGGCGGCGACCGGTGGCGAGACCACCACCGCGTCACCCGGCGTCAGTCCGGTGAGTGCCAATCCAGGATCGAGGTGCACCGTCACGCCACCCCCGCACCAGGCTTCCGCGGCCACGGAAACGACGGGCAATTCGGCAGCCCGCGCGGTGAGTGCCGGAGCGATGCCCACGATCTCCACCTCCGCCGTCGTCCCCAACACGATCGGCGGCAGGATCACTTCCGCGCCGGTTGCGGTCGGCTGCCAGACGAGATCCCGCCGTCCGCCCGGCCGGTCGGCCACGCTGGCCGCGAGGAGGGTGACTTGGGGATCGACGCGGAGCGCGAGGCGGGGCTCGGCCCAGGGCGCCGTGGGTTGGATCATCGTCTCCAGGCGGGTCTGTTCGCGGCCGACACGATGCACGGTCCACACCCGCGCCCCCGCCACCTGGGCATCGGCGGGAAGAAGGCCGAACACCATTTGGGTTCCGGGCCCGACCGTCGTCTCCCACAACTGCTCGGCCGGCGGCTCCGCGGGCGGGGGGGCACCTGTGGGTGCGGAATCGGCCGGGAGCGGCGACCATGCCCCTCCACCACCGTACGGCCGCTGCCCGGTGGGCAATCCCAGTTCGACCACGGTGCGCACGGCCGGCACGAGCGGCAACCGGTGCACCGTGCCAGCCGCGCGCCAGCGCGCCCCGCTCTCCGCGGCCGGGAGCACGAAATCGCAGCGGTAGCTCCCCGGACCGGGGAGCACGATGGCGGTGAGGCCGTTGCGCAGGGCATGCACGACCGTCGGCCCGGTGCCGGCGGTCGTCTCCCGGCTGGCCCGGGTGATCTGCAGGTGGCCGACGGTGACCTGGGTGGGATACCCGGCCCCACCGTCGGGCATCGTGAACGACAAACGCCCCGTCAACCGACCGGCGGCGTCGAACCGGCCGGTGACGTGGGCACCGTCCGCCAGCACGCGCAGCGGCATCCCCACCGCGGCGTCTCCGGAACCCTCCCCGTCGGCGAGCGCCGCCACGGCCCGTTCGAATTCGATCAGCGGCAGCGGCACATACCGCTCGGACCCCATGTCGACGTCGGCGAGGCGGCCGGCCGGAACGTGCACGCGGGTGAAGCGCAGGGGATCCTCCGGCATTGGCGCGGCCGCGGACGCCACCAGCCCCACCACCAGGGCCGGGACCGTCGCCACGGCCCGGCATCCCTGGCACCGGGAGAACCACCCGCGTGGAGTGCTCATGGCACGGCCCGTCCCGCCGCGGTGGGCGGATCGACGACCACAGGGAGCCGAGCGGAGTCACCCGTCACGACCAGTCGCGTCGACGACTGCGGCGACACGACCAGCGACGGCCGGGGGGCGGACGCGGTCGGCACCGGTCGTTCAACGAGCCAGCGGAGGCTCGCCGCCAGTGCCGTGAGGGCCACGCCCGGAAGCGCCGCCTGGGCCACCAGCGGGGCGAGTTCGGGATTCAACGCGGCGGCAGTGACGGCGAGCGTGGCGGCGCCGACGACGACGGCCGGTTGCCGGGCGCCGGCGCGGTAGACCGCCCGCAACCCCACACCGAGCACCGGACCGGAAGCGAGGAGGACCAGCAGCCACGTCGGCACCACCCACACGCGGCTCGGCTCCACCGCGCCGATGCCCGACCACACCGCGCGCCGCTCCGCGAGGGGCGGGTCGAGCGCGGCGGCGGCGACGAGAGGCACCGGCGTCGCCGGCTCCGCGGGGCGGTCGGTCGCGGCGCGGCGGTTGGCCTCCAGCCAGCGGGCCAGTGCCCCGCGCGAGACCACCGGCCGCCGCTCGAAGCCCAGGCCGCTCCACGCCCAGCGCTGCTGGCTCGTCCACGGCCGCGGCGGCAGCACGACGTGCTCGTCCGCGAGGAGGCGCAGTTCCCAGTAGAAGCGCCGCTGCACCACTCCGGAGGCCATTTCCGGTGGCTCCAGCACCAGCGGTCCCACCCAGCCCGCCACGCGCGGCCACCCCGGCACGAGCGGCGCCTCGCGCCCCCGCCGGCATTCGATGGAGACGATCCACGCTCCGCGGCCGGCCGACTCGGTGGTAGCGCTGGGCAGTTCCACCGTCATCCGTCCACCGGGGCGGACCGCCGCGGGAACCGGCCGCCCGTCGACGCGCACCTCGAGGGTCGCCTGGCGATCGGCCGCCGGCCGCCAGGCGCCGGGCACCGTGAGCTCGAAGCGGCGCGATGAACTGCTCACCGTGTAGGTGCACAGGTCCTCGCGACCATCGGGAAGGAGCCGGGTCTCGAACCACGCCGCCTCGACCACCGTGTCGCCGCGTGACATCCCCTGCCGTGCCGACACCGCCAGCGGCACCACCGCCTGCGGCCGACCGCTGGTCCAGGCGCGGGCGCCGGCCCCCTGGAGCGTGTCACGTTCCCAGGTGTCGCCACGGACGTCGACCACCAGCGGGCCGTCGACCAGCAGTGACAGCGACTGCCGCGACACCCGTCCTTCCGCCGGGAGGACGAGGGGCAGGTCCATCGATGCGGTCGCCTCGGCGGGCACCTGGACCATCGGCACCTCGTAGCGGATCGTCAGGTCGCCGGTGCCGAGCAGTGGCTGGGGGAGGAGGGCCCGGAGATTGACCGTGCCCGTGCCGTCGGCCGGAGGCGCTGGGTCACCGCGGCCGGCCGCCCCGCGTCCCGGCGCGGGGGCGGGAAAGGGATTGAGTGGCTGGCCTCCCTGGCGCAATTCGAGTGTGCCCCCGTCGGCGACCGCCGCCGGCACGACGACGTCGATCGACTCGAGGGCCACATGGGCGACGTCGTAGCGGATCGTCTCCTCCACCACGGCGCCATCGCCTCCGATCGTCACGGCGGTGGCCACGACCGCCTCGATGCGCTGGGCGAGATAGCGGCGGTCGGCGGCGAACTCCCCGTCGGTGCCATCGAGCCGGTAGGTGAGCACCGCCCGCTCCCCCTCCTCGCGGCGGGCGGACGGGGCCGTCTGCCGGACCAGCCCGCGGATCGCCGCCACGTCGGGCACCACCTCGATGTCGTTGGCCGCCGACACGCTCACGCTCGCCGGCGCCACCAGATCGGCTTGCGGCACGGGGAGCGTCCAGGCGAGGCGCCGGGCATCGCGTTCGAGCGTCCGGCCACAGCGGATCTCGATGGTCGCGTCGCCGGCAAGCGGCTGGAGGAACGGGATCAGGAGCAACCCCCCCTCGGCGCGGATCGCCGCGGTGTCGACCAACCCGGTCGGCGACACGTCGTCGATCCCCCAGCCATCCAGCCCCACCGCGATGCGGTTCACCGGGGCCCCGCGCACCGAGAGGCGGAGCCGGGCCTCGAGGCCGAGACGACCGGAGTCGACGGAGTAGCGGTACTCCGGCTCCACGACCACACGGCTGCCACGCGGTCGGACGTGGATCGGCAGCGTGGCCGGCTGGGCATCGTAGGCGAAGGCGGCGGAGAGCCCCGGGCGGCGGGCCGCCGCGGGGGGATCGACGCGCCGATTGCGCCCGGCGTCGTCCCACTCGAGTTGCCAGTCGCCCTCCACCAGCAGGCTCACGCGCCCGTGCTGGCGCCAGGGCAGGATCGGCTCCACCATGAACCCGAGGGGTTCCAGGGCCCGCCCCTGGGGATCGATCGAGCGCTCCGCGTCGATCTCGAGCGCCGCGCGCCCGTCGGCCGATCGGGCCACGTCGACGACCAACCGCTCGACCGGTTGGGTCGCGTCACCGTCGCCGCCACGCGTCTCGCGATTGGCAACCGTGCCGCCACGGACCGCGCGGGGCGTGGCGCCCGGGGGGAGCGTGACGGTGATCCGTGTCATGTCGACCGGCAGGTCGCGCAGCGACACCAGTGTCTGCCATGCCGCCATCCGTCCGTCGATGCGCACCACGCTCTCCACGGTGGCCTCGGGGGCCGCGCCGGCGGAGGCCTGCGGTGTGCCCCGCGGCCCAATACGGATCCGGGTGGGGCCGACCAACCCGACGCAGGTCACACGACTGCCCCCGCTGCCGTCGGGCTCGATGCGCGGATCGACGCCGCCCGGAGTGACCGCCACGAGCGGGTTCTGCCGGTCGGTGAGGATCACCACCGCCGATGCCGTGGCCGCCGGCAGCCGCAGCCAGACCGCTTGCTCCTCGCCGGCCGCCTCGACCGTGATCCGCCCCCCCAATTGGAGACGGTGCCGCCCGTCGGCCGGCCCCTGGAACCATGCCCGGTAGCCGTTGAGCAGCGCGGCTGTGACATCCCGCGCCGCGGGCTCCGCCGGTCCCGGGGCCGGAGCGTCGACGTCGATGAAGGCGGCCCCCTCCCCTTCGTGCCGCGGCGGTGCGTCGAGCACCAACCCGCCGAGATCGAGCGGCAGACTCGACCAGCCGGCCCGCGTCTGCCGCACCGCGGCATCGACGGTGGCCAGGCAGCCGGGATCGCGAACGCCGCCAGCCGGCATGTGGAGGGTGACGGTGAGCGACTCGAGGACCGCCGCGGGGGGTTGCGCCGCGCCCGGCAGCCCCTGCCGGAGCCGGACCATCTCCACGAAGTCGCCGTAGGCGAAACCGGGCACGGGCACGAGCCGACCGGCGTCGTCCTCGACATAGAAGAGCTCGGGTGCCGTGGGCGCGACCCGCGTGCCGGGACGGTCGGGGGGCGTCGGACCGTCGCCGTCGCTGGCCGCGCGCGGCATCTCCCCGCGGGCGGCGGCCGCCCGGAGAGGCCGGGCCGGCGACGGTTCGGCATCCTCGGCGGCAGCGACCGGGTCCTGCGCCCGGGCGGCCACCGGGAGCGCTGCCAGGACCGATCCCACGAGCACCACGAGGCCGGCCACCCATCGGGCGGAGAGCGGTTGTCGCCCGGGAAGACCGGTGCGGACCGGCAGCCAGACGAACCCCGCGGAAGGACTCCTTCCCCGGGCTGCCCCGCGCCGCGCCACCAGCGGAAGTCCCATTGCTGACCGTGCCTTCCCGCGCCGTCCGTCGTACCCAGGGACGACGGCTCGGCTCGCCCTCCGGGGGCCGAAATCCCGACGCCCAGCCCATGCCGGACGACACCTAGACAGTAGCCTGCTGGCGGTCGCGACGCACGTTTCGCGGGGACGCCGCCGGCCCGTTTCACCACCACGACCGGCGTAGCCGGCACGACCCCGCCCCGGATCAGCCGGGCCGCATACCCGGGCGGGATCAGGGCACGGCCGGCAGCAGCGCCAAGAGCGCTTCGGCGAGCGGTCGCGTGGCCGCAGCCACGAATGCCGGCTGGTCGAGCGACACCCGCGGGCCGCGCCCGCGGGGCAGGGGGATCAGGGTGCCCCCGGCCTCCGCCACGAGGAGCAGTCCGGCCGCGACGTCCCACGGCGCGATCGCACGGATCCAGAACGCGTCGAACCGGCCGCACGCCACGTAGGCGAGGTTGATGGCGGTCGACCCGGTCCGACGGATCGCCTGGACCTCCGGCAGCACCGCGAGGAAATCGACCACGCTCGGCGCGTCGGGACCGACGTGCGGGGGAAAGCCGACGGCCACCAGCGACTCCGGGACACTCTCCGTGGCCGACACGTGGATCTTCCGGCCGTTGAGCCGGGCACCCCCGCCGGCGCGTGCCGCGAAGCACTCGTCGCGCACCGGATCGTAGACCGTGCCGACGAGGATCTCGTCGCCCCGGGCCAGCGCCACCGAAACGCAGTAGGCAGGAACGCCGTGGACGTAGTTGGTGGTGCCGTCGAGCGGATCGACGAACCAGCGAAGCGCGTCGGGACCGGCGCCGATGTGGCCCCCTTCCTCGCCGATGAAGCCGTGCCCGGGAAACGCCCCCAGGACGATGCGCCGGATCTCGGCCTGCGCGGCCAGATCGGCCTCGGTCACCAGATCCCGAGGCCCTTTCGTCGAGACCGCGAACCGCCCGACCCACTCCCCGAGCACGCGACCACCGGCCCGGGCCGCCGCTTCGCAGACTTCCAGTTCATCCGGCATGCCAACCCTCCCTCCACGCGTCTGGTGAAGCGGCCGAGTCTACCCGGGGGCCGCTCCCCGAGCGCTGGCGCCGGCGGGTGGCGCCGCCGGCACGGGGGCGCCCCTGGCCGCTTCCCCGACCATACCGGTCGACGCCGGGCCGGTGGCAAGCACCGCTACACTGGGGCTCCCCGCCACCAGCGCACGGTGGTCACCATGGTCCTTCGCCATCGTCCCGGGAGCGCAACCATGCCATCCTCCGCCCCCGCCGCGTCGGCCCCGACCTGGCGCAACGCGGATCAGGGGTTCACCTGCAGCCGGCAAGGCGTGACGGTGACGCTCGACCCCGATCACCCGGAGGCCGGGATCCAGATCACCACCCCCTCCTCGTCCGACCGGTTGCTGGGCCTCGACATCGACGCCGTCACCCGGGCCACCGATCACTGGGTGCGCGGTGACGATCTGACGGCGGTCTACGATCCGGCCGACGCACGGCGGCTGCGGGCCACCGCGATGTGGCGCTGCCTGGACGGCGCCCTCGACACGGGGCCAGCTGCCGCCTGGATGCTCGTGGCCTCGGCGCAGACGGCACTCCTCGACAGCCAGCCCCAGGTTGAGGTGGTCACCCGGGTGACCGCCGGCACGATTCACTGGGGCGGCGGTCCCCCGGCGGGCACCTGGCAGCCAGATCCGTTTCCCGGCGCCCGCGCGGTGCTGCTGGGGAGTCCGGGGGGGCGGTCCACGCTCGTGGCGGTCCATCCCGATGATCTCCGCGGGTTCACCGCCAGCGCCGCGGATGGCCGGATCACGGTCCGCTGCGGTCTCTTCGGTGACCACCTGGAGAAGGGTGTGCTCCTCCGTGGCAGGGTGCTCGCGGCCGTGGGGCCCGCCGCGGACGCCGCCGCGTGGGGCTCGCGTCTCCTCGCCCGGTTCACGGCGGCCCCCCCGCCCCTCACCACCTGACTCTGGTGACCGCTGGCCGGCCCCCCTTGCCGCGGCGATGGGCCGGAAAAGCTCCGGTTTCCCCCGCCAGAGCGAGCAGCGGGCGGGCGGGGCCGTTTTGCAGTGGAGTCGGAAACCGGCAGACGGGTACATTGCCCCGCGGACCTTTCCTTGTTTGCCACGGATCGACAGCGGCCCGGCCTCGGCCGGACCGGTGAGGGTCCGGACCGACCCCGACGGCGACCGCCGCCGTCGGCCCAGCATGGAGGCTTGGCCGTGGCCGATTTGGTGTTCGCCTACGACGCCGCGCTCGACCGTCCGATTCCGGTGCCCGACGCGGCGCCGGCTGGCGTCCGGGCGATCCTCCACGCGGCACCCCACGAGGCCTTCGCGGCCGCGGTGCGCACCGCCCGCGAGACCCACGCCGCCGTCCTCGTCCTCCTCGGCAGCACCCTCGATCCGCTGCGGGCCAGCCCTGCCCAGGCGGCGGCGGTGCGCCAGGCGATCGTCGATCTCGCCGCCGACGGCTGCCGCACGATCTGGATGGTGGACGAGGCGGTCGCCTGCACGGCGATCGACCGGGCACTCGGCGCGCCGGCCGGGCTTTCGCTCGTGTCGCCGGTCTCACCGTTGCGGCTCGACATCCGCGGAGTGGCAGTGGAATTGGCGTGCTTGCCCGCCGATGCCCGCGGCATGGGCGCCGGCGGCCGTCTGCCGCCGTCGTTCGCCTCGGAGCATGCGTCCCTCCTTCCGCCGCAGCAGCGGATCGTCGTCGGCTGGGACGACTCCTGGGGTGGTGCGCCCCTGGCCCATGCCTTGCCCGCACCGCTGCCGGCGGTGGGCCTGCTCGCGGGAGCGACGACGTTCGTGTGGGGATCGCGCCGGCCGCAGCCGGTGCCACCGGGGGTGCACCAGGTGCCGGCCCTCCAAGCACGCGGCGCTCGCGAAGCGGCGGCAGGCAGTTGCGGCCTCCTCACCCTCTCCGGCATCGCCCCCGCGCCAGGGCCGGCGGGCACGCTCGCCGCGCCCCTCCCGACCCGCGCCGATCTGGCGGGCACGTGGCGCGAGGTGGCGACCCACCGCGTGGCGTGGCGGGGCGTGTCGATCACGTCGCTGGCCGGTGGCGACGAGGAACTTGCCGCCGCCATCCAAGCCGCCCTCGACGCCCTCGTCGTCGATCCCCACGGTCCCCTGCAGGTGGTGCGGGTGAATGTCGACTGCGGTGCCAGTGTGTCGCGCCGGGTCAGGGTGGCGGAACTGGTTGCGGAGACCACGGCGCGGCTCCGGCCCCCGGCCGACGCCGCGGCCCACCGCCTGTGGTGCCACGACCTCGGACCCGATCCGCTCGAGCCGATGGCGGTGCTGGCCCGCGGTGCGGCCGGACACGGCACGGCGACGACCGGGCACGGTGCGGGCACGGAGTCGCTGGTGGCGTTTGCCACCGCCCTCGGCTCGATCGTCACGGCACGTGAGGTGGCTGATCCCTCGACCGACCACCGTGAAGCGGGCTGGCTGGCACTGGAACTGATGGGTTCGACCTGAACCGGGACCGAACCGAGGTCCGAAGCGCGGCGGAGGGGAGCGGGCGATGATCATCGAACAGATCGAGATCGAGCGGTTCGGCGGCCTGGCCGACGTCACCATCGACCGTCTCGGCCCCGGGGTCGAGGTGCTCCACGGCACCAACGAGACCGGGAAGACTTCGCTGCTGGAGTTCGTACGCGGCGTGCTCTTCGGGTTCGGCAGCCTGTTCCGCCGGGGCGTGCTCGATCCGGGGCGGATGTGCGGCGGCCGCCTCGTGGTCCACGGCGGAATCGACGATCGCCGCTTCACCATCGACCGGCACCACGAACCGGGGCGCACGGGGCCCGGCGACGACGCCCTCCAGGTCCGCGCCGCCGATGGCCCCGCCACGCCGCTGTTCCTCCGCGACTACGTCGGCGACATCGACGAGGGCACGTTCACCGCGGTCCTCGCCTTCGGTCTCGACGAGCTCCACGAACTGCGCTCCCTCGACGCCGACGGCTGCGGGAGCCGGCTCTACGAACTGGCCAGCGGCCTCGACCGGGCGGCGGTGAACCTCGCGATCGGCAATCTCCGCGACGCGCTGGCTCGCCTCGATTCCACCGATCCCGACGTGTCGCCGCTGGAGGCCCTCCGGCAGCGCCGCGCGGGCGCCGTGGCACGGCTCACCGCGATGAACGCCCCGGCCTTGGCCGCCGGCGGCCTGGCCGCGGAGCTCGCGCGCATCGATGCCGCGATCGCCACACTCGTCGAGGCCTGCCGGGCCGCCGAGGCCCACGAGGCGGAACTTCGCGCGGTGCTCCCCCTGGAGCCGCTGTCTCGCCATCGGCGTGACACGGCCCAGCGGCTGGCGGCCATCGAAGCAGAATGGCTGGTCCACGCCGACCTCGATGCCTGGCAACTCGCCCGCCAGCGACGCGACGGCCTGGAGCGCAACGCCCGCGCGAGAAAGCGGACCCGGAGTCGCTTGGCGAAGGCGCTGGCCGCGGTCGAGGCCGATGCGGCGATCTGGAAGCGTCGCAGCGCCGTTGCCGCCCTGTGCGAGGACGAGCCGCGGCTGGAGCGAGCCCTGGCCGACGCGGCGCGCGCGGAATCGTCGGCCCGGCAGGCGGCCCGGCGCTTCGGCGAACAGCTCGGCGCCACCGGTCTGGCCCGCCTGGCGTCCGGCACGAGCACCACCGAGCCGGCCCTGCCGGCCGGCCTGGTGCGCTCGCTCACGCCGCTGAAATCACGGGCCGCGGCCATGGCCACGGCCACCGGCGATCTGCGGACCGCCCGCGCCGCCCTGGCCGCGGCCCGGCGCGAGGCCGAGGGGACGCGGGCCTCGATCCGCGGCGCCGCCAAGGGGATGGAGGTGGCGACGATCGCTGCCGCCATCGAAGAGGCCGCCGGCCGGGCCACGCTCCTCCGCAACCGGATCGCCAACGGTGAGCAAGTGGCTGATCTCGACAAGTCGCTCGTCCGGCTCGAAGGGGAGTTGAGCGCCCAGGTGGAGTCGCAGCTCATTCCCGTCCCCTGGCTGGTCGGCCTGGGGGCGGTGTTCGTCATCGGCGCGACGATGCTCCTGTCGGGTCTGTTCCTCCCCGGGAGCGTCACCGGATCGATGGCCTACGCCCTGGCAGCCCTCGGCCTGGCAGGCACGGGCGTGGCATCGATCACGACCTGGTCCCTCGATCGCGCGGCCGCCGGCCGGCTCGACAGCGTCCGTCAGCACGGGAGGAGGCCGCCACCCAGTGCAGCCTCCTCGACAAACGGATTGACGCCGCGCGCCTCGATCCGCCGCGCTCGCCGGTCGACCCCGATGAATGGCTCAAGCGGCAGGCGGCTGCGGCACAGACGGAACTGGAGCGGCTGGAGAGCGTCGCCGCCCGCGAAGGAGCTCTGCGCGTGCTCGCCGACCGGGTGACATTGGCCGAACAGGAGGTGGCTGCCGCCAGACGGCGCCGCGCCGTGGCCCGGTCCCGGTGGCAGAAGAGCCTGCAGCAGCGCGGGCTGCCCGAGGATCTCGCGCCGGCCGACGTCCGGCGTCTCGCCAGCCACCGGCGCGCCCTCCTCGAACTCGACGATCACCGCCGGCAGACGAGCGAAGAGGCCCGGCTCCGGGTCGAGGAGGCCGCGGCCCTGGGCCGTCGGGTCGAACAGTTCCTCGTGGAGTGCGACATGCTGCCCGAGGGCACAACCTTGGAGCAACTGCGGTCGCTGCGCGAGCGGCTCGACCGCGAGGCTTCCGGACAGCGGCATCGCGCCGTGCTCGTGCGCCGGTTGGAGCGAGCCCGCCGCCGGCATCGCGATGCCCTCCGTCAGGTGAAACTGGCCGACCGCCGGGTGCGCGACGTGGTGGCGCGGTGGAACGTCGACACCGACGACGCCTTCCTGGCCCTCGTCGATCGGCGGCCGCTCGCCGAGGCGGCGCGGCGCGAGGCCGTGGCGGCCGAGGGCGCCTGGACCGAGGCGCGGCGCCGGTTCCACGGCAGCCTCGACGTCGACCGGTTGCTCGCCGAGGTCCAGCGCGTGTCGCTCGAGGATCGGCTCACCGAGGCGCAGGCGGCCACCGCCCACGCCTTCGCTGCCGTGGCCCGGGCCCGCGACGACCGTGCCGCCGCGGCCGCCCGCGTCGAGGCCGCGGGACGCGATCACTGCACCGAGGGGTTGCAGCAGGAGATCGCCGCCATCGAGCGCGATCTCGACATCCAGCTCAGGCGGCGCACGCTCCTGGAACTCGCCCGCGGCCTCCTCGAGGAGACCCGCGACGGCTTCGCCCGCGACCACCAGCCGGCCGTCCTCCGCGAGGCGTCTCGGTGGCTCGAACGCCTCACCGAGGGTCGCTACACCGCGGTCACGACCTCGATCCACGAGGCGCGGCTCGAGGTCCACGACCACGCCGGCACCGTGTGGAACCCCGACCGCCTCAGCCGCGGGACGCGCGAACAGGTGTTCCTCGCCCTGCGGTTGGCCCTCGTCAAAGACCTCGAACGCCGTGGCGTGCACCTGCCGGTGGTCATCGACGACGCCCTGGTGAATTTCGACGACCAGCGGGCGCTGGCCGCCGCGCGCGTGCTGATGGAATTCGCCACCGAACAACCCGGCCGGCAGATGCTCGTGCTCACCTGCCATGCCCACGTGGCGGCGATCTTCGCCGAGGTGCGGGCCCATGTCCGCTCGCTCTCGGAGCCCCGCGCGGTGTGGACGCTCCCCGCGCTGCCGGTCCCGGAATCGGTGCCGATGCCGTTGCCAGTGATCGATGCCCCGGTCGTGACCGTGGCCGAGGTCGCACCTCCCCCCCACGGACGGCGCCTCGTCGTCCGGCCGCTGCCGCCGACCTCCGCGCCGCGACCGTTGGTCGCCTCCGGCAATCCCTGGGTGCCACGCGGCATCATGCTGCCGCGACCGGCCGTGGCCACCATCGCGTCGACCACCGGTGGTTGGCCTGTCCATCTGCAGATCCACGCCCCGCAGGCCCGTCCCGCCGGCGAGAACACGCATGCCGACGTGTCGATCACGACCGTTGATGGCGGCAAGACGGTGCGCCGTCGGACGCGGACGACGAAGCCGGCCTGACGGCCCGACGTCACCCAGCCTGATGGCCCGAACCAAGTGCCGTCCGCACTGCCCGCGCTGTCAGCCAGCCTGGACGAGCCCCTCGCGCAGATCGCGCTGGTAACGCTGCCGCATGCCGGCCAGGAGCAGGCCGAGATAGGCGTTGGCGCCCAGCGACGTGAACAGCGCCAGCAGGCTGCCGATGAGGAGCGGCCACGACTGGGCGACCGCGGCGGTGGCGCTGGGGCCGGCACTCGCCGGCTCGATCGATGCTGCGGAGGCCACCGGCAGGCTCGCCGCCGCGAGGGTTGCGGCGGGACGGGGACGACGCGCCGCCTCGCCCACGGCGCGCTCCACGGTCGGTGGCCAGGCGTCGGCAACGTAGATCCGCACACGGCGCACGTCACGGGCGTCGGTCGGCAGATCGCTGGTGAGGGGATGGGCCAGGCCGTTGCGGACGAGATCGGGTTCGACGCGGACGACATACTCGCCCCCGCCGCCCTCCGCCGGCAGGTACGCCGCCTCGATCGCCCGGGCGACGGAGCCCGACGCCGCGGGCAGCAGCGCGGCCAGCGTCGCCAGCACCATCGGCGTGATCGATCGCCGCGTCGTCGATCGAAGTTGCATCGGCTCGCGCATCGCACCCTCCCCTGCCTCGATTACCGACCACCCTCCACGCCGGCGTGGCCGGGCCGGTCAGGAGGATTTCACCCTCTCGAGGGCGGTTTGTGCAACGCCTGCATCCCCCGCTGCCCGGCCCACGGGGGCCCCCTCGGCGAGCGGTGCCCGCGAGATGGTGTCGAGTTCGACCTGGAGCATGGTGAGGGCGGCCTGGAGGAAGGCGACGGCGATCGGCCCCACGAAGATTCCGATCGGCCCCAGGGCCCCGACCCCCCCCAGCACGCTGAGGAGTGCCAGCAGGGGATGCAGCTTCGACTGGCCATGGAGCACGATCGGCTTGATGACATTGTCGATCGTCGACACCACCAGCAGCCCCCAGGCCGCCAACCCGGCCGCCGACCAGGTGTCCTTGACGAAGAACAGGAGGTACAGGCTGGCGGCACCCCAAACGGAGGCGGCCCCGACGAAGGGCACGAGGGCCCCGAAGAACGTCAGCAGCGTGAGCAGGAACACCCCCTTGAGCCCGGCCACGTAGAAGCCGATCCCCGCCAGCACCGCCTGGACGATGGCCGCCAGGAGCGTGGAGCTGACCACCGCCCGGCTCACCTCCTCGAACTCTTGGAGGAGTTGCCACTGGTAGTGGGCGTCGAGGGGGATGAGGCGCGTGACCGCCGCCAGCATCCGCCGGCCATCGGCGAGGAAATAGAAGAAACTGAAGATCGTCACGATCAGGCCGATGAGCACCTTGACGAGCACGATCGGGGTGCCGGCGGCGATCGGTCCGATCCATTCCTCCGCCAAGCGGCGCAGTTCGGCGTTCACCCCCTCCGACGTGATGTGGAAGCCGGTGGCATCGTTGACCGAGGCGATGAGGCCGTCGAGCACCGCGGGATCGAGTTTCAGGCCGGTCGGGCTGCGCAGCATCGCCACCGCATCGCCGCCGGCCCGGACCACGAGCAACACCAGCGGCACCAACACCAGCAGCAGCACGAACAGGGTCGTCGCCACCGCCGCCACCCAATCGGGCCAGGCGAACCGGTCGCGGAGCCACCGGTGCAGCGGCCCGAAGATCACCACGAGCATCGCCGCGAGGAGGAGCGGGAGGAGGAAACTCGACATCACCCGCAGCGACAACAGGCCGAACACCACCACGAGCCCGAGGATCACCGCCAGCGAGATCACGCGTGCCATGTCTTCGTTGCCCCTGCCGCCCGGAAAGCCCGCCGTGGCGGGCTGTGCTCGGCAGTGTACGCAGCCCGTCGCTCCCGCGCCGACCGCAGTGCGGCATGGCGGCATGGCGGGGGCCCGGCTATCCTGACGACCCACGATCCCGGGAGGACAGCCGCGGCGACAGGGCCGGCCGTCGCCGCTGAACCCGCCTCGTCCGGGTTCCCTTTTTCATGGTCGCCGCATGAACCCGCCGGACGTCTCGCTGGTGATCCCGGTGCGGAACGAGGTGGGCAACATCGGCCCCCTCGCGGCGGAGATCCGTACCGCGCTCGACGCGGCGGGCCTCGGGTGGGAGGCGTGGATCGTCGACGACGGGTCCACCGACGGGTCGTGGGAGGAGATCGTGGCCGTCGGCAAGGCCGACGCGCGGGTGGCGGGAATCCGCCAGGGGCGCGGGGTGGGGAAGTCGGCGGCGCTGGCAGCCGGTTTCGCCCGCTGCCGCGGCCGGCGGATCGTGATGCTCGACGGCGACGGCCAGGACGACCCGGCGGGGATCCCCCGGCTGCTGGCCCACCTCGACGAAGGGCACGACCTCGTCAACGGCTGGAAACATCCACGCCTCGACCCCTGGGACAAGACGCTCCCTTCCCGGGTGTTCAACCTGCTGGTGGGGGAGGTCACCGGCCTGCGCCTCCACGATCACAACTGCGGCCTGAAGGCGATGCGGCCCGAGGTGGCACGCGGCCTCCCGCTCCACGAACCCGACATGCACCGCTTCATCCCGGTGCTGGCGGCGGCCGCTGGCCACCGGGTCACGGAGATGGCCGTGCATCACCGGCCCCGTGTCCGCGGCCAGTCGAAGTACGGCGCCCGCCGGTTCTTCACCGGGCTGGTCGATCTGCTCCGTGTGGCGGGCCGGGTCCGCGGCCGGGGGCGTCTGGCGGCGCCGGCCCCGCGCGGGCTGTCGCGGGCGCGGGCCCGGCGGAGTGTGGCCTGGATCCTCGCCGCGGTGGCCATCGGCGGCGCGCTGGGGCGCATCGGTGCGGTGTCGAGCGTCGACCGCTGGGCGCTCGAGAAGCGGCTGGTGGCGGACGCCGTCGCCAAGGCGAAGGCCGACGGCACGCCGGCCGACCCGGTCGCCATCCGCCAGCGCATCGACCGCGAGAAGCGCCTCGTGCGCCCGTTCCTTTCCGCCAACGACCGCAGCCGGTGGCTCACCGTGCGGTCCCTGGTGGAACAGGGCACGTTCGCCATCGACGGTCTCGTGGGGGAACCGGGGTGGGACACGATCGATGCCGTCGCCCACCACGACGCCGAGGGCCGGCTCCGCCTCTATTCGAGCAAGCCGCCCCTGCTGGCGGTGTTGGCGGCCGGCCCGTACTGGATCCTCCACCGGCTCACGGGATGGACGCTCGGCGACCATCCGTTCGAGATGGGGCGGATGCTGCTGGTGCCCGCGGCCCTGCTGCCGCTGGTGGTCAGCCTGCTGTTCACCTTCCGCCTCGTCGACCGGCTCGGGTCCAGCGACTGGGGCCGCTTCTGGACGTTCGCCCTGGCGGCCTGCGGGACGCTCCTCTCCACCTTCGTCGTCACGTTCACCAACCACCTGCCCGCCGCGGCCTGCACGGCCGTCAGCGGCTGGTTGGTGCAGCGGATCCGCGGTGACGGTCTGCGGAGCGGCACGGGGTTCGCTGCCGCCGGACTGACGGCCGCACTCGCGGCGGCCTTCGAACTGCCCGCCCTCGCCTGGGCCGCGGCCGTGCTCGGCATCCTCGCCCTCACCGACCTGCGGCGGACGCTCACGTGGGCGCTGCCGGCGGCCGGCTTGGTGGCGTGTGCCTCCCTGGCGACCAATCACGTGGCCCACGGCACGCCGTGGCCCGCCTACTCGCACCGGGGCACCGCCCCCGCCGAGGCCGGCGGCCCCGACGCCAACTGGTACGACTACTCCCTCACGCTCCCCACCGGCAAGGTGCTCACCAGCTATTGGCGCAACCCGCAGGGAGTCGATCGGGGCGAACCGTCCGGCTGGGCCTACGCGCTCCACGTGCTGGTCGGCCACCACGGCATCTTCTCGTTGACGCCTGCGTGGTTACTGGTGGTGCCGGGCCTGCTGCTGCTGGCCGCGCCGCACCGCCATCCCCGCCCGGCCACGCTCCTCGCCGTGGCGATCGCCGGAGTGTCGGTGGTGGTCCTCGGCTTCTACCTCGCGCGCCCGCGGCTCGACCGCAACTACGGTGGGGTGGTGTGCTGTTTCCGCTGGGCCCTGTGGCTGGCCCCCTTGTGGGCGGCGGCGGTGGTGCCGGCGGCCGACCGGCTCTCGACGACGCGCCTGGGCCGCGGGCTGGCGCTGGCGCTGCTGGCCCTGTCGGTGGTCTCGGTGAGTTATCCCACCTGGAATCCCTGGTCACCCCCATGGCTGCAGCAGTGGCTCATCCACGGGGGATGGCTGCCGGAATCATGAGCCGGTCGACGCTGGCGGCGATCCCTTCCGGCCAGCTTTCCGGGAGCGCCGCGCGGGCCGTGCAGGGGCGGCCGGTGTCGGGATCGCGCCACACGATGTCCCAGGCATGGAGGAGGATCGGCTGCGACCGGTGGAGGTTCGGCAGCGACCGGTGGTCGGCGCCCACAGCGCGCTCCAGCGGCGGCCCGCCGTACAACTCGTCACCCACCACCGGGAGGCTCCTGGCAGCGGCCTGGACGCGCAGTTGATGCATCCGCCCGGTGGCGGGTTCGAGCACCACCAGGAGGCGGTCGCCGGCGATCGCTTCCACGGCGCCGACCACCGTGAGCGCCCGCTTCGCCCCCGCCTCACCGGAGGCCGCCAAGCGGGCCCGCGGTTCATCGGTCACCTTGAGGACGTGGTCCTCCCACACGTCGCCGGGCGCGGGCACGCGGACGGAACAGCACGCCAGGAGCGCCAGATAGCGCTTGGTGATCTGCCGGCGTTCAAACTGCCGCGACAAGTGCCGCGCCGCGCGTGGCGTGGCCGCCAAAAGGATGATCCCCGAGACCGCTCGATCGAGGCGGTGGGGCACGCCGACGTACCCCCCTCCTGGGAGGGCGACCCGGTCCCGGAACCACGACTCCACCGAGGCGATGCCGGGCGGCGCCTGCGTGGGCAGGCCGGCTGGCTTGGCCACCGCGACCACGCCCGCTTCGGCGCTGACGATCAACGGGATCGCGTTCGGCGGCTCGGCGTCGGCCATCCTGCCCTCGGTGATCCAGACCGTGGCCCGCGCGAGGCCGAACGTCAGGCTCGTGAAATCAGGTCTCGATGAGCATCGCCGCGTGCCTTGCGAACCACCCAGGCGGGCGAGTATACCTCTGCCGGGGCGGAGGACTTTTTTCGATCAACAGGCGTGCCGGCGCGCGACGACTCGATCGCGCGGATGGCGCTCGCTGGGAGTGCGCGCGTGGCGATCCGGGTTCTCGTGGTCGATGACCATGAACTGATTCATCTCGGCTGTCGCAGCATGCTCACGGCAGCGGGCTTCGACGTGGCCGGCACCGTGACCGATGGCGAATCGGCCCTGCGCGCCGCGGTGGACCTCGCTCCCGACATCATCCTCCTCGACGCCCGGCTGGGGCTCGACGACGGTCTGTCCTGGATCCCGCGCATCCGTGCCGCCGCTCCCGAGGCGCGGATCGTCGTCTACTCCGCCTTCGGCAGCCGTCCCTACGTGGCCCGGGCGCTCAATGGCGGGGCCCACGACTACGTGCTCAAGTCGGCCTCGGGCGCGGAGCTCATCGAAGTCCTCAACCGCGTCACCGCCGGGGAACCGACACCGCGGCCGCCGAACCAACGCCGGACGAAGGATCCGCCGGGCGCCCTGCCCCCGGGGAGCGAACCGGGACTCACCTCCCGGGAAGCGGCCGTGCTGCGCCACATCGCCGCCGGGCGCAGCAACGTGGAGATCGCCACCGAGTTGTCCATCAGCGTGGAAACCGTGAAGGAGCACGTCCAGGCGGTGCTCCGCAAGACGGCACTGGTCGACCGCACCCAGGCTGCGCTGTTCGCCCTGCGGTACGGGCTCGGATGAAGCTCCCGGCCATCTGCGCCCTGGCACGCTGGGGTTGGTTCGCCGGCCCGGGCTGAGTGAGCCTCAGGCTCAGGGCTTGGCCTTCGTGAAACCGGCGAACTCGGCGGCCGACACTTGCTTTAGCGTGCCGTCCTGCAGGAGCACAAATCCGCCCTCCTTGGGGGACTTCGTCTCGAAGCCAACCAGGCGCTTCGCCGCATCCGGACCGTTGGCGAGTTTTGCACCCCACACGTATTCGATCGACCCGTTTTGCACGAACGCGCCGGCCACGGGAAACAACGGTTCGATCGCCGCCATCTCGGCCGCCGAAGTGGGAGCCTTCTGTTGGCCGGCTTTCACCGCCTCCAGCAGCCTCTGCAGGTCGGTCAGCCCGTCGTTGGGGGTCGGCCCCAGCTGCGCGGGATCCTTCTTCGTGCTGCCCCCGCCACAGCCGATGGCACCTGCAGCCAAGCCTCCCAGAACCATGAGCGCCATGCAGATCCGCAACGCACGCTGCCCATCCGACCAGATCATGTCAGCTCCTTGTCTCGGCTGGTCACCGTCTCGGCTGGTCACCGTCTCGGCTGGTCACCGTCTCGGCTGGTCACCGGAAGCTCGACAGCACCCGGATACGGATCGTCCCCGCAAGACCGACCGGTGCCGAGTGTCAGTCGAGGCTCACGTTCTCACCACCCTGGCGGCTGCCGGTCGCTTGCCACACGGCGAAGTCGATGTCGTCGGAGATGAGGCGGTTCGAACCGTCAGCGAACCCGATGATCGCACCACCGGGGTGGTAGCTCGAGGCGGCGATGTGGGCCACCGTGAACGACGTCGTGCCGCAGTTGTAGCGCTGCTGCGCTAGGTCGGTGACCTTGCGGTTCCAGTTGGGAGGCAGCGTCGTGCTGAAGGAGAAGGTGAAGGGCAGGTCACGGTAGTACTGGTGGCCGGTGTAGCGGATCCAGCTCGAGGTGGTGGTGTTGCCATTGGGCATGCACTGGGGGATCGCGCGGCCGTCGATCGCCTGCGCCGCCGTGAAGGCCGACGTGGAGCAGAACGCGGTGGTGTTGTCCCACTGGTTGGTGTCACTGAATGTCTTGGTGCCGCGGATCACCTCGCCAAACATCGCCGTCTTGGAGAGGCCGTCGGGAATCTGGGCCGTGCGGTATCCCTTGAGGATCGTGCCCGCCGGCGGCCCTTCGGCCGACGAACTGCTGGCCACCGACCCGGGGAACCCCATGGCGAAGATGCCGTCGATCGTCGTCCCGCCGCGTTGGTTGGCCCCGCCGGTGCAAGCCATCACGTTGTTGCGCCCGGCGCCGTAATAGTTGTTCGGCGATTGGTCGGACGGGCAAAGGTAGGCGGCCACGTCCTGGAGCCGGGCGTTGGCGTTGGCTCCCGTCTTGGCGGGAATGCCCGGCCCGATCGCCACATCGCTGTTGACGTTGTAATTGAGATCGAAGAGCGAGTAGCGACTGGCCTCCTCGAGATATTGGAGGATCAACACGAGCGGCTGGGCCCCCGATGAATAGGTCGTGGGCACCCCGAACGAATTGTTCAACACCTTCGAGTGCCGGTTCGGGGGCAGCGTCTTGTTGGCACTCTCGTAATTGAGGGCCGCAAGGCAGGTCTGGCGCATGTTGTTGGAGCAACTCGAGCGGCGGGCCGCCTCGCGCGCCGCCTGAACTGCCGGCAGAAGCAGGCCCACCAGCGTGCCGATGATGGCGATCACCACCAGCAGTTCGACGAGCGTGAAGCCACCACGACGCAATGTGAGGGTCATGGGGATGTCTCCTGAAGTGGATGAAAAATTGGATCACCGGATGGATAAAACACCTGGGAGAAAACAGAACGCAACTCGGGTGACGGCGACACCATCGGGGAAACACACATCCGGGACCTAGCGCCCTCACCACTTGGCCAACCTTTGGAAACGGTTGGATAACCCTTGGAGAATAAATGAGTCGAACGCCGGGGTAGACTGTGCCAGGGGCCTGTCACCCCCCGAAAAAGGCTATCCGGTTTGACGTAAAACGCCAACTTTTTTGCGGTTTCGGGCTGCCGGTGGCTCGCGGCGTGAGCAACGCATGAGCGAAGCCATCGCGGGGCCGGCGATGGCTTCGTCGGAGGGGCGAGGCGGGGGCGGCCAAGGCGGATCGTCGGGGAGCGGTACGCTGCGTCCACAATGATCGCATCCGGGGCTGGGTTCATCGCCGCCGTGCTCGCCCTGGCGGGTCTTTTTCCGGTGTTGGCGGTCCGCTGGCCGCGCCCCTTCGCCGTGATTCCCCCGATCGTCTGGTCGTACGCCGCGACGACCCTTCTTGCCCTGGCGGGGGCGTGGTCCCAGTCGCCTCCGGTCCAGGGGGTGCAGCAGGAGGCTTCGGCCCGCCTGATGCCGGCCCTCGTGTTCCTGCTGATGGTGGGCTGCGACCTGCGGGCGATCCTGGCGCTCGGCCCCCGCGCCCTCGGGGCGTTCGGTTGCGCGAGTGGCTCTGTGCTCGTCGGGCTGACCGTGGCCTGGCTCGTCTGGCGGCCATGGCTGCCCGCCGACGCGTGGCAGGCCGTGGGCTGCCTGGGAGGAAGTTGGGTCGGGGGCACGGCCAATCTCGCCGCCACCGGTCAGGCGATCGGCGCCGCGCCGGCGATGGTCGCCACGGCTCTCCTGGCCGACACCGTCTGCTACGCGGCGTGGGTGACCCTGCTGTTTGCCACCGTGGCGCTCGCGGCACCGTTCGACCGGTTCGTGCGCGCCCGCCCCTGCACGGCACTCCCGCCGCGAGCTCCCGCCGACGGAGCAGCCACCACCCCGGGGCATGTGCTCTGCTGGCTGGCCGCGGCGCTGGCCGTGGGCCTGGCCGCCCGTCTCCTGGCGGAGACGCTGCCGGCCGACGGTCCGTTCACGGTGGGCACCTGGACGCTGCTCTTCGCCTCGCTCACAGGCCTCGCGGTGGCGGTCACGCCGCTGGCCCGTCTGCCGGGGGCCGCCGGCGTCGGCTCGGGACTGTTGGCGGTGGCGGTGGTGGCCCTCGCCACGCAAGGCGACGTGCGCGGCCTCGAGTCGGCGGCCTGGATGGTGGCCGCCGGGTTCACCGCGCTGGCTGTCCACGCCCTCCTCATGCTGGCCGCGGCGCGCGGTTTCGGCTTCGACCTGGCGCTGTGTGGCATCGCGTCCCTGGCCAGCGTCGGGGGCATCGCCTCGGCACCGCTCCTCGCCGCCGCGCACCGCCGCGACCTGGTGCCGGTGGCGGTGCTGATGGCGCTCTTGGGGTATCTTCTCGGCACCTGGGCCGGGATCGGTCTTGCCACCTTCCTCTCCCGCCTGGCGTGAGGTGCGACTTGTGAGGCCGGTCATGCCACTCGTCTCCTGCCACCTGCGCTCGCTTCTCCCCTGGGCGCTGGCCGTGGTCACGAGCCTGGTCGGTGCTGCGGCCGCGGCAGCGGAAGCGGCCGCCCCGGGCGATCCGCTCCAAGTCTCCCCGGAGCGACTCGTTGGCACCTACTGGATCGAACGGAGCGCGGGCAGCGAACGGGTGCTGCTCACGCCACAGGGTGCGGCCGCGCAAAACGCCCGCGTGCGCGCCGCGGGGCCGGGGTTCCACGATCCGGCGGCCTTGCCCGAGCGCGTGCCCCGTGCCGTGGTGACGGCGCTTGTCGAGGGGCTCGTGGCGGGCAACCTGGCCCGTCCGCAGCAGGCATCCGCCGACACCGCGGCGCCCGACCTGCTTGCGGCACTGGCCCTCGACCAGGTGCCGGCGGACGTGACCCCGCGCTTCGCCGTCGCCGTGCGCCGGGCCGACCTCCGCACCTACCCCACGAACCTTCCCGGCCGGCTCAAGCCGGGCGACACCGACATCGACCGCTTCCAGGAATCGGCCCTCTTTCCCGGCACCCCGGTGGCGGTGCTGCACGAGACTCGCGACCGGACATGGGCCTTCGTCATGGCCCCGCACTACGCGGCGTGGGTCGTCGCCGACGCCCTCGCCATGGGTGACCGGGCGACCGTCTTCGGCTACCAGGCCGGCGCCACCCGCATGGTGACCGGCCCCACGGTGCGGACCGTGGCCACCGTGCTGACGCCGGCGCTCTCCGACGTCGTGCTCGACATGGGCGTGGCGGTGCCGGAGGAGCCCGACTGGCCGCTCACCGCGCCGGTCAACGGCCAGGGAACGCTCGGCGCCATCGTGGTGCGGCTGCCGTCGCGCGATGCCACCGGCCGGCTCGCCCTGCTCCCCGCGCTCCTCCCGCGCTCGGCCGACACCCACGCCGGCCCGCTTCCCGTGAGCCGCGCCAACCTCCTCCGCCAGGCGTTCAAGTTCCTCGGCGAGCGTTACTGTTGGGGGCACGGCGGCAGCGGCCGCGACTGCAGCGGCTTCGTCGGCGAGTGCCACCGCAGCCTCGGCCTGGTGCTGCCGCGCGACAGCAAGGACCAGGCGGCCTGCACGGGGTCGTTCCGCCGCACGGAGCTGCCCGCCGGCGCGGATCGCGCCGCGCGGCTGGAGGCCCTCGCCGGGCTCCTCCCCGGCGATCTGATCCACGTGCCGGGGCACGTGATGATGTTCATCGGCGCCGATGAA
>RFRL01000110.1 GCA_009924545.1 Planctomycetia bacterium | reverse complement strand
GCCACCTGGAGCGTGCCGGAGCACGAGGTTGTGCCGCTGGCCCCCCGACGCGGCCACCGCGCGGTCTGCCTGTTCGTGATCAACGAGGCCGATCGCCTCCATTCCCAACTGGCGCGGATGCGCCGGGTGGACCACGGGCTCGACGTGATCATCGCCGACGGCGGCAGCACCGACCGCTCCACCGACCCCGACCGGCTGCGCGCGGCGGGGGTCACGGCCCTCCTCGTGAAGGGCGGCCCCGGCCGCCTTTCGGCGCAGATGCGGATGGGACTCGCCTGGTGCCTCCTCCAGGGCTACGACGGTGTCGTGGTCATGGACGGCAACGACAAGGACGATCCCGAGGCCCTGCCCCGGTTCGACGCGGCCCTGGCCGCCGGCATCGACCACGTGCAGGGGTCGCGCTACGTGCCCGGTGGCCGGGCGATCAACACCCCGCTCTCCCGGCACCTGGCCGTCACCCTTCTCCATGCCCCGGCGGTGAGCCTCGCCGCCGGTCGCCGCTACACCGACACCACCAACGGGTTCCGCGCTTACTCGCGCCGGCTGCTCCTCGATCAACGCGTGGCCCCGTTCCGCCCCGTGTTCACCGGCTACGAGCTCCACTACTACCTGGCGATCCGTGCCGCCCGGCTCGGTTTCCGCGTCGCGGAAATCCCGGTGACCCGTGCCTACCCGGCGCATGGCCGGGTGCCGACGAAGATCCGCGGCCTGCGCGGCAACATGCTCGTCCTCGACACCCTGGCCCGCGCCTGCCTCGGCCGCTTCGATCCACCGGCCGACCGCCGCGCCGCCTGAACGCTTCCCCCCGCAGGAGCCCGCACATGGGAGACGCCCTCATTGGCAGTACCGGGCTGGTCGGTGGCACGCTGCTCCGTCAGCGCCGCTTCAGCGACCTCTACCGCTCCACCGACATCGAGCGGATCGGCGGCCGGCGCTACGACACCATCTGGTGCGCGGGCGCCCCGGCGGAGAAGTGGCGCGCCAACCGCGACCCGGCCGCCGATCGGGCCAACCTCCGGCGACTCTTCGACGCGCTCCTGGCCGCCGAGGCGCGCCGGGTGGTGCTCATCTCCACGGTCGACGTGTTCGGCATCCCTGTGGGGGTGACCGAGGCGCACGAGCCGACCAACGCCACCCCCTACGGAGAGCATCGTCTCGAACTGGAGCGCGTCGTCGCCGCGCGCTTCCCGACGCTCGTCGTCCGGCTGCCGGCCCTCTTCGGCCGGGGCCTGAAGAAGAACGCGGTCTACGACCTCCTCCACGGCAACCAGCTCGACAAGATCGACTGCCGGGGGAGCTTCCAGTTCTACGATCTCGAGCGACTCTCGGCCGACGTCGATACCGCGTCAGCCGCAGGCCTGGGCCTCGTCCACCTGGCCACGGAGCCGGTGACGATCGGGGCCATCGCCCGCGCGGCATTCGGCATCGACTTCGCCAACCGCCTCGACACCGTCCCCGCGGCCTACGATTTCCGCACCCGCCACGCCGCCGTCTTCGGGCGCGCGGGAGACTACCTGGCGCGGGCGGATGAAGTGCTCGACGGCATCCGGGCGTTCGTGTCGGTGGAACGTGGGCTGCGCCGATGCGCCTGAGCGTGTCGAACATCGCCTGGCCGGCGGCGGGCGACGACGCTGCGGCCGGGCTCCTTCGCGCCCATGGGGTGAGTGGCGTGGAGGTGGCGCCGGCACGTGTCTGCGACCGGCCGTGGGAGGCGCCCCCCGATCGGGTCGCGGCCTACCGGGCTGCCTGGGAAGACCGTGGTCTGCCGATCGTCGCGCTCCAGGCGCTCCTCTTCGGTCGCCCCGAGTTGTCGCTGTTCGGCTCCGCCGCCGACCGGGCGACGCTCGCCGGACATCTGGCCGGGATCCTCGACCTGGCCGCCGGGCTCGGCGCCGAGGCACTCGTCTTCGGTTCACCGCGTAACCGCCGCCGCGGCACGCTCGACCCCACCGCTGCCTGGCAGATCGCCGTGCCCTTCTTCCGGGAAATCGGCCGCCGCGCCGCCGACCGCGGGGTGTGGCTGTGCCTCGAGGCCAACCCGCCCGACTACGGCTGCGACTTCCTCACCACGACGCCCGAGATGATCAGCTTCGTGGCGGAGGTCGATGCCACCGGTGTGGGCGTCCATCTCGACACCGGCGGCATGTATCTGGCGGGTGAGGATCCGGCAACCATGATCGCCGCGGCCGGACCGCGCTGGCGCCACTTCCATGCCAGTGAGCCTCACCTGGTGCCGCTCGGCGACGGGGGCGTCGACCATGCCGCGGTCGCGTCCGCTCTCCGGGCGGCCGGTGACGACCGCCGGGTCTCCGTGGAGATGGCGCCACCTCCGGAAGGGGGCGATTGGCAGAGCCGGCTCCAGCAGGCCCTGGGCGTCGCCACCGCAGCCTACGGGCGCCGGCAGTCGGCCACGCCCTCCGTCGGCTGACAGGCCGCCGCCCCCGGGCCAGGCCCGTATGCGATCGCCGTTTCCGGCCCGGCCAAGGGGAGGGTATGATCGGCGGTTTCCCCTCTGGCTTCCCCCCACCGCGAGAGGACGCGTCGCGCCGTGCCCAGCCCCCCCACCGTCGCCAAGGCGCAGCAGAAGGCGATCCAGAAGGCCGACACCCTCATCGAGGCGCTCGGATGGATCCGCAAGTTCCGCGACACGACGACCGTCATCAAACTCGGTGGCAGCGTCGTCGAGCACCCGGAATCGCTCCGCCACCTGCTCCTCGACATCGTTTTCATGTCGACGCTCGGGATGCGCGTGGTGGTGGTCCACGGCGGCGGGAAGGCGATCAGCCGGGCGATGGACGGGGCAGGGCTCGCACCGCGCTTCGTCCAGGGGCGGCGCTACACCGACGACGCCACCCTGGAGATCGTCGAGCGCGTCCTGGCCACGGAGCTCAACCACGAGCTCGTCACCCGGATCGAGGAATACGGCGGCCGGGCGATATCGCTCAATTTCCTCTCCACAAACGTCCTCTTCGGCGAGCGGATCACGCTCTCCGGCCCGGATGGCCCCGTCGATCTCGGTCACGTCGGTGAGGTGACACGGGTCGATCGCCTGTGCATCGACAACCTCACCTACGCCGGCCAGGTGCCGGTCATCCCCTCGATGGCCATGGGCCCCGACGGTGACAAGCTCAACGTCAACGCCGACACCGCGGCCACCGCCGTGGCGGCGGCGATCAACGCCGAGAAGCTCGTCGTCCTCTCCGACATCCCCGGTGTGCTCCGCAACGTCGACGATCCCGAGAGCCTGATCCACTCCCTCACCGCCACCGAGGCCCGGCGCCTCATCGCCGACGGCACCATCGCCGGCGGCATGATCCCCAAGATCGAAGGCTGCCTCGACACCCTCGACCGGGGCGTGAAGAAGGTCCACATCATCGACGGCCGGCTGCGGCATTCACTCCTGCTCGAGATCTACACCACCAGCGGTGTCGGCACCGAACTGGTCCGTGACGACGTGGCCGCCGTCAGCATGGCGGCCACCCCGGCCCGTTAGTTCCGCCCTGAACCGGTTATTCACCCCCTGGTCCGGTTTTTCACGATCCGCCGTTTGTCACGCCCCGGCCCGACCGGCCGCCCTTCCGGCCACCGTGTGAGGAGATTCCCATGGCCACCATCGACGCCACGACCCACGCGCCAGCCGCCGGTACCCTCACCCGGGCGGTGATCGACACCTTCGATCGCTACGTGGTTCCCAACTACCGCCGCTTCCCCGTGTGCCTCGTCCGCGGCACCGGATCGCGCGTGTGGGATGCCGAGGGCACGGAATACCTCGACCTGTTCCCCGGCTGGGGCTGCAACCTCCTCGGCCACTGCCCCGAGCCGGTGGTCCGCGCCGTGCAGGAGCAGGTGGCGCGGCTGATCCACGTGCCCAACACCTGGTACACCGAACCGCAGGGGGAGTGGGCCCGGCTCCTCTCCGAGCGGAGCTTCGGTGGCAAGGCCTTCTTCTGCAACTCCGGCACCGAGGCCAACGAGGCGGCGATCAAGCTCGTGCGCCTGCGGACCGACGGCCGCCGGCACAAGCTCATCACCTTCCGCGGCGGCTTCCACGGCCGCACGATGGGGAGCGTCTCGGCGACTGCCCAGCCCAAGTACCACGAGGGATTGGGGCCGATGCTGGCGGGGTTCTCCTTCGCCCCCCACGGCGACCTCGACGCCGTGGAGAAGCTCGTCGACGACCAGACCGGCGGTATCCTCGTGGAGCCGATCCTCGGCGAAGGGGGCGTTGTGCCGGCACCCGAGGGCTTCCTCCAGGGGCTGCGCCGGATCGCCGACGAGCACGACCTGCTCCTGGTGTTCGACGAGGTGCAGTGCGGCTGCGGCCGGACTGGCACCTGGTTCGGCTACCAGCACTTCGGGGTCACCCCCGACATCATCACCCTCGCCAAGAGCCTCTGTGCGGGAATCTCCGGCGGGGCGATGCTCACCCGGGCCGACCTCGCCGTGCACCTCCGTCCGGGGATGCACGCCGCCACCTTCGGCGGCAATCCGGTGGCCGCCGCCGCCGGCATCGCCGCCATCCGCATGATCGAGGAGGAGGGGCTCCTCGACCACGTCACCGCGGCTGCGGAAATCTTCCGCGCCCGCCTGGAGGAGCTGCGGCACCACTGCCCGGCGGTCGTGGCCGTCCGGGTCATCGGCATGATGATCGGCGTGGAGCTGGCCATCGACGGGGCGGCGGTGGTGGAGGGCTGCCTGGAGAAGCGGCTCCTGGTCAACTGCACGCAGGGGCGGGTGATCCGCCTCCTCCCGGCGATGACGATCACGCCGGCCGAGATCCACGACGGCTGCGACCGACTCGGCGAGGCGATCGTCGAAGCGGCCGCCCGGACCTGAGCGGGGTGCGACCCATGGTGCGACACCTCGTCGACGTGGAGGATCTGTCGGCGCACGAGATCGCGACGATCTTCGCCATCGCACGCGATCTGGAGGCCAAATACGCGGCGGGTCTGCGCGAGCCACTGTTCCCCGGCCGGGTCCTCGGCCTGGTGTTCGAGAAACAGTCGCTGCGCACGCGCGCCAGCTTCGAGGCGGCGATGGCCCACCTCGGGGGCACGAGCCTGTTCCTCGGTGCCGACACCGGCTTCGCCAGTTCGCGCGAGTGCATCGCCGACTACGGCCGCGTCCTCTCCCAGTATGTCGATGCCATCGTCTGCCGCTCCAAGGCCCACGAGACGGTCGCGGCGCTGGCGGCTGTGGCCCACGTGCCGGTGATCAACGGCCTCTCCGACCACAGCCACCCCTGCCAGGCGCTGGCCGATCTCTACGTGCTCGAGCGGCAGGTGGGGAAGCTCGCCGGGCTGACCCTGGCCTTCGTCGGCGACGGCAACAACGTGGCCCGTTCGCTGGCGGTGGCTTGCGGCCTCGTCGGCATGAAGTTCGTGCTGGCGGCGCCGCGTGGCTACCAGTTCGACGACGCTTTCAGGGCGCATGTCCGCACCCTCCTTCCGCAGGCGGAGTGCCACGAGACGACCGATGCGGTGGCGGCGGTGACGGGGGCCGCGGCGGTCTACACCGACGTCTGGACGAGCATGGGGCAGGAGGCGGAGCGGGCGCGGCGGACGCGCGACCTCGCCGCCTACCAGGTGAACGAGGCGCTCATGCGCCACTGCCCCGACGCGCTGTTCATGCACTGCCTCCCGGCGCGGCGCGGGGAGGAAGTGACCGACGGCGTGATCGACGGCGCGCGGAGCATCGTCGTCGAGCAGGCGGCGGCGCGGATGCACCTCCAGAAGGGCCTCCTCGCCTGGCTGCTGGGGCACCGGTAGCGGGACGGTCACTCAGAGGCTCGGCAGACTGGGCCCACCACCACCACCACCACCACCACCAAGTGGCCCTGGCGGAGCCGGCGGGGGTTTCGGCACGACGACTTGGTCGACACCGATGCCCAGTGGAATGGCGAGCTCCCACTCGGCGAGGAGAGCCCAGGGTGTGCCGCGGTTGCGGTCGCGACACCGCTCGAGAAGACGAATCGCCTCCTCGCGTCGTTCACGAATCGCTTCCATCCCACCACACAATTGATGGCCCGGACGGAAACCGATCTGATTCGTCTCCGGACGTAACGTCCCGGGTCGCCTCAGGAGCTCGCATGCCGAGAGGTACTCGCGGTAGCGGATGCTCATCGCCAGCAGACGGCCTCGGGTCAAGTCATACCAGGCCTGCCAGCGTCGCGACGTTTCCTTCGAGTACTCGTACTCCCAATCGAGCGATGGCGTGAAACAAGTGAGTGCGTCTTCCGCGATCCGCGCTGCCATGATCATCCGTGATTCCTCGACACCCAACTCGCGTGACAGTCGCGTGCGGAAGACGGTTTACTCCACGTACGCCCCTCCCGTGAACCGGAAGGGATAAGACCTCGACCGCTGGGCCTCGACGAAAGCCATGCGCGGAGGCGTGAGATTCACTGGGTCATACGTCGCGCGCACCGCCTGGAGGATTCCTAGCCGGAACGGCGAGGCGAGAATCGGTTCCACGATTTCCGCAGCGCTGGCGTACTCCGGGAGGTAGTCCTTCATCGTGGCCAGATCGAAGCGGCGATCTTCGCCCGGTCGGTCGAGCAGCCGGATCGTGCCCCCGGTTTGCAGCGCCAGGCGAGTCAGCGCATAGGGCCCTACCCCCGACAGCAAGCTCTCACGGAGAGGGCCGCCATACCACTCCCGACCGTCTGCGACCAGGACCCCGTCGAACTCACCCGCATCGGCATCGGTATCGAACCAGTAGGGAAGGAGGACTCGCTCCGTCAGGTAGCTGTCGGGACCACGGGTCACCGGCAACAAATAAACCCCCTTCGTCTTCTTGTCGAACCAGGGCTGGAGCCCACGATCGCTGCCCAAGGCGCTCGATGGGCCGACGACATGGACTACCGTACCCGTCGCACGGCACAGGGCGATCACATCTTCCAAGAGGCGGTTGTCGTCACCCGATTCATCCGTCCAGATCACGATCCGCAGGCGGTCCCGGCGACGCGGGTCCTTGTGGAACTTCGTCTGAAAACCATTCACGACGGCGATGATGGCGGACATGACGTTTTCCCGACCGCTCGGATCGATGGGGAGGCGTTCAATGTCGCCGTAATTGCCCAGCGGGGAATAATCCGCGACCATCTGTACACCCGCCCCATAAGCCACGACTGCGGTGATCAGGTTCCCTTGCTTTCCGGGTGCCGGCCTGTGTTCAGACAGGAAAGGCTCCAGTGTTTTGGCGAGGACTTTCCTGCTTTCCAAAAGACTGATCGAGGCGTCGAGCAACCACACGACGTACGTTTGCCCTTCGGCCAGATCGCCTTGGATCTGTGTCACGATGCCGCTTGCGGCTACGGCAGCGTCGCTGGAGACGCTCATACCCTGTTCGGGCGCGGTCGGTGCCTTTGGCTTGAATCCCGCCCACCGCGGGCGATCCGGTTTTGCCGCAGGGGCGGCCACGCCAAGCTTGGCCAACGAAGGAGAGTGCTCGCCCATCAGCACGTCGATGTCGGGAACGTCGGCAGCGAGCGGTTCGTGTACGCCAGCAGGTATCGATTCCGCGAGGTCCCGCCCGATGTCAATCGTCGGATCGCCGCCCGAGTCGAAACTCCCAACCGCGTCGGCGTCGAGTTGGCCATCCAGGGCGCTGGCCTGTTCCGCGATCGGCAGATCGACCATCGTTTCGATGTTGATGGTTTCCTCCAAGACCGTGATTCCCACGTCGAGCGCAAGCGGTGGCCCGAGGAGCCGCACCGGAACGATCGTCACTACAGCCAGCGCGAGAACGAATGCAACGTGCAGCGCAAGGCTGACGAGCCACGCTGGAGCTTCGCGGGCGGCACGACGCAAGCGATGAGGGCCTGATGTCGTCTCCTCGGGAATTGCCATGAGACCACGTCCTCTGCGGTTGCCGTACCGTCCGCGCCGGGAATCAAACAACGGGAAACCCGAGGCACCAAAAAGTCATGCGAGGAATCGCCCGCATTCGCGCCACCGCCCAATGGACAGCGCACACATGGAGGGGCTCGGCCGTTTCCTCATTCCGAAAACCACGAAAAACCCCTCGACACTCGGTAAAACCGCGTTCCATGAAATCTCGGCGTCGAATGCAGAGATTTCACGAAACCACTCTCGAGTGGGGATTTCATCGGGGGGTGGCCGTGGGGTGCAGCGCCGCTTCCTCCCGACCAGGCCGCCATGGCCTCCGCACAACGCTCGTCGGCCGCACGCCCCCAGCCCGCGCCGCAGGTCAGTGGCCGCGGAGCACACAGGCCACGCCGGCGATGATCAGCACCGCCCCCACGACCGTGCCCGGGGTGGCCTGCATGTCGCGGAACAGCAGCCAGGCGAAGACCACCGTGAACAGCGGATAGGTGGTCTCCACGACCGCCGCCAGCGTGGCGTTGCTGCCCCGGACGCTCGCCAGGATGCACAGATTCGCCGTCAGGTACACCGCCACGCTCGCCGCCAGCCACCACGCCTCGCGACCACCGGAGGCGAGGAGGGCGAGATCGCGGCGGAACCCGCCCCCCACGAGCCCCATCGTCACCGAGACGACGAGCCCGCCGAGGGCCGCGGCGAGGAGCACGGTGGCGGTGGAGAGCGACTTGAGGAGCCGCTCGGTGAGGGTGTAGTTGAGCCCCCAGAGCACGGCGGCTGCCACGGCATAGAGAAACCACGGGCCGGGGGTGGTCATGGCGGCCTCCGGAAGGGGATGCGGCCCGACATCCGCGCCGCGGGCCCACCGGTATACGTCACCGCCCCGCCACCGGGGAGAGTGGGAGCACAGCGTGGCAGTTGCTCCCGCGGCTGCGGCTCATCGCCATCCCCGGACGAGTGGGAGCACAGCGTGGCAGTTGCTCCCGCGGCTGCGGCTCATCGCACCGGCGCGGGCTCGCCGGCCTCGACGAGCGTCACCGGGTGCTCGGCCAGCAACTCGGCGTACTCCGGTACGACCTGGAGCAGCATCCGCAGCGAGCGGGGCGCGTGGCTCCATGGCCGGTCGTGCCAGCAACGGTGGTGCAACCGCAGCGGCAGTTCCACCGGGACGAACTCGCGCCGGAAGCGCGGCTCCTCCACCGCCAGCGCCTCACGCTGGATGAAAAGCCGGGAGAAGCGTCCGAAGATCGGATGCCGGCGGGGCACGACCAGCGGTGGCAGCGGGGTGCGCCGCTCACACTCCACGTGCAGCCACACCAGCTCGTCGGTGGCCATACCGCACAGGGCGCAACCGCCCGGCGGAGGAAACGCCCCGTCGCGCACCAGCCGCTCGATCCGGGCGAGGGCATCGGCCTCCGCGGCCCGATCCGCCATGCCATCGCCGATGCCTGAATCCATGGCGTTGCTCCGCTCACCCGGGTCTGGCGATTCCCGCACTTCCCCTTTCATCATTGGCGAGAAAACACCCGGGAACGCGCCACACAATTCCGTCAGGCTCCCGTCGCGGCTCACACCACGAAAACAAGGGGGTTCGAGCCCCCCTTTGATACCTCCCCAGCGAGGGGTATGCTCTCAGGGAGTGCGTTCCGGGGGCCGAGGCGGAAGCCCGCCGGCGGTTGCCTCCACGGCTCGATGCGTGGCGGCGGCAGGGATCCCTTCATGACGGGCGGAGCCCCGTGGTGCCGGTCGCGCGCATCGGAGTCGTGCCATGGCGTCCGCAGCAGCACCGGCGCGCAGGGAGTCAGCGCCCGCAGCCGAACCACTCGACACACCGCGGCTGGCCAGCCTCCTGTACCTCGAATTGCGGCGGATCGCCCGCTGGCGCCTTGCCGGGGAACGGGCGCGGCACTCACTGCAACCCACCGGCCTGACCCACGAGGCGGTCCTGCGTCTGCTCGGCGACCCGACCGCGCGTCGCTGGGATTCCCGTGGACACTTCGTGGCGGCGGTGTCGCAGGCGATGCGGAGGATCATCGTGGAGGAGGGCCGGCGGCGGAACAGCCAGAAGCGGGGAGGGCGTTTCGTGCGCCACGATATCGCCCTGGCGCAGGTGGCCGACGACGACGATTGGTCCGAGACGCTGGCAGTGGACGACCTGCTCGGGCAACTCGCCGCCGAAAACGGCGAGGCGGCCAGGGTGGTGGAACTGCGCTACTTCGCCGGGTTGACGGTGCCCGAGACGGCGGCGCTGTTGGGCATCTCGCGGCGGACGGTCGATCGGCGCTGGGAATTCGCCCGCGCCTGGTTGCGGCACGCGCTGCGCCCGACGCGGGACGACCCCGCCGGCCACGGCGCCGGTTGCCGGCGGCTGCCGCGCTGACGCCACCCGCCCGCGCCCCATGGAGCCCCCATGGACGACGCCGAGATCTTCGCGATCGCCGTCGAGATCGACGATCCCTCCGCGCGCGACCGATACCTCGACCGGGCCTGCGGGCCCGACTCCGCGCGGCGTGCCCGGGTGGGAGAGTTGGTCCGGCTCCATCTGGAGGAACCCGACCCGCCGTTCCTCGTCGAGCCGGTCCCGGAACGGATTGCGGACGTACGCCGGGCCCTGGCCGATGCCTTGGCCGGTGACGACGACGCAGACGACGACGCCGACGACGACGCCGACGAGGATCCCCTGCGCGGCACGTGCATCGATGGCATCGTGCTCGGGCGGCGCATCGGGGCGGGGGCGTTCGGCATCGTTTACGAGGGGCGGCAGGCGTGGCCACCGCGGACCGTCGCCGTGAAAGTGATGCGGCCGCGGATGGCGACGCGCGAGCTGGTGCGGCGTTTCGAACTCGAAGCCCAGCTCCTCGCCCAGCTCGATCACCCCGGCATCGCCCGGATCCATGCCGCCGGCACGGTCGACCTCCACGGCCGCCGGCTGCCCTACCTGGTGATGGAATACATCGCCGAGGCCCAGCCGCTCACCACCCACGCCGCCGGGCTGCCCCTGCGGCGCAGGCTGGAGCTGTTCCACCAGGTGGCCGCGACTGTCGCCGAGGCCCACCGCCGCGGCGTGATCCACCGCGACCTCAAGCCCGCCAACATCCTCGTGGGCAGCGATGGCCAGCCGCGGGTGATCGACTTCGGCTGGGGTCGCTCGAGCCGCCTCCCCGCGGCGCGCGAGAGCCTGCGGACGATGGCCGGCCAGCTCATCGGCACCCAGCAGTACATGAGCCCCGAGCAGTTCGACGGAACGCCACAAGCGGTCGACACACGGAGCGACGTCTATTCCCTCGGCGTCATCCTCCACGAGTTGCTCGCCGGCCGCCCTCCCTACGACGTCGGCTCGAAGGGCCTGTTCGAGGTGGCCGACATCGTGGCCCACGAGGAGCCGCCGTCACTCCACCGCCTCGATCGCCGTATCCCGCGCGATGTTTCCACGATCGCGGCGATCTGCCTGCGGAAGGACCGGCAGGACCGCTATTCGAGCGCCCACGAGCTCGCCGCCGACCTCGGCCGCCACCTCGCCGGCGAGGCGATCACGGCCAGTCCGCCCCGGGCGATCGATGCCATCCGGCGGTTCGCGCGCCGCCACACGCTGGCCGCGGCGGCGCTGGCCGCGGCGGTCGTCTCGCTGGCCGGCGCGGTGGTCGGTGTGAGCATCTTCGCGTTCGAGGCCGAGCGCTCCCGGCAGGCGGCCGAAACGGCCCGGCAGGCCGAGGAGCAGGCGCTGCGCCTCGCGGAGACCCGGCTGACCGAGTCGGGCCGCGAGGCTGCCAACGCGCGCCGCCAGCTCTACGTCGCCAACCTCTACCGCCTCGCCGATCTCGCCGCCGGATCGAACGCGGCGGCGGCCGCCGCGTGCTTCACCGACACGCTCCGCGACATCGGCATCGAACCCGCCGGCCGACCGTTCGCCGCGATCCCCGACCTGCCGTTCGAGATGCGCTGCCTGTGGCCCCTCGTCGACCAGTGCCTGATCGCGGCGGGGGGCGTGCTCGAGGGGAAACCCCAGCAGGTGCGCTGGAGTGCCGAAGGCCGATTCCTGGCGGCGGGTGCCAGCACCGGGCGTGCCTACCTTGTGGCCCTCGACGATCCCCGTCGCGTGGAGCGTCTTGGGGAGGACGGGGCAGCGGTGCCGGCCGTCGCCTTCGATGCCACTGGCACCCGCCTGGCCACGGCCTCCGCCGCCGGCGTGGAGATCCGCGACACGGCCACGCGCCGTGTCCTCGCCACCGGATCCGGCCCCGCGGCCGACTGGCAACTGGTGGCCTTGCGCCCCGACGGTGGCCAGGTGGCGGCCGCCGCCGACGACGGCACGCTCGCCCTGTGGGATGCCGCCACCGGCAGTCGCGTCGCCACCCCGGGGCGTCACACCCGCCCCGTCACGGCCCTCGCCTACTCACCCGACGGCCGCCGCCTGGTGTCGGCGAGCCTCGACTGCTCGGTGCGGATCTGGGACTCAGCCGCGGGCACTCGCCTCCACCAGTTGATCACGGCCCGACTGAAGCCGTTCCAGGCCGCGGCCTTCAGCCCCGACGGGTCGCGGGTCGCCGCCGGTGATTCCGGCGGGGGCATCAGGGTGTGGGACGTGGCGACCGGAAAGCCCGTGCGCTCCAGAGAGGATCCCGATGGCATCCTCGCGCTCGCCTGGAGCCCCGACGGCCGCTGGCTCGCCACCGGCGACACCGCCGGGGTGGCCACGGTCCGTGATGCGGCGAACCTCGAACTGGTCGCCCGGATCGCCGGCCACGGCCGGCTCCTCTCGTCACTCGCCTGGAGCTCCGACAGCCGCCTCCTGGCGACGGCGAGCCACGACCGCACGCGCACGATCGGTCTCTGGGAAGCGGTCACGGGACGCCCCGTGCGGACCTTCAAGGGCCACGCCGATGCGGTGACGTCGCTGGCCTTCAGCCCCGACGGCGCGCTGCTGGCTTCGACCGGCGTGGACCGCACCCTGCGCCTCTGGGACACCTCCTCCGCGCACCCGGCGACGGTGCTCACGGCGGCGGCACCGGTGGTGGCGGTCGCCGTGTCGCTCGATGGGCAGCGGATCGCCTGTGGCACCGCCTCCGGGGCGCTGGTCGTCCGCGACGCCCGGTCGCTCGAGTGCGTGCACGCCGCCGACGTCCACGATGGTGCCGTCACGGCACTCGCGTTCCTCCCCGACGGCAGTCTCCTCTCCGGTGGCGCCGACGGTCGCGCGTGCGTTCACGACACCACCAGCGGTGCGCTGGTGGCCGACCTACCGGCCCACGCCGGGGGCGTGCGCGCTGTGGCGGTGCTCGCCGATGGCCGCTGCGTGTCGGCCGGCACCGACGGCGTGGCGCGGGTGTGTGACGGCCGGACCGGTCGGGTGTTGGCGACGTTCAACGCGGAACAGGGTCCGGTGACGACACTGGCGGTGGCGATCGGAACGGCGCCCGGAGTGGACGGGGAGACCGGAGCCCCGGGTGACGGCACCCCGGGCGGCGGCGTCACCGGCGGAGGCGCCCGAGGCGTCGTGATGCTGGCGCGACGCGGCCGGGGTGTCGATGGCTATTCGCTGGCGACGGGGCGGCACCTGGCGCGGGTGGCCGACGAGACGGCCCTCGTGGGGCGACTGGCTGCTTCGCCCTGTGGCCGTTACGTGGCGACGGGGGCGCTGCGTGGCGGGATGGTGACGATCGTCGATGCGGCCCGCGGTGCCGTGGTGTCGGAGTGCCCCGGACACACGGGGAGCGTGAACGAGTTGGCCTTTTCGGCCGACGGCACGCGATTGTTCTCGGCGGGCCAGGACAACCACGTGCGCGTCTGGTCGGTGCCTGATGGGCGGGCGATTGCCGACTGGGGGGGGCACGAGGATGCCGTGCTCACCCTTGCCGAGTCACCGCGTGGCGATCGGTTGGTGACGGGCTCGGCCGACGGCACGGTGCGGATCTGGGACGTGGCCGACGGCAGCCAACTCGCCGTGCTGCGCGGCCACACGGGGCGGGTGCGCCACGTGGTCTTCGCACCCGACGGTGGCTGGCTCGTGTCGGTGGCCGAAGACGACACGGCGCGCGTGTGGGGCCGCAGCGAGGCGGAGGTCTTCGCGGCCCGCCGCGGGCGCGGGGAGTAGGCGGTTGGTCGCGCTGCTCCCCCCGCGTGAATGCCGATGCCGGCCCGCCCGTGTCAGGCGGCGTTCGCCTTCAGCCGCCGCCGCTCGAGGAGGCCGAGCGCACCGGTGAGCAGCGCCGCCACACTCCCCATCCCCGTCGGATCGATCTCGGGCACGCCGGAGGGGGAGCTCATGGTGGCGATGCTCAGGCCACTGCCGGTCGCCGCATAGATCGCGCTGCCGTCGGCGTAGACACCATACACGAAGTTGCTCCCCAGACCGTTGGCCGTGGTGTACGTGGTGAAGCTCGACCCGCCGTCGGTGGAGAT
>RFRL01000109.1 GCA_009924545.1 Planctomycetia bacterium | reverse complement strand
ACCGGGTGGCCTGCCCGGAGGACCGGGTGGCCTGCCCGGAGGACCGGGTGGCCTTCCCGGAGGACCGGGTGGCCTGCGAGACAATTCCGGGGGGCGGCTCGTCGAGTTGCCCATCGAGCAGGAGCTGAAGGACAGTTACCTCACCTACGCGATGAGTGTCATCGTCGCGCGGGCCCTGCCCGATGTCCGCGACGGCCTCAAGCCGTCGCAGCGACGGATCCTCGTCGCCATGAACGACCTCAACCTCTCGCCGGGGGCGGCCCGGGTGAAGTGTGCCAAGATCAGCGGCGACACCAGCGGCAACTACCACCCGCACGGCGAAAGCGTCATCTACCCGACGCTGGTGCGCATGGCCCAGGAATGGAACATGCGGCACGTGCTCATCGACAAGCAGGGCAATTTCGGCTCGATCGCCGGCCTTCCCGCCGCCGCGATGCGGTACACCGAGGCCCGGCTGTCGCCGATCGCGTCCCTGATGCTTGACGACCTCGACCTCGACACGGTCGATTTCGTCCCCTCCTACGACGAGCGCAACACGGAGCCGGTCGTTCTCCCCAGCCGGTTCCCCAACCTGCTGGTCAACGGCGCCGGCGGCATCGCCGTCGGGATGGCGACCAGCATCCCCCCGCACAACCTCGGGGAGATCTGCCGGGCGCTGGTGGCCCTCATCGACAACCCGGCGGTGTCGATGGCGGAGTTGCTGGAGATCGTGCCCGGCCCCGACTTCCCCACGGGCGGCATCGTCATGGGCCGTGAGGCCCTCGTCCGTGGCTACCTCACGGGGCGGAGCACGATCACGCTCCGGGCCCGGGCCCACGTCGAGGAGTTCGGCAAGAACCGCAGCCGCATCGTCGTCACCGAGATCCCTTACCAGCAGACGCGCGACGCCATCGAGGAGAAGATCGCCGAGCTGGTCAACGAGGACCGCATCAAGGGCATCTCCGCGATCCGCAACGAAAGCGACCTCAAGGAGCCAGTGCGGCTGATCCTCGAGTTGAAGCGCGACGCCGACCCTGACGTGGTGCTCAACCAGCTCTACCAGTTCTCCCCCCTGCAGACATCGTTCTCGCTGATCTTCCTCGCTCTCGTCGATGGCAAGCCGCGGATCCTCTCCTTCAAGAACATGCTGGAGGAGTTCCTCCGCCACCGGATCGCCGTCATCCGCCGCCGCACGGAGCACCTCCTGAAGAAGGCGCGCAGCCGCAAGCACACCCTCGAGGGGCTGCTGGTGGCGCTGGCCAACATCGACGAGGTGATCCGCATCATCCGCAGCTCCAAGTCGCAGCCCGAGGCGAAGGAGCGGTTGTGCCAGCTCCAGGCGCCGGCCGCGCTCCTGGAACGGGCTCTCGGGGCCGAGGGGTTCGCCTTGCTCCAGGAGGAGCGCGGGGTGAGCGATGCCTACGGACTGTCCCCCGTCCAGGCCGACGCCATCCTCCGGCTCACCCTCGGCCAGTTGGTGAACCTGGAGCAGGAGAAACTGGCCGGCGAGCACCGTGAGCTGTTGGCACGGATCGGCGAATTCAAACGTATCCTTTCCAGCGACGCCGGCATCCGTGCCCTGATCCGCCAGGAGTTGCTCGAACTCGCCGACCGGCACGCCGACGAGCGGCGCACCGAGATCAGCGGGGAGGCGGGCGACATCCGCGACCTGGCGGAGTTGATCACCGAGGCGACGATGGTGGTGACCATCAGTCGCGCCGGGTACGTGAAGCGTACCGCCGCCGACACCTACCGGGCGCAGCGCCGCGGTGGCAAGGGCCTCACCGGGGCCCGCACCGACGAGGAGGACCCGATCGAGCACCTCTTCGTGGCCAGCACGCACGACTGGCTGCTGGTGTTCACCACGCTGGGCAAGGTGTTTTCGCTGCGGGTGTTCGAGCTCCCCGAGCTGGCCCGTGACGCGAAGGGCCGGGCGCTGGTCAACCTGCTCGAGTTCGAGGCCGGCGAGAAGGTGGCCGACTGCCGGGCGGTGTCGGGTTTCGAGGATGCCGACCAGTGCCTCCTCCTCGCCACGCGCAGCGGCATCGTCAAGAAAACCGCGCTCGAGCAGTACCGCCGGCGCCGCACCAAGGGGCTGATCGCCGTCAAGCTGCGGGAAGGCGACGAGCTCGTCGATGCGGTCATCACCCGTCCCGGCGACGAACTGGTGCTCGCCACCGCCAAGGGGATGGCGATCCGGTTCCCGGAGGCGGATGCCCGGCCGATGGGCCGCGACACCAGCGGCGTACGCGGGATCAAGCTCGCTTCGGGCGATCGGCTCGTGGGGATGGTGGTGGCCGATCCGTCGGCCACCCTGCTCACCGTCTGTGCCAACGGGTACGGGAAGCGGACTCCCTTCGGCGCCGGCACCCCGCTGTCGGGGCCGGCCCCCGGTGACGAGCCCGCGGGTGTCGAGTCGGAGCCCGTCGAGCCCGACGTGGAGGAGGGGGACACCGAGGGGGGCGACGCCGACGGCGGCTCCAGCGGCATGCGGTACCGCACCCAGCACCGCGGCGGCAAGGGAGTCCGCGACATCAAGGCCACCAGCCGCAACGGCGAGGTGGTGTCGATCGTCGCCGTGGGTGACGAGGACCAAGTGCTGATGATGACCGCCCGGGGCAAGATCCAGCGGGTCAACGTCCGTGAGATCAAGTCGATCGGTCGCAACACCCAGGGGGTGCGGATCATGCGGCTCGACGATGGCGATTCCCTCGCCGCGGTCGTGCCGGTGCCCCACGGTGAGACCGAAGACGCCGAGGCCACGGCGCCGCCGGTCGAGGGGTGAGCCTGTCCGGCGGCGGCCGCCGGGTGGGACGATCGGTCAGCGACGGGTCGGGGTCTACAGTGCCGGGAATCCTTGCGAAAATGATGACTGGGCCGAACTGCTTCCGGGCGTCACGGCGCCCGCTATCACCACAGGGAACACCCACATGAGGATCGCTGTCGTTGGAACTGGCTATGTGGGACTCGTCACCGGGACCTGTTTTGCCGACAGCGGCAACTCGGTGACCTGCATCGACATCAATGCCGACAAGGTGGCACGCCTGCGACGCGGTGAGATCCCCATCTACGAGCCCGGGCTCGAGGATCTGGTCAACCGCAACACCCGGGCCGGTCGGCTGTCGTTCACGACCGACACCGCGGCGGCGGTGGCCAATGCCGAGATCGTCTTCCTGGCGGTGGGCACGCCCCCGGCGGCGGACGGGTCGGCCGATCTCACGGCCCTCTGGAGCGTGGTCGATACGATTGCCCACAACCTCCAACCGGACGCGATCGTGGTCACGAAGAGCACGGTGCCGGTCGGCACCTGTGCCGGCATCGAGCAGCGCCTCCGCGCACGCACGGGACGCGATTGCCGCGTGGCGAGCAACCCCGAATTCCTCAAGGAGGGGGCCGCGATCGACGATTTCCAGAAGCCCGACCGCGTCGTCGTCGGCGTCCGGTCGGCCGACGTCGGCGAGCGGCTCCGTTCGCTCTACGCGCCATTCCTGCGGACGGAGAATCCGTTCCTGGTGATGTCGCCCGAGAGCTCGGAAATGACGAAGTACGTGGCCAATGCCCTCCTCGCCACGAAGATCAGCTTCATCAACGAGGTCGCCAACCTCTGCGAGCGGATGGAGGCCGACATCGACGACGTCCGCCGTGGCATCGGCCACGACAGCCGCATCGGCTTCGCGTTCCTGTTCCCCGGGGCCGGCTACGGCGGCAGTTGCTTCCCGAAGGACGTCCAAGCCCTCGCCTCGATGGCCCGCGGCAAGGGCATCCAGCCGCGCATCCTGGCGGCGGTGCACGAGACCAATCTCGCTCAGAAGCAGGTGCTGGGGGCGAAGGTCGCCACGCACTTCGGTGGCCGGCTCGCCGGACGGCAGATCGCCATCTGGGGTCTGGCGTTCAAGCCGCGCACGGACGACGTCCGCGACGCGCCGGCCATCGATCTCCTCGATCGACTCCTCGCCGCCGACGCCCAGCTGACCGTCTTCGATCCCGAGGCGATGCCCAACGTGAAGGCGATCTACGGGGATCGCATCCGCTACGCCACCGGTCCGATGGAGGCCCTCGACGGAGCCGAGTGCCTGGTCATCGTCACCGAGTGGGGCGATTTCCGGCGCCCCGATTTCGACGACATGGCCCGGCGGATGAAGGACCGCGTCGTCATCGACGGCCGCAACCTCTACGCGGCGGCCGACATGCGGTCGCGCGGGTTCACCTACCTGTCGATCGGCAAGCAGCCGGTGACCGCCCCGCGCGCGGCCGAGAGCTGACGGGTTACCGTGACCGCCGCCGTCACCCTGCGCATCGAGGCCACCAGCGGACGGGCCCGGGCCGGCGTGCTCCACACGCCCCATGGCCCGGTTCCCACCCCGCTGTTCATGCCGGTGGGCACGGCGGCCACCGTCAAGGGAGTCGACATCGGCCGCGTCGCCGGCACCGGGGCGGGCATGCTCCTGGCCAACGCCTATCACCTCCACCTGCGCCCGGGTGAGGAGGCCGTCGGGGCGGCCGGGGGGCTGGCCCGGTTCATGGGTTGGGATGGGCCCACGCTCACCGACAGCGGCGGTTTTCAGGTCTTCAGCCTCGCGCGGCAGGTCCGGGTGACCGACGCCGGGGCGCGGTTCCGCTCGCACATCGACGGGGCGGCGGTCGACCTCACCCCCGAGGCGACGGTGCGGATCCAAGAGCGGATCGGAGCCGACATCGCCATGCAACTCGACCATGTGGTAGCCCTCCCGGCGGATCGGGGCGAGGTGGCCATCGCGATGCGCCGCTCGCTGGCCTGGGCCGAGCGCTGCCGGGCGGCCCAGAGGCGCGACGACCAGGCACTGTTCGGCATCGTCCAGGGAGGGTTGGAGCTGGAGCCCGACCTCCGTGAGGAGAGCGCCGCGCGGCTCCGGGCCCTCGACCTGCCGGGGTACGCCGTCGGTGGGCTGTCGGTGGGGGAAGGGGCCCCGGCAATGCTGGCGGCCCTGCGCGTCACGATGCCGCACCTACCGGCCGACCGGCCCCGTTACCTGATGGGGGTGGGCCGGCCGACCGACATCGTCGCTGCGGTGGCCGAGGGGATCGACATGTTCGACTGTGTCCTGCCCACGCGGTGCGGCCGCAACTCGCTCGCCTTCACGTTCGCGGGGCAGGTCCGTCTGCGCAATGCCCGGCACGCGGGTGACGACAGCCCGCTGGAGGCCGACTGCCCCTGTCCGGCATGCCGGCACGGACGGGGCTATCTCCGCCACCTGTTCCTCGCCGGAGAGATGCTCGGGCCGATCCTCCTCTCGATCCACAACCTCACCTTCTACCAACGGCTCATGGCCCGGCTCCGTGGCGCCGTTGTGGCCGACGACTTCGTGGCCGAGCACGACCGCCTCCTCGCCGCGCTCGACGGGGGCGGCGCCGGGGCCGCGTGAGGACTGCCATTCCTCGCGGGGTTGGTCCGACCGCCGGGCCTTGCCGCACGAGCCCCGGAGACGACGGGCTTGTCCGCGGTTCGCAGTGACCACTACATTGGTCGGTTTTCCCCGTGCCCGTTCGTCAGGCCGGATCGGTTCCCTGCCCGACCCGGGCTTGTGCCATGCCCCCACTCCCCGCTGCCATCCCGGTCGTCACCAGCCCCGCCCCGGCAGCGGTCGCGCTCGTGGCCCAGGCAGCCGCCCCCCCCGCGGCCGGCGGTCCAGGGGAGCAGTTGTTTCCCTGGTGGGTGCTGCCGCCGATCCTCCTCCTCGGCTGGTTCATGGTGCTGCGGCCGGAGCGCGAGCGGCAGCGGAAGCAGGACCAGGTGATCGCGGGGTTGAAGAAGAACGACCGCGTGCTCACCACCGGCGGGTTCTACGGCACCGTCGCGAATGTCGATCGCAAAGGGCAGCGAGTGGTGCTGAAGATCGACGACACAGGGTCGGCCAAGATCACGGTCACCCTGGCGAGCATCGCCCGGGTGCTCGATCCTTCCATGGAGACCGGATCACCTTCCGGCGACTGATTCCCGGGAGGCCGTCACTGTTCATGCCTCGGGGGACCGAACACCGTCATCCTTGGAAACCGACCGCTCCGCCCGGTTGGTCACCGCAGCCGCTTCATCGGAACCATCGCCATGCACACCCTTCTGGCTGTCCTCTCGTTCGTCGCCCAGGCCGCGGTTCCCGCCGTGCCCGCGGTGGAATGGTGGCGTGAGAGTTGGGTGAGTTGGTTGTTGACGCTGGCCACCGTGGTCGTGCCAACCCTCCTCGCTTGGTTGCTCGCCAGGCAGTTGCGGGTGGCCGACATGTGGGCCCGGCTCGCGGCGGTTCTGGTGGCCATGGCCGCCGGGGCGGTGGTCTTGGCCCTCGGATGGCCGCCCCGTCTGGGCATCGACCTCAAGGGGGGCGTGATCCTCGTCTACGAGATCGACCGGTCGAAGCAGGTCGCCGGGCTGGTCGACGACTGCGTTGGCCGGGTGCAGCAGCTCGTGGCCCGTCGCGAAGGGGCGAGCGTCAGCCGCACGGCCGATGGCCGGATCACGGTCCGCCCCGGAACGACCGACGCCGCGGCCCGCCAGACCCTCGTCGACGACATCACTCGCCTCGATCTCGCCGACAGCAGCCTCGTCCCGCTGGCGGGGCGCGGTGCCGCGAACGAGATCGTGTTCGACGTCCGCGGTCGGACCGATCCGATCGACATGGACAAGCTCGTGGCCGCGGTGAGCCGCCGCGTGAATCCCGGCGGTCAGAAGGAGGTCACGGTGCGCCGGTTCGGCCTCGACCAGATCGAGGTCATCGTGCCGGAAGTCGATCAGGCCGAGGTCGATCTCATCAAGCGGACCGTGTCGAGCGCCGGCGTGCTCGAGTTCCGCATCACCGCCAACGAATTCGATCCCCGTCACGGCCGTGTCATCGAGCTTTCGCGCACCCCGGGCACGACCGTGATGGAAAGGGGCAACCAGATCGGGCGCTGGATCCGGCTCGATACCGCCCAGCTCGATCCTCAGGGGCTGGTCACCCGGCCCGGGCCCGACGGCACCACCGAGGTGCTGGTGGTCCTCGACAAGTTCAACGTCAACGGCGGCTATCTCGTGCGCGCCATGTCGAGCCTCGACCAGAGCCTGCAGCCGTGCGTCAACTTCGCCTTCAACACCGCCGGGTCGACGCTGTTCGGCGCCCTCACGGGCAACAACCTGCCCGACCCGGCCAACCGGTTGGAGAGCCGGCTGGGCATCGTGCTCGACGACGTCCTCCTCTCGGCGCCGCGGATCCGCGAGGCGATCAGCAGCAACGGGCAGATCACCGGTGATTTCAAGAAGGCCGACATCGATTTCCTGGTGGGTGTGCTCAACGCCGGGAGTCTGCCCGCGGCCCTCGTCAGCGAGCCGATCAGCGAGCAGAAGATCAGCCCGCAACTCGGTGCCGACACGATTCGATCGGGGGCCTGGGCGATGATCGTGGCGACGGCGTTGGTGCTGCTGTTCATGCTCGTGTACTACCGTTTCGCCGGTTTCGTCGCCGACCTGGCGGTGCTCCTCAACATCCTCTTGGTCGTCGCGGTGATGATCTCCATCAAAGCCGCCTTCACGCTCGCCGGCTTGGCGGGGCTCGTCCTCTCGGTGGGCATGGCGGTCGATGCCAACGTGCTCATCTACGAGCGCATGCGCGAGGAGCAGCAGCGCGGCGCCTCCTTGCGGACGGCAATCCGCAACGGCTTCCAGCGGGCCTTCTCCACGATCGTCGACTCCAACCTCACCACGCTGATCACCGGGTTGGTGCTGTTCGCCATCGGCACCGACCAGCTGAAGGGGTTCGCGGTGACGCTGATCCTCGGTCTGACCCTCAACCTGTTCACGGCCGTGTTCTGTGCGCGGGTGATGTTCGATCTGGCGGAGCGCTGCCGGTGGATCAAGCGGCTGTCGATGGCCCGGGTGTTCGGCGAGACCAACTTCCCGTTCGTGGCCTGGATGCGGCCGGCGATCATCGGCTCGGCGGCGTTCATCCTCCTCGGCCTGCTCGCCGCGTGGCAGCGCGGCCAGGGGCTGTTTGACATCGATTTCACCGGGGGGACGAGCGTCCAGGTGGCCTTCAAGCCGGGGCAGGAAATGGACGTCGCGGCCGTGCGGAGCGCGGTGTCCGCACTCCCCGACGTGGCGGTCAGCGCCATCACAGGTGCCGACGTGACCGCGGGCAGCCGCTACAAGATCGACACCTCGCTCCGCAGCGCGGGCGAGGGTGAGGGGGAGGTCGAGAAGACGCTCCGCAGGGTGTTTCCCGACCGTCTGGCGACCTACTCGATGCAGTACGGGCAAATCGGCAGCCGGCCGCTGGCGGCCGATGGCCAGGCGCCGCCCCTGGCGACCACCGTGCCGCTGACGTTCCCCGAGCGGATCAATCTCCCCACCCTGGAGGCCACGCTCGAGGAGGCGCTGGCCGCCGAGGGGGCCACGGGAGCGGTGTTCACCCTCCAGTCCCCCGGCATGACCAGCCGCACGAAGGCCTACGCGGCCTGGACGCTGGAGACCGGACTCAACGCCGATGCCACGCGCAAGGTCCTCGACCGTGTTTCGGCGAAGCTGGCCGAGACGCCGGTCTACCTGTCGGCCAACAGCATCGGTGGCAAGGTCGCCGGCAACACCAAGGTGACGGCGGTCTACGCCCTGCTTGCCAGCCTGCTGATGATCGTGCTCTACGTCTGGCTGCGGTTCCAGAACGTCGCTTTCGGCGTGGCTGCAGTCGTGGCGCTGGCCCACGACGTGCTCGTGGCCATCGCCTGCCTGGCGATCAGCCGGTTCGTGTCGCCTTTCCTGGGGTGGGCCCTCGTCGACGACTTCAAGATCAGTCTCGACGTGGTGGCGGCCCTCCTCACGATCGTGGGCTTTTCGATCAACGACACGATCGTGATTTTCGACCGGCTGCGAGAACTCAGGGGCAAGCAGGCGTTCGTCACCGCCGCCATGGTCGACAAGGCCGTCAATCAGACCCTCAGCCGCACGATCCTCACGTCCGGCACGGTGCTCGTCGCCACCTTGATCCTCTACCTGTTCGGAGGCCAGGGCATCCATGCCTTCGCCTTCACGATGCTCGTGGGGATCATCACCGGTACCTACAGCACCGTCTACATCGCTTCGCCGATCGTGCTCTGGCTGCAGGAGCGGTTCGGGGCGGCGCCGAGTGCCGCCGGGATGCGGACCGCGGCCCGGGCCGGTTGAGCTGCGCTCCCGCATCGGCATCGGCCGTGGGGCATACTTGCAGGGGTCCGCAGGTGCGGCCCGGCGAAGCCGCGGCGAGGGTGCCATGAGGGGCGTGTTCCGGGGGATCCGCTTGGTGACGGGTGTCGCGCTCGTCGCCGCCGGGATGGCGATGGCTGCACCCCGGATCCAGGGAGTTCTCGACGGGCAGGCGCCCATGCTCTCCATGGTCGCCTCGGTCGTGCCTGCCGAGCCGTCGGCGATCGTCCCCCACGCCATCCCCGACCCGACGGCGCCCGTGGAGCCGCGGCCAGCAGTCGAGCCCGACCCGGTGTTGGAGGAAACCGCGAGTCTGCCCCCGCCCGACCCGCTCCCGCCGTCGGGAAGTGGGGTGGCGGGGCCGCCGCCGCTGGACATGGCCTACCGATCGACGCTGGCCTTGCCACCCCCGCCACTGCTCGACGTCGCGCCGCCGCCCCCCGGCGCCGGTCCGGTGTTCCCGGCCGCCGGGGGACTGGGTGCCGATCCCCACGTCGTCCTGGCGCGGCCGGCAGCGGTGGCCAGTGACGTGATCCGGGACGGGGACGATCTGACGACGATCGCGGTACGCGTCTACGGCCATCCGGGAGCCGCGCCGGCGATTTTGGCGGCCAACCGGGATCGCATCGGCGATCCCGCCCTCCTCCCGGTCGGTGTTCCGCTACGTCTGCCCCCGGTGTGGCATCCGCAGGGCGCGGCGCCGCCGGCCAACCCCGTGATCGCCCCCCCGCAGCGACCGGCACGGGTGGTGGTGGGACCGGGTGAATCGTTCGAATCGCTGGCCCGCCGCTTCTACGGCGACCAACGCTACGCGGGCATGCTGTTCGAGGCCAACCGCGACCAGGTGCGCGCGCCGGCGCTGCTCACCCAGGGGACGGAATTGCGCCTCCCCTGAGGAGGCCCGCCGTCAGCCACTGGCGATGGCGGCAGCGCCCGAGTCGTTGGTGCGTCCGGGCGCGTGGCAGGCCGAGCGGCGCAGCGGCCCGGACTCACGGCCTGTCGCTTCCGCGCCGTTCTCCGGCCAGCACCACGCCGAGGAAGCCCCGCACCATCTCCGTCGGGTCGGTATTTCGGCCGCCAAGCAGTTTTTCGCTCGAGTCTTCGCTGTCGATCTGGAGGAACACCGTCGTGGCGTCGGCCGGGCGATCCAGTTTCGGCGCCGATGCCGGCTTCTGACCGACGCGCTGCTCGAACCACTCCTGGGGGCGGTTCTTCTTCAGTTGGTCGAAGATCCTGGTGGCGTCCCGATCGCCCCGGCCGGCCACGACGAGGATCGGCAGGTCCCGTTTCACCCCATCCTGGCCCAGGGCCGGCAGGATGGGCAGGCCCCGCGGCGTCCACGCCGGACTGATCAACACCAGGGCCCGAACCTGTCGCCCCTGCGGACCGGTGGCGAGTGGCGGCCAGGAGGCGTCCGCCGCCGTCCACAGCGTGGCCAGTGTGGCTCCCGCCCCGACTCCGGCGACCACCAGTCGGTCGAGGCTCGGACCGCCCGCTTCGCCACCCCCGCGGAGGTGATCGCGGATCGTTTCGACGTCGCCACGGGCGGTGGCCTGGTCGCGGACGGAGCCCCCCGCCGATGCGGCCATGGCCTCCAGGTCACCGCGCTTGAGGAGTTTCGCCTCGAGGGTGTCGCCGCGCCCGGGCGCGTCGAGTCGCTTCGTGCTCTGGCCGTGGCCGCGGAGGTCGGGGGCGATGACGTGGCAGCCGCCGCGCTGCAATCCGACGGCCAACGGCTCGACGGACTCGTGGGAACCACCGAGATCATGGAGGAGGATCACCGTGGTCCGGACCGGGGGGCGTGAAGGGGCGTTGCCGCCCGACTTCGCCGTACCGCCGGAGGTGTGGCCCGGCTGCTCTTCGGGTGCCCGGTAGAGCCAGGCCGTCAATCCCACACCGTCAGACGTCTCCAGTTGCAGTTGCTCGGGAGCGGGCATGACAGCCGGTGGCCGCGCCGCGCCGGCAGGGACGGGCGTGGTCTGGCCCATCGCCACCGTGGCCGCCGCCATGGTGAAGCACAGGGCCCCCAGTGCGACACCGGGCTTCGACCCCGTGGGCCGGCCAGCGGGGCCGCCCGGGGAGACCGGCCCGCGCGCACCACCCGCGCCTGGTCGATGACGCCGCCGTTGCCAGTGTCGGGGCGCCGGGGAGCGGTGCAGCGCCGCGGAATCGCCGCCGTCGCGGGAGGGCATCGTTCCCGCGGCACCGTCATCTGGTCGGAGGGGATTCATCGTGGGACCCTGCGGAGAACTGAGCGAGCGCTGAACGAAAAAACGGCACACCGCTTCGGGTGATACGCAGTCGATCGATCCTGCGGTTCGGGCCCACCCGTTCCCGGTCGGGGAACCTGTCGCCGGGCACGGCAGCCGACGGAGCCCCCCCGATCCGGAGCCCCCCGATCCGGATCTCCGGCGACGGGGGCCACCTGTCCGATCCGCCCCCGCCCGATGAACCGACACCACCGACCGGCCGATGCAGCAGCCGCGGCCGGCGAATCGGCAGGAAGCGGCCCCGGAACACCGATCCTCGGCAATGTCTCCCCTCCGACCAGGTCGTGCAAGAGCCGATCAATAGACTATGATTTCCCGGAGAGGTGCTCCCCGTGTCCACCGACGCCATCCGCAGTTCGCCGGCATCCCTATCCGGGGCGGCCGATTCCGGGCTCGTCTCCCCCTTGGGAATCCAGGCCGGCGACATGCCGGCACTGTTCACCAGCCTCTTGGTGCATGTCATCGTCCTGCTGGCCCTGGGGCTCGTGATCATCGACCCGTCCACCCCGCCGCGGACGGTGACGGTGATCGAGTCACCCGCGGTGGTCGAGGAGGACGTCCCCCTCGATCCGCAGGAGATGGTGGTCGCCGACGAACTGCCCGAGGCCCCCGGCGCAGGGATCGACCGGACTGAAGGTGTGGCACAGGCACTGGCCCCGGTGCTCGCCGAGGTGTCGGTCACGCCGGTCACCGAATCCGATCCGCTCGGCGACCTGCAACTGGAACCGCTGGAGGCGCTCCCCACGGCCCAGGCCTTCGACGAACGGATCGTGGTCCGCGGCGCGGTGGGGGTTTCGACGACCGGTGCCACCGGGGCGGTCGATCGGCTCACGGCCGAGATCGCCGCTTCCCTCGACCAGCGCCCGACCGTGGTCTGCTGGGTGTTCGACCGGTCGGTCAGTCTTTCGGCCCAGCGGAAGGAAATCGCCGCGCGCCTGGAGCGGGTGTTCGATGAACTGGGTGCCAACCGTTCGCGGCGCAACCGCCCCGACCTGACCAACCTCGTGGTGGCCTTCGGCAAGGACGTGACCCTCGTCACCCCCAAGCCGACCCACGAGGTCGCGGAGGTGATCGAGGCCATCAACGCGGTGCCGGTGGACGACTCCGGCGTGGAGATGACCTTCCGTGCCATCCGCGCAGCGGCGGAGGCCGCGCGGATCTTCCGCACCTCCGCCCCGAAGCGCAACGTGATGATCGTGGTGTTCACCGACGAAGTCGGTAACGACGTCGACATGGCCGATCAAGCCACCAAGGAATGCCTGACCCTGGGGATTCCGGTCTACGTCGTGGGGGTGCCGGCGCCCTTCGGCATCCGCGAGGTGCGGATGAAATACGTCGAGCTCGACCCCAAGTACGATCAGGGTGAGCAGTGGGCGGTGATCGAACAGGGGCCCGAAACGCACTTCCCCGAGGTGGTCCACATCCGCTCCGACCGGCTCGCCGACGAGGCCATCGATTCCGGATTCGGTCCCTTCCGCCTGTCGAAGCTCTGCGCCGACACCGGCGGCATCTACTTCCGGGTCCACGGCAACAGCGGTGAACGGGGGCGGGTCACCAACCAGATGACGCCGCCGATGCAGGCGCAGCTCCGCTACTTCTTCGACCCGCAGGTGATGCTCGCCTACCAGCCGGACTACCGGGGTGTGGCCCGCCAGGAGCAGGACATCAAGAAGAATCGGGCCAAGGAGGCGCTCGTCGAGGCGGCCCGCTCGTCACAGGTCGATCCCATGGCCGCGCCGCGGATGGTCTTTCCCCGGCAAGACGACGGGACGCTCGCCCAACTGCTCTCTGAAGCCCAGCGCACGGCGGCTGTCGCCGCCCCGCGCCTCGACGATCTCCACGGCAAGCTCTCGGCCGGACTGGCCGACCGGCCCCAGGTGACCGAGCGCCGCTGGCAAGCGGCCTACGACTTGGCCCTCGGTCGCGTGCTGGCCGCCAAGGTCCGGACCGACGCCTACAACCAGATGCTGGCCCAGGCGAAGCTGGGCATGAAGTTCAAGGACGCCAAGAGCGACACCTGGACGCTCGAGCCCAGTGACGAGGTGACGGTCGGCTCGCAGACCGAGAAACAGGCGAAGCAGGCCCGTGAGCTGCTCGAGCGCGTCGTCGCCGAGCACGACGGAACCCCTTGGGCCCTGGTGGCGGGGGAGGAGTTGCGGGTGCCGCTCGGCTACCGGTGGCGGGAATCCCACACCGGCGTCAACGACCCGAAGATGCAGGACGGCAACGGCAACAACAATCCCACCGCGCCGAACGACGACAAAAAGCGGATGCTCGCCCCGCCGAAGCCGAAGCGCGATCTGAAACGGCTCTGACGGCAGCCGTCAGAACGTCAGGTTGTCGTCGGCGAATTGCTCGCGGCTGTCGTACGCGTGGAAGCTCCGGGCAATCCGCTGCGCGAGCAACTGGAGGAACATCCCACGGAACTGCGACTCGGGGCGGTCGGTCGAGGGAATGGCGCCGTTCTTCGGGAAGGCGAAATCGTCGAACCGCTTCTCGTACACGAGCTTGTCCTTGGCGATGTCGTAGACACGGAGGTTGACGGTGGCCCGGCCACGGTAGAGGGTCGATCCCTCGTGGAGGCGGAACTCCTCCAGGTCGATGCCCACCACCATGTCGGCGTCGAGCGACTTGCCGATCGCCCGGTAGTCGACCCAGGTGTTCTCGTCGACCCAGCGGGCCACCTCGTCCTGGGGGATGACGCGGGCCTGGCGGACGTTCCGCTCGACGAGGTTCCCCACCGACGAGGCCAGTTCACGGGCACTGCCAGCGTCGCTGAACTCGAGTTCGACGATCGGTTTGCACACCACCGCCACGTGCATCCCCTTGAGGCCGGCGAACTCGGCCGGCACGTCCTTGGGCATCACCATGTAGGTGAGTGTGCCGAGCGCGGAGCAGCCGCCGAGGGCGGGCAGCACCGTCGCCATGAAGAGGATCGTCGCACCGAGGGTCGGGCGCGGGC